>CAZIPT010000001.1:0-91415 GCA_964541375.1 uncultured Eubacteriales bacterium
GGTACGTGCTGGGCGTGGTGGGGGCCTGCGAGATCGGGACGCTGATGTGCGGCCACGTCGATGCCGAGACCGGCGAAGAGGTCGCGGGTCCGCGTGAGCTCGTGCGCCTCGCGATCCCGCGCCGCACGTACACGCAGAGCCACGTCGACTACGTGATCGAGGTCGTCACCAAGGTGTTCGAGATGCGAGACGAGCTCCCCGCCTACCGGATCGCCGAGCAGGCCCCGTTCCTGCGGCACTTCTCGGCGACGCTGGAGCGCCTGGGGTAGGCCTGTTCTGGCAACTCTTGTGTTGCCTTCGACAACTCTTGAGTAGCATACTTTGTCACGTGAACACACTTGCCGACATAGGCACGGCACTGGTCGAGGCGCGCCGAGCGGGCGGTCTCACGCAGGCCGGGCTGGCAGAACGCATAGGCGTGAAGCGGCAACAGGTGCAGCGGTGGGAGTCGCAGGCGTATCGCTCGGCGAGTCTCGAGCGCGTGAGCCAGGTTGCGGCCGCGCTCGGGTTTGACGCGCTGATCGTTGACGGCTCGGTTCGGCTCACGGGCACAGCCGCGGCGTCGCCTGCCGACGGCGCTGCGGCTGCCCAGACTCCCGTCCGCGAGCTGGGCGACATCGTCGCGAGGGTGCGCTCGCACGGCGACGAGCTCCGTGACAGCTATGGCGTGTCGAAGCTCGGCGTATTCGGCTCCTTCGCCGATGCCCACCAGACCGAGGACTCCGACGTGGACTGCCTCGTGGAGTTCGAAGACTCCTCGGCGGCGGACACTCGCGAGCTGGAGGAGTACCTGCAGCGCATCCTGGGCAGGGAGGTCGACATCACCACCGAGGCCCGGCTGCGCTGGGAGATTCGCGCCGACGTCGCACGGGAGGTCGTCCGTGTGTGGGCAGCGTGAGCCTCTCCTCTACGTCAACGACATGGTCGAGTCGGCCGAGCGCATCCTGGCCGTGTGCGCCGGTATACCCGCCGAGCAGATCCTCGATGACGTGGACCGCGCCGACATCGTGCTCTGGCGTCTGACGGTTCTGGGCGAGGCAGCCAAGAGCGTCTCCCCTTCGGTTCGCGCCGAGCACCCGGAGGTGGCCTGGAGCGACGCCGCGCGCCTCCGCGACCGCATCGTCCACCACTACGAGGGGCTGGACCCTAACCGGATATCCGAGGTGGTCGGCAGCGACATCCCTCGGCTGCTCACGGCGCTGAGGCCGCTCCAAGCGCGGTTGCTCGAGGACTGGCGGAGACGCGAGGAGGAACTGGGCGAGCCGAGCGGGTGGTGATCGCCTAGGCGATCGACTCGGCCTCGGCGGGCGCTGCGCCGCCTCCGCGCGACCCTGCTCGGAGCACCATGTACGCGCCGGTCAGGATTCCGACCGCCGCCACAGCCGTGATGGGCGCCGGACGCTCGCCGAGAACGATGGCGGCGAGCGCGATGCCAAAGAGCGGCTGCGTGAACTGCACCGACGCGATGCGGCTGATGCCGCCCTTTGCGAGCGCCCAGTACCACGCGACGTAGCCCAGCACCGACGTCAGAAACGCAAGCACCAGGATCGAGCCCCACGCCGCAGCGCCCGCGTGGGGCACACCCGTGTGGGCGAGCTGCCACGCCATCAGCGGAAGCAGCACGACCGCCGAGCCGGCAGCACCCCACAGGGTGGTCGGCAGACTGGCGTAGCCGCTCTGCGTGAGCCGCGCGCCCGCGACGTAGCCCAGCGCGCAGATCGCCGACGACGTCAGCACGATCAGATCGCCCTTGAGGCTGGAGCCCTGGGTGGCACCGGCGGTGCGCCAGACGATGACTACGGCCTCGCCTGCCAGCGCGATGACGCATCCGGCGATCCAGGTCTTGGAGACGCGCCGCCGCTCGATCAGCGTGCCGAACAGGCTCGTGAACACCGGTAGCGTGGCCAGCACCAGCGCGCCGTGCATCGCCGAGGTCGATGACTGGCCCACCGTGAACAGCAGCGGGAAGGCGATGAAGGCCGCGAAGCCCGAGAACGCGAGCAGCTGCCTGCCGCGAGTGTCGGTCGGGAGCGGCTGACGCATCAGCAGCGCGAGCGGCAGAGCGAGGCAGCCGGCGAGCACGGTGCGCAGAATGCCGACGAGCAGGGGGTCTATCTCGGCGACCGCGAGCTTGGAGAACAGCGGCGTCCCGCCCCAGACGACCATAAGCGCAAGAGCGACGGCGACGGGGACCCAGGGCTTGTCGGCGAGTCGGCGGTGCTGTGGGTCGTTGCCGGAATCCCCCAACACTAGGGAGCCTTGAAGAGAAGAAGGACGGTCGTCCCCGGCCTCACGACAACGCCGCCCTGCGGCAGCCGGTCGACAACCACGTTGGACTGCGGATCGTTGATCTGCGTGATGACGGCGACGCCGATCGCAACCGGCCTGCCCGTCATCCAGCTGGTGCCGGGAGACGGGGCCTGATCGAGGACGACACCCGCAGTGGCGGTTCCGAAGACGCTGACGCTCGTTGGAAGGTAGAGGGCATCGGACAGTTTCTGGACGGCCTGCTCGGCGGTCAGACCGGTGACGACGGGGACGTCGGCGGCCACCGGCGAGACCGACACGGTGATGTCGACTGACGAACGGCTCGGCACCTTGGTCGACGGAGCCGGGCTCTGCCTGGCAACGAGCCCGGGACCGACTGAACCGGTCGCGGACTGGCCCGACCGACCCACTTTGAGCCCGGCACTCTTGATGAGTTGCGTGGCTGCGGCAGCGGGCTTCAGCCTCACGTCGGGAACGACGGTCGGCCGCTTCACGAAGACAGCGGCATGATGACGGCGATCGCTGCGGCGAGCGCGATGCATATGCCGATCAACCATCGGTAGGTCTTGCTCGACACGGCAGGCCCTCTCGGCGTCGCAGATGGGTTCGCACCCACAATGGTAGCCGACGGGCGTCCAGAAGGACGAACCGGGTCGCGCTCAGAACACAGCGGATTACGGCCGGCCACCCGACAAGCCTCCCTAATCTGTGGGTATATAAGCCCTCGCATCACCCGTGCGCAGGCTGCGCACTCCACAACATGGCTGGGGGGCTCCATGAACACTCGACGCCGAGGTTACGCGCGCGGACTCTTCGTCCTGCTCTTCGCATCGATCTTCCTCCTGGCGATTCCCACCCTCGGGCTCGCGCTCGTGCCGGCAGGGACGGTGACAGGCGTTGTCACCGACTCGTTCGATGCCCCGGTTGTGGGTGCCACGGTGTCAGCCGACAGCGCGACATCGTCGGAATCGACGACCACCGATGCCGACGGCGAGTACGTCATCTCGGGTCTCGCCAACGGGACCTATTACGTGTCCGCCACGGCGACCGGGCTCTCGAGCGGCGAGAGCACAGAGGTCGTGATCTCGGGCTCTGCGGGTGTCACACGGAACATCAAGCTGTACAACCCCGGCAACATCATCGGACAGGTCACCGGCCCCGGCGGTTCGGCGCTGCTCTCAGAGACGATTTCAGCCCGGTGGCTCTTGGGCCTTGGGTGGACCGACACGACGGTGCTGCCGGATGGGTCGTTCGCCCTCATCGATCTGATGCCGGGTGAGTCCCAGGTCAGGTTCTTCGACGATAGCGGCACCTACGCCACGAAACTCGTCACCGTCACCGTCGAAGCGGCGGAGACCACGACGTTGGTCTCGCCGGTCGAGCTCGAGCTCGCCGGTTCGATGTCCGGCGTCGTCGAAGATGCCGGCCATGAGCCGATCTCTGGTGCAGTCGTCAGAATCGCCGAGAAGGACGACCCCGATCTCTGGATCTGGTCGACCACCACCAACGCGCTGGGCGAGTACACGATTCCCGGGTGTCCAACCGATGAGATGACGCTGGACGGCGCCTACTACATCATGGCCTCGGCTCCCGGCTACGAGGCGCGGTTCTACAACAACGCGGCGACCCTTGCCGCCTCGACCTCAACCAGCTTCACGGTGGGGGACTTCGTCGTGGACCGGGACTTCACGCTTCCCGACGACTCGTCGACCCCGCTGGGCGGCTCGGCGACCAAGGTCAGCGGCGATGTGACCTCCCGGACGCTCGGCGTCATGGCGGCGCGATCGGCCGATGGTCGGCTCGCGTGGACCGCTGGTACGGAACAAAGTGGGGTATTGGCGATCGCCATCCGAGACCTCGCCGAGGACACGGTCTCGAAGGCGGGCACCGTGTCGAACTCCTTCGATGTCAGCGCGGAGTACGTCTTCTGGGGCGACCAGGTGCTGAACACCTCGACACTTGAGTTGGTTCGCACGCTCGACGTGCCCTTCGCGATCAACTATGTCGTGTGCGATGACACGTACGTCGCTTATCTTGGCGACTCTCAGCTCAAGATGGTGCGGATCGGCGACTCTTGGGATGAATCCCAGACGGTACCCTTGGACAATCTGTGGGAAGCCTACATTCGCCCCGGGGCCGTGCACGAAGGCCGTGTCGTGATCAACCGCTACGGCGAGGTTCCCGAGCTCTACAGCTACCTCGACGACACCCTCACACCGCTGACCAAGCTTGCCGGCGAGACTTCAATCATGAACGCGGTACTTTGCGGCGGCGACGTCGTCTACTCGAACGGGGCCACGCTCAAGGCGTTCGACATCGGCGACGAAACCATCCGCACGCTCTTCACCGCGTCGGCTGAGCCGGACTGCCAGATCGATTCGATTGTGAGCGACGGCGATTCGGTGCTCTTCCGCGACTGGGATCGCACGCAACCCGATGGTGAGCCCGAGCAGTTCAACAACATCCGCTACCAGGTGTGGAACTCCTCGACGTCGCAGGTGACCACTGCGACCACGGATGAAGGTCCCCTGTTGACGCTCGAAGTTGCGGATATCGATGGGTCGTACGCGTACATGTCCCAGGCGAGCGGTGTGTATCAGTACCCGGTTGCCGGGGGCAGCGCCGTGCAGGTCGATGAGCCCGTCTACGAGCCCGCCGACCACATCAAGCCGGCCGTGAACTCCGGCGAGACATTCTTCCTCGACAACCGTGACTACCCCGAGATGAATCGCGGCACGCAGAACTCCGACTTCGACATCTACGCTCGAAAGCTCGGCGCTTCCGAGCGCAAGATCGACACCAAGGTCGCGACTTCAGACGGACCGTGGATGCGGCCGCAGGTCGGGCCCAGCTTCGCGGTCTACGCCGTGGACAACGGCGCCGACGAGCACTCGCAGTCGCTGGTCGATCTCGTGGCGTACGACAAGGAGTCCGAGACGATAGAGTCCGTCGCCTCAGGACTCAACTGGGGCAGTCTGACCTATCAGCTCGACGGAGACGCCGTGTTCGTGTCGGACGACCCCGATGTCCAGGACGGTGTTCCCGGCGAGCTTCGTCGGATCGACATCGCGACCGGCCATATCGACGTGGGTCCGCCCGCAGTCGACTACAACCTGCGGTTCCTCGCTTCGGATGGCTACGCGCTTTACACATCGACGACGGACGGCAAGCTGTCGCTGTGGAATGCAGACACCGATGTGGCAGTAGACACGACGATGCCCGCAGGTTTCGACTTCGACAAGGCGGCGTTCGACTATCCGTACGTCGCCTACGTCGAGGGCTATCTCGAAAGCGGTCCGGTCAAGGTCGTCAACGTCGTTGACGGCGAGATCAACACACTCTGTGAATGGGATTGGCTGACCACACCGAACGGCTGGCTCCAAGGTCCGATCGATATTCAGGCCAACACCGTTGTGGCGGGCAATCATCTGTACTCGTTCCGCAACGGGTTCGACTCCATCGCCTGCTACAACTTCGGGTCAGCCGGCGCGGTAGACGGACTCGACCTGGGCGGCGGATACCTCGTCTACACCCAGGGCGACGCGGTCTACCGTCGCGATATCACGAACATGGTGCTCGGCGGGATCTGCGGTACTGTTACAGATCACAATCATGCCGCTCTCAACGGCGTATCCGTCGAGATCAGCAGTGGTGGAACCACAACGACGGCAGGAGCGGGTGGCTACTCGTTCAGCTCTGTACCGCCCACGACCTACGCGCTGCACTTCTCGAAGTCCGGCTATCACTCGGTTACTGCAACGACCGTTGTCGTCAGTCCCGAGGCCACCACCACACTCAACGTTCAACTGAACGAGAGTGTGCCTCCCACAAAGCCCACCGGGCTCTACTACAGCGCCATAACCACGACGAGCGTCACGCTCTCGTGGACGGCTAGCACCGACACCGGCGGCTCAGGGGTCGATCACTACGAGGTCTACGCAGACGGTGAGTCCGTCGCCACGACCACGGGCGTCAACTACCGGGTGACCGGCGCCGCCGGCAGCAGCGCGCTCTACACCGTTGTCGCCGTCGATGAAGTCGGCAACCGGTCTGTGACATCCGACGGCAAGATAGTCACGATTCCCGGGCAGAGTGGCTCACAACAGGTGGGGACCGGCGAGACCACAGTCACGGTGAGTCTCGGCGGAGGCGACGAGCTCGTTGCCGCATTCGACAACGTGACGTCGGCGGGGCTGCTCCAGATTCTGGTGACCGGTCAGCCTCCCGTAGCCCTCGATTCCGGCTTCCGGATCCTTGGAACCTGCTACAACATCACGTTCAGCGGCAGCTTTGCACCGTCGATGACGATAACAGCGCCCTACGATCCTCTCATTCCCGACGGCCAAGCTCTGGAGATGCAGGTGCATCACTGGACCGGGGCCGCGTGGGTGCATTTGGTCCCGACGAGCGTCGACACCGTCAATCACACGGTCACCTTCGTGACTGGCACACTCTCGCCGTTCGCGCTGGTGTTGGAGAGCAGCATCGGCTCGACGACGACGCTCGACGCGGGCTTCGGTTCCGCCGCCGGTCCCAGCACCTACGCGGTACGTCCGGCGACGATCGTCGGGCTGCTCAAGGACAGTCTGAGCGACCCCCTGCCCGGCAAGACGGTGATCGTGCAGGCCGAGTACAGCGCAGGGTCTTGGACCAACGTGGGGACCGCCACCGACGCTGGCGCCGGTGCGTACACGTACGCAGTCCCGGCACCGCTTGTGCAGACCGCGTATCGCTTGCGTTTCGCTGGGGATGCGTTCAACGATGCGTCGAACAGCGTCTCGTTGACGTTGTCGCCGCCGACAACGACCCTCTACAACCCCACCGTCTCGGCGACGAAACCCAAGCACGGCCGGACGGCGACGTTCAAGGCCTGGATCACCCCAGGCGCGGCCGCACTCGCAGGCACCGGAACCATGCGGCTCTACCGCTGGGAGACCAAGCGGGTGTGGCGCAAGGTGGGCCGCAAGTGGAAGCGTGTCAACGTCAAGTACTGGCGCCTCAGGACCACCAAGACCATGACTGCGAACACAGAGGGGCGCTTCGTGGCCACGTACAAGCCCACGTACAAGGGCAGCTGGAAGATGGTCGTCTCTTACTCAGGCGCCGGCTATCTGCCGAGCTCGATCAGCAAGACGTTCTACGTGAAGTAGCAGCCTGACGCGAGGGCAACTGACCGAGAGCCCGTCGGAGTCTGAACTGGGACAGATTGCCCCGGCAACAATGGAGCATTTCGCGATCAGGAATTGGGCGCAGCTCAGGAACCGCTGCGTTTTGGCGCGAGGAAAGCCCTGGTGCGCCGGCACTCTGGCCAAGGGCAGACGCCCGGAGGGTCCGGGAAAGAGACCTGAAGAGGACCTCGACGCGAGGTGCCACCGACTGAAGGTCGAGATGTCTACCTAAAGGAATCGATCGCCTCGCCGGAGAAAGCAAGACGAGCGCGCGATAGGTGACTTTCGTCCATTCGTTGAGGCATGCCTCGCCCGGCCGGAACTCGTAGTGTGCTGGACCCGGGAGAAGTACCTGCCGCTGCCACCGGGACGGCGTCCTTCTCCGCTGGAGAGGAGCTTCCTCAGCGACTTGGGGTTTGAAATGGGCCACCAATGTCACCGAGTTCACGGGCAGCGCGCGAGAGTCCACCGCTCGCTGCAGCCCAGAGACACGAGAAGAGGCCCGATTGTCCGGACCCCCGCTCGTGATCGTGCCGTTGGCGCCTCCGCTACGGAGTCAGGCTCCAGGTCAACGCGAGCGTCTCGCCAGTCGCCAGCATCACCGCATTGGCGGTGTTGAAGCTGGTCTTGCGTTGGTAGTACTGGGAGAGCGAATTGGGCGTGGTGTTAGTCGCGCGGACCTTGTAGGTCGCTCCGCCCGGAACCACGATCGAGAACTGCCCCAGCGTGTTGGTGGTTCCGCTCTTCACTACCGAGCCGCCCGTGGTGTAGACGGTCACCGTGACGTTCCTCTGCGGCAGACCGTTGGCTGTGACGGTGCCTCCGATCGTGGTGGTCAGCTTGACACCGATGTCGCTGGAAACCGTCACGATGCTGCTCTCGGCCACCGTAATCACGGTCGCGCTACCGATCGTTGCTACGTGGTCGAAGTACTGCGCGAGCGACGCAGGCGTGGTCCCCGAGAAGCGGACATGGTAGACCCCCGCCGCCAGCCCGGCGATCGTGTACTTGCCGAGATTGTCGGTCAGCGCGCCCTTCAACGCTGCGTGGGTGTTCGCGTCGTAGACGGTCACCATGACGCCCTTGGCGGCCACCCCTTTGTTCGTCACCGTGCCGGAGATCTTCGACGTCCGATCGGCCGTGATGATGTCGGCGGTCGAACCCAGCAACGACTGGCCGCCTGCGTTATAGGCATACACGGTGTAGTAGTAGTGAGTCGCTCCCACCACGGTCAGATCGCTGAACGATAGCCCAGTGACCGTACCGATCTTGGAGCCGAGAGATCCCTGCACCGTGGAGCGGTATACGTTGTAGCCAGTCGGGGCACCGGTGGATTCCGTCCAGGTCAGGTCGACCCTCGTCAGGCTTGGCGCCGTCGCGACGACGGTCCCGGGTTTGCCCGGCGGATCCATCGGCGTGATTGCGGTGACTGTGGGCACGGCCCATCCGGAAACACCGGCGGCGTTGTACGCAGCAACCCGGTAGTTGTAGACGCTCGCGGGCTGAACCGTCTGCGAGTCCGTCCAGCTTGCCGAGCCCCATGTGGTGAAGAGCCCGCATTCGGCGCTGGTGGGAACGCCCACGGTCCCCCACTGGCCGAGAGACCCGTCCGGGTTGACCGGCTGACGCTGGAGCATGAAACCGATCTCATTGTCGGCAATGTCTTGCCAGGTCAGTGTCACCGAACGCGACGTGGTCCCGAATACCTTCAGGTTCATCGGCGTCATTGGGATGTCGACCGGTGTGACCTTCGAGACCGGATCCGACATGGTCTCCCCGACCGAGTTGTACGCAGCGACCTTGTACCCGTAGGTCTTGCCTACATTGAGCGAGTCGCTCGTGAATGTGGTGGTGTCCGCGCTCACCATGCCGACACGGTCCCACGATGCGGTGGCCTCATCCTGCCCATACCGCATCCAGACTTCGTAGCCGTCGGCCCCTGTCGACGCAGTCCAGTCGAGCTTGAGGGCAAACGGATTCCCGATCGTCTGGCCCAGCACCACGTCGCCCGGAGGGTTCGAAACGGTGAGGACCGGTTTGCTCGGCGCGCTGACGACGTTGGAGCGTGTGATATCGAAGGTGAAGGGCGTGCTCATGCCCGTCTTGAGCCAGGCTGCGTAAGCAAGACCACCCCAGTTGTCGACGAGCGCCGCCCCGTCGAGGTCCTTGGTGTTGGCGAAGTCGAGCGCTGGGTTCTCCGACAGATACGTGGGAACGAGCGGGTAGTTCGCGGTCAAGATGCTCGGCGGACCTTCGGGCCGCGGAGTGTTGGGAGGCGCCTTGTCCTTGAGCATCTCCATGAACGGCCGCGACTGGGCCTGGTACTGCATCTTGGCAATTGCGGCGAGACTCAAGCCCGGGGCCGCCGTGAAGCGGTAGGTCAGACGGTCGACGTTGGAGCTGAACCGGCTCATGTCGGTAGCGGGCGAGCAGCCGCCGACTTCGGGATTGCCAGTGTAGGTGATGAACTTGACGCCGGCCGCCTCGTAGGCCGCCGACTCAAAGCCCAGTGGTGGAATCCTGTTGTCGAAGATCACAACGGGATTGAGCAGGTCGGGGGACTCGATGTAGGCGCCCTCTGTGCCGGAGCCGGTGACCTTCTCGTAGATCATCGCTTCATCGGCCGAGGTGATGGTCGTCGTGGTTGCTCGGCTGTCAGCGAGTGTCGCGGTTGCGGCATCGTACTCACCGGACTCGAACACGGAGTTGCCGACACCATCGATCACGTTGAGGTAGACCCACATCCGGCGGCCGTCTGGATAGCCGCTGGGCACCCGGTGCCCGGTGTTGTTGATGACAGCGACCTTGGCTTCATAGACACCCGGGCTGACCTCGACCGGGATGCTGGCTTCGATACTGACCGCCTCACGTAGTGAGAGCTGCGTGTTGCGCGTGGCACGATCCCACATCGTAGAGCGATCAGACATCATGCCCGGGAAGAGCCGCGTGTCGTTGCCTGTAGGCGCACCCACGATCTCGAGATCCACCTCGGGGTAGAGCACCTTCATCATCTGTGGCAGGTACATGTTGGCGCCCGCGAACTTGTGGAACGCCGTGCCACCGTCGGGGTTGCGATCCTTGCCGTAGGGGAAGTAGCCGGTGAACAGGGGGTCCGGGTTGAGCGCGATCGTCACGGTATCGCTGTACTCGTGCTTGTTCTTGGGCATGTGGCAGTCCTGGCAGCGCTTGTCGCCACCGACCACCGCGAGCGATGCAGGCGTCTTTCCGACCACACCGTCATGGTTCATGTCTTTGCCATAGTTGCTATAGAGCCATTCCGAGTATGTGCGCTGTTCAGGCATGCCGGTGCCGATCGGAACCGTCAGCTCGTGACAGGCGCCGCAGAACTCGCTGGTTCCCTGGAAGTCGATCTTGACCGTGGGGTGCTCGATCGAAATGGCCTGAGCGTTGTAGTCCTTGTTGCCAAAGCCGTCGCGCGGAACGTCTGCAGGTTCCTCGAACGCCGGGGCAAGCGAGCCATCGGGGTTGAAGGCATACTCCTGGCCGATGGAGTTGAACTGCGGGAGGCCCATCGCGATCCGGCGCGTGGGGCTCAGCATCTTGCCCGCCGCAGGCCAGGCGGTCGGGTACACCGCGTAGGTCTGCCCTGTGTAGGGGGTCCCGGCGTTGGGCACGGCGCTGTACGTGACGTCGACTGACCCCACCCGTGGCCCGCCGTAGGTCATGCCGTCCATGTACTGGAGCGTTGCGTCGCCCATGGGGTCACCAGCAGATGGACCCTGCGGATACGGAACGCCGCTGTGCGGCCAGTCATAGACTCCGGTCATGAGATTGAAGGTCGGCGAGGCAGTGGGGAAGGTCGACCCTGGTACGGTGTTCATCGAGACGCCACCCATGACGCGGTGGCAGGCCTCGCACAGGATTCCTTCGTCGTCAGTCGAGGCCAAGATGCTGTGCATCATGTCCCCGCCCTGCGGATCGCCGTTGAGCTTGGGGTTGAATCGACCCGACTGCCAGCCGTTGGGGCTGTGGCACCGGAAGCACAGGTTGCCCGCACCCGGCACCGCGTCGTTCACGATGAGCTCGTTCGCGCGAAAGATCGGGTCCCGCGCGGACGACGCCATGTTGGTGCCGGCCCAGTTGGTGCCGTGGCTGACATTCTGATCGACCGAGCCGCTGTGACACGCCATGCACGTCACTGCGAACTCAAACACATTGTAGGGAGCCGGGAAGGTGATGTTGCTCAGCTCCTGCTCCTGTGTCCCCGGAAGCGGCATCGCACTCCTCGCGGAGCTGATCGGCGTCCGAGAAGGAATGTCGGCGTTGACCGGTGTCGCGCTCACGAGCAGTGCGAACACCACCACGAGTGCGACCATGCGCCCCGCTGAGCGACGTGTTCTCCGCGATGATGGGTTGATCCCGCTCATATCGGTCTCCTCCTTGTGTAGCTGCAGACGCCTACTGCGAAGCAGGCGGTGAAACGCTGGGTATCACGAGCTGCCCGTCGAACTCGGCGGTCCCCTGGTACTCCCCCTGGCGGGCCGCTCGACCCCCGACCGCGTACGAGCCGACCAGCTCGACGAGCGCCTTCATGTCGTGCTTGCCGGATATGAGGTCCTCGGATGACTCGGCTCGCAGCGCACCCCGGTAAGAGCCCAGCGGGTTGCGAGCCTGCGTGCCAAGCCCGGCAGGCACAAGCCGCCATGATCCCTGCAGGTAATGTCGGCCCGAGATGGTTCCTCCAGGCGCGTTGGAGGAGGGGACGAACTGGGTCAGCGTGATGGTAAAGCGGGCCTTGCGGCCATCCTCGGACATTGCGTCTGCCGAAACGATCCGGCCTTGGGTCAGGGTGCCCTGCTGCGCCTGAGCCGTGTCGCCTTTCGCGAGGACCTTGGGGTTCGAGAGCGTCCACCCCTGTCCCGCCGGCGTCGGAGCGTCGGGCAGTGGTGACACCGCCGAGCCGCCCTTCCCGGGCGTGGCTGGCGTATGCGCTGCGGCGGCGCCAGCGGCCTTCGTGGCTGGATTTCCGGGTGAGTTTGCTTGAGACGATGCCTCTGCGCCGAAAACAACTGGTCCCTCTGCGGCACTCGAGGCGCTTCCCGCTGTGTTGGCGTCAGAGCTCAGGTCGGTCGTACTGGTAGCGGGGCCTGACGTGTGCGCCCGATCGACGGTGAGAACCACCGCGACGCTGGCAACGACGAGCACCGCGGTGGCCGTTACGGCCGCGATCCGCGCTTTGCCGCTCCCCGGAATCCAAGAAAGCCTCGCCACTGAGAGCCCCACCTCTCAAGGCCGTTGAACCCGCCTCGCCCGATGAATCCTCCCCGGGGCGAGACAAACGGCCGCAAAACCTATGTTCCGTAAGAGGGAGTGATGTAACCAGAATGCCCAGGCGAGGACGATAAAGTGCCCTATGTGGCGATAGACGGTCGCCTCACCAAATTCGCGCGAAGCGCTGCGCTCTACGACGCCGTGGCCTGCCCCCTGGCCCGCTTGCGTTGCGCGCGAATGGCCACGGCTACGCCGGTGCCGATGAAGACGACGCCCAGGACCATGACCACGATGGGGCCTGCGATCGAGTCCGGGAACAGCTCGCCCAGGATCGCCGGCAGGAACTGCCAGAGCCCCAGCGCGCTGATTCCCACGACGACGTAGCGCCGCGTCAGCAGGCCGAGGGCGAGCAGCACAACAGTCGCGGCAAGTCCTGACCAGAGCGCCCACGCGTGCGGCGAGTCGTTCCCCATCGACGCCATCGTCAGGAACCCGGCAACGACGCCCACCGTCCCGAGCGCAAGCGCGGCATTCACGGGCCGCAGCAGGCCGGCGTATCCCATAGCGCCCCAGACCAACCCGATCACCAGCAGTACGAGCCCGACGACCCAGTACGGCCCTTCGGTCTGGGGCAGCGCGAGCGCCGTGATGCACGCTGTAGCCAGCGAGACCCCGAAGGCCAGCTGCTGCAACCCTGTGCGGCAGAACCACCAGACGATCCCGCCCACGATCACGGCTGCGAGGGCTCCGACAAACAGGCCCCAATCGGCGGCGTTCGCGGGGGCGAGCAGGCCGCTGACGCCCAACACCCCGGACTTGAGAATGCGGTACACCGCAAGGCCCTTGGTCGCCCCGATTCCGGCCACGCCGACCAGCAGCAGGAACTGCTGGAGCCGCCTCGCCCCGGGGTCATCTATGCGCCCGATCGCAAACCCGCCGACAAGCCCGGCTATCGCCGCGACCAGGCAAACCGCGATCTGGCCCCAGGCGCCGATCTTGTCGGCATACGCCGTGACCAGCGCGATGCTGGCGCCCAGCGCGAACGCGCCGCCGATGTAGCCCAGGATCTCCGAGACGATGGGTATCACACGAGGTGGCTTCGCCGCGGTTGGCGGCTCAGGTTGCGGCGATTGCGGGTCCGTCTCCGCAGCGGCCGGCGCTCCGGCCTGCCCTCCTCGGCGCTTGCGAAGGGCGACGAAAGCGGCGGCGGCCATCAGCACGATGCCCAGCATCAGGATGAGCACCGGGACCATGACGGAGCCCTGGAACTGCTCGGCGAGGAGCATCGGGATGAAGATCATCGCACCAGCAGAGCCGAAGCCCGTGACGACGATTCGCTTGAGAAGCACACCGGCCAGCAGCATGAGGAGGGCGCCGCATAGTGCGACCCACAGGGGCCACATCGGCCGTTTGGCCCAGTCGAGGTTGGGGTTGTACGTCGAGAACGTGAACAACCCCAAGAGGATGCCTGTACACGAGATCACCAACGCGGTCGTCTCGCCCGGAGCCAGTAGCTTGCGCAGTCCCGCAACGCCCCAGAGCAGCCCGATCGTGATCCAGACGGCCGAGTTGATCCAATCAGGAACGGTGAAACTGCGGAACGCCAGCTGGATCGCGAACATAGGGACGAAGAACACGCCCACCGCGACGGCAAGCTGCTGGAGCACGAAGCGATAGCGCCAGTAGACCACCGCACCGACAAGGGCGATACCGATGAAGCCAAAAAGGTATCCCCACTCGCTGGCACCGGGAACGGATACCTCAGGATTGGGCGGTACTCTGATGATCGCCTCGGCGACGTGGAATGCCGCGATTCCCGTGAACGCGCCGGTCGCCAACACGCCGAGCGCGAGCAGGAATTCCTGGAGCCGATGCGCCGCGCGGTCCTCGATGCGACCGATCAGCAGCCCGCCCGCTAGACAGGCGGCGGCGACCAGGCCGGTGAGCGCCAGCTGACCGACGACCCCCAGCTTGTCCCAGAACATGCCGATGAGGACGGCTACCCCCGCGACGGCGAGGACTCCGCCCAGGTAGCTCATGATCTCGGTCGCCAGCGGAATGCGGTTGCCCGCCTCTGGTCTGGGCAGCTGTGACTCGTCCACCGTTGGCTCCCCCAAGCGCTCGCCGAGAAGGTCGGCAGTCCGGGCCTCGCCCCGCCTCGGCCCTCGCCCTCCAGTCTACTCGGTTGATTCCCGCGAGAAGGCTCGAATCCACCGACGCGCGTCGTCCCGGCGGCTACGCCAGTCGAACCTCGCCGAGAGAGCCGTCAGCGCCGACGACAACGATTCGGTGGTGCCCTGTGTCTGCGCCGAGCAGTGTCGTGCCGTCGCTCCACACCCCGGCGGGCTCTCGCAGTTGCCCCTTCTCGCCAGCCGCTCCCGGCCACGGCGCGCATTCTCGGCTGGAGACGTCTACCCGCTTGAGACGGTCGTTGTAGGTGTCGGCAACGGCGAGCGCGCCTGCGTGCGGTGCCACGTCCTCGCAGTGCTGCAGCAGCACGCGGTCGCCCACTCCGTCGCGATCGCCGAAGTCGAACAGGTCGGTGCCCACGACGGTGGTGACCGCATCGTTTGTGGCGAGCCGCACGGCCGACGACTCGCTGTCGGCGAACGCGAGCGACCCGTCAGGCGTGACCGCGACGCCGGTAGGCTGAGCGAGTAGGGCGTGCAGGGGCGGCCCGTCGGCGATGCTCTCGCCACCGGTCCCGGCGAGCAACGAAAGCGCGCGGGCCTCCGGATCGAGCCACCAGAGCTGGTGGGTCCCCGCCATCGTGACCGCCAGTCGTCCCCCGGCCGAGGCCAGGCCCCACGGCGAGCGCAACTCCGTCTGACCCGCCGGCCCGGGCGTCACCGCGTGGGCGCCGAGCTCACCGGTGCCGGCAACACGTTCCCGTTCGCCCGCGCGGAGCTGCCAGATCGCATGTCCCGCGCGGTCGGCGACGTAGAGGCTGCCGCCCAGCTCGGCGAGTCCGCGCGGCTCGACGAAGCCGCCATGCTCGGCGATCACGGTCGCGGCGGTCTCGGCGGCGTCCCAAGAACACTCGAGCACCCGGCCGTGACCGGTGTCGGCGATCCAGAGGCGGTCGCCGTCGATGATGGCGCGCGTCGGGTAGCGCAGCGGCCCCTCGTGGCGAGCCAGCGTGGATGGATACGGGTCGGCTCCGCTGGCGAGCGTGCCCTTGGCCCGGGACTTCTCGGCGATCGACTCGATCTGGGCACCCACTTCCTCGGCGGAGAACTCACCTTGCCTGACCAGGGCGATGTAGCCCTCGGGGTCGATGACCACGATCGTCGGCCACGCGCTGACCGCGTAGTCCTTCCAGACGCGGAACTGGCGGTCGTTGACCACGGGATGCATCACGCCCAAGCGGTCGCACGCCTCGGCGATGCGGTCCGTGAATCGCTCGGTCGGGTACTTGCCGGCTTGGACGCCGATGACGGTAAGGCTGTCGGCGAAGCGCTCGTGAAGCTCCCGTACACGCGGGAGCGCATGCATGCAGTTGATTCAACCGTAGGTCCAGAAGTCGAGCAGGACCATCCTGCCCCGAAGGTCCGAGAGACGGATCGGATCGGTCCCGACCCACTCCAGACCCTCGCGAAACTCCGAAGCGTGTACTCTGCCGCGCAGAAACGGAACCATGATGCCTCGATTCTGGGAATGCACCGCTCTCCACCAAGGGTTGTTCCCGCAACCGCGTGCCCGAAGCGCGAGATGCCCTCTCGGGTATGAACTGTCCAGCCCGCCAGACTCGCCTCCCGCCCAAGACCGAGAGAAGCCGCAATGAAATCCGAGTTGAAAGCTTACGGTCCGGTTGAGGGCCGCACGATCGTCGTAACCGGAGGCACCAACGGGATCGGCCATGAGGCGGTCCGGGCGCTGTCCGCGGCCGGCGCGACGGTTGTGATCGTGTCGCGCAGCGCCGAGCGGACCCGTGCGGCGGCCGAGCTTGTCACCGTACTCACCGGGGTGCGTGTCGAGACCGCCGTCGCCGACTTCGCCGACCTCGCGCAAGTGAGGGCCGTCGCAACCGAGCTGCTCGAACGCTTCGGCCGCATCGACGTACTCGCCAACAACGCAGGAGCCATCTACCCTTCTCGGCAGGTCACGGTCGACGGGTACGAGATGACCTGGCAGGTCGACTACCTCGCGCCGTTCCTGCTGACGAACCTGCTCAAGCCCGCGCTCGTTGCGGCCGCGCCGTCGAGGGTGATCTCGGTGTCCTCGGACGCACACCAGGGGGCATGGCGGGGCCTGAACTTCGACGACCTGAACGGCGAGAATTCATGGAGCTCGTTCTCCGCCTACTCAAAGGCCAAGCTCGCAAACATCATGTTCGCGGCCGAGCTCGCGCGCCGCTGGGCGCCGCTGGGAGTGATGTCGAACTCGATGCATCCCGGAATCGTCCGCACGGGCTTTGGCCGCAGCGGCGACTGGAACGAACGCGGACTGTGGTCTCTGACCAACCTCTGGGCGCTCACTCCCGAGCAGGGCGCTGACACGCTGGTCTACCTCGCCTCGTCACCGGAAGTCGAGGGAGTGACCGGCCAGTACTTCTACAAGTGCTCCCCCAAGCAGCCGAGCAGACCGGCCCGAGACGTCGCGACCCAGGAGCGACTGTGGCGCGTGACCGCCGAGCTGCTGGGGCTGGATTCGTAGCTCTCCCGATCCCCGCACCAGCATCCTCGCTGCTCGGGCGTGGTGACCCACGTCACAGGTCCCTTTGCGCATCGCTCAAGAGCGCCGAGGACCCTCCGATACTAGAGGTGGAGTCTCTCGAAGGGGCGTTGCTGTGATGCCCACGAACAGAATGCTCGGCCGCTGGCGCGTCGCCGTTCTCGGCGTGGCGCTGGCCCTGTGGTTCCTCGCGCTCCCTGTTGCCGGCGTCGCCGCTGTGATCGGCCCGGGCGCGCCCATCGAGGTCCCGTTCTTCACACCATCGAGTCCGTGGAACACGGACGTCTCCGGCTACAGGGTCTCGCCCTTGTCGGCGACCTACCTCGAGAGCATCGGGCTCGACACGGAGGTTCACGCCGACTTCGGCACCGTCTGGGCGGGCGCGCCCAACGGCATCCCCTACATCCTGGTGCCGGGTACGCAGCCCAGAATCCCCGTGTCCTTCTACTACGCCGACGAGAGCGACCCGGGACCCTACCCGATACCCGCAGACGCGCCGGTCGAGGGTGGCGCCGATGGCACCGGTGACCGGCACGTCCTAGCACTCGACGTCGATGACCGCGTGCTCTACGAGCTCTACGACGCCCGCTACAACGCCGAGGCAGGACGCTGGGACGCCGGTTCCGGCGCGATCTGGGACCTCAAGACGGACAGCTACCGTCCAGCAGGCTGGACCTCGGCTGATGCCGCCGGACTGCCCATCCTGCCCGGGCTGGTGCGCTACGATGAAGTCCAGCGCGGAGAGATCACGCACGCGCTACGGTTCACGGTTTCTCAGACGCAGCGCGCCTACCTGTTCCCCGCAAGCCATTTCGCGAGCTACTCGAGCAACCCGGCCCTGCCGCCGATGGGCATGCGCGTTCGCCTGCGCGCCGATTACGACATCTCGGGGTTCCCCGCCGAGGTTCAGGTGATCCTTCGTGCGCTCAAGAAGTACGGCATGATCGTCGCCGACAATGGCGGGCCGCTCTACATCAGCGGCGCTCCGGATCCGCGCTGGAACGACGAGGCACTGCACGCGATCTCACTGGTTCAGGGGCGCGACTTCGAGGTCGTCGATGCCTCGGCCGGGCCGACCGCCCCGCCGGTGGTGGCGCCGTCCGCCCCGAGAGTCCTCCTCGGCGGGAACGCACGAATCCGGGCGGGACGGAGACTTGATCGACAGGTTCGGTTCACGGACCCCGGCGGCTCCGGCTGGACCGCCACCGTGAACTACGGGGACGGTGGCAAGAGCACGCGGCTGCGGGTCAGGAACGGACAGCGGCTGCAGCTGAACCACCGCTACCGTCGCCGTGGCACCTACCGGGTAACCGTGACGGTGCGAAACGCGCGCGGTCTCACGGGTGTCTCTCGGCTGAAGGTCATTGTGCGACGGCGCTGAGGGCCGTCGCCGTGGCGATGGAGCGGTCCGCTAGCTGAGGCCGGGCTTCTTGGTGTGAGCCCTGCCGCCGATCAGCAGTCGGTCGTTGCGCAACCGCTGCTTGTGCGTGGTCTCGGCAGCTAGACGAGCGTGCTCCTTCTCGGCCTCGCGGTCGAGTTCTCCCTTGGCGCTGGTGTTCTCGGCGCCGTCATACGGCCATTTCGGCTTCGCCTTGTCCGGCATATGCCATCTCCTTCGGCCCGTGTCGGCCGGTGCGAACGCGCCCGCCGAATCGTGCTTGTAGGTAGAGTATTCCCGCCCCTAACCACTCGTCGGAAAGGCTCCCCGGATGCCCTACGCCTTGCGGCCCGCCGAGATGACGTATCCGATCTGCTCGGCGAGCGAGGGAGGTATCTGCAACTGCGTCCGCAATGCGTCGCGCGCGGCCGGATCGGTGGCCGCGAGCTTCAGGGCGCGGCCCCATGCCGGCAGCAGCCAGCGCCAGCCGATCCACTGAACCCGACTGCGGGCCTCATCGGCGAGGCCGATATCGTGCAGTTCGAAGACCTGATCCTCGAGCGCCGATTCCTGCCAGAGGGAGCGCCACTCGGCAGAAGTGGGAAGCCAGGTGCCCATCGCCGACGCAAGCGACTCTTCGCCCTCCCCTGGTCGGTCGGTCTTCCAGACGGCTTCGCTCATGCCTACCCACCCGCCGGGCCGGGTCACACGGGCGCACTCGCTTATGGCGAGCTGCTTCTGTTCGACGAACGCGATCACCGACTCGACCATCACGAGGTCGAAGTAGCCGTCCTCGAACGGCAGACTGCGCACGTCAGCCAGAACCGGCTCGACCTTGTCGGCGACGCCGTCCTGGCGGATGCGCCGGCGGGTCCACTCGAGCATTCGCTCGGAGATATCGACCGCCACAACGCGGCAGCCGTGATGCTTCGCGATGTAGGCGGGACCCACTCCGATGCCCGATCCCACGTACAGCACCGTCTTCGCCTCGGCCACGTTGCAGAGCGAAAGCAGCCTGTCAGTCGCGGGGTAGCCGCCGTTGTGCTTGGTGATGCCGATTGCAGCCTGCACGTCGAGGTAGCTGGGATCCGCACTTGGCGCCTTGTTCACGGGGTCCCCCTAACCGCATTCATCCCTCAAGCGACATGGTACCCACCTGCACGGTGTTCTTTGCGGCGCCAGCCAGCCGCGAAAAGGCGCCACCGGGGCGACGTGACCCCGATGGCGCCTCAGCTGTGTGGTTGAAGCTGTCTCGCCTAGGCGAAGATACCGTCGCCGCCCACGGTCCCAAAGCGGGCCTGGAAGAAGCGCAGGTACTCCGGCTCGTAGAGGAACTCGAGTCCGCGGACCTTGTCGGCGTGGTCGAAGACCTCCATGACGCTCTCGGCGGTCACGTCCATGTGCGCCTGCGTGTAGACGCGGCGCGGGATGGTGAGGCGCACGAGCTCGAGCTTGGGGTAACGGTTCTCGCCGGTCTGCGGGTCGCGACCTGCCGAGACGGCACCGCGCTCCATCGCGCGGATGCCGGACTCCACGTAGAGCGCGGCCGCCAGCGCCTGCGCGGGGAACTGGTCGCGCGGAATGTGCGGCAGCATCGCGGTGGCGTCGAGGAAGACCGCGTGCCCGCCGATGGGATGCACGACGGGGATACCGGCGTCGATCAGCCGCTGGCCGAGGTACTCGACCTGGCCGATGCGCGAGCGCATGTGGTCGTCCTGCACGGACTCGACGATGCCGCGCGCCATGGCCTCCATGTCGCGACCAGCCATGCCGCCATAGGTGTGCAGGCCCTCGTACACGACGACGAGGTTCTGGGCCTGCTCGGCGATCTTCTTGTCGTTGACGGCGAGCCATCCGCCGATGTTGACCAGGCTGTCCTTCTTGCCGGACATGGTCGCGCCGTCGGAGAGGGCGCACATCTCCCGGAGGATCTGGGCGCAGGTCTTCTCGGCGTAGCCCTCCTCGCGCTGCTGGATGAAGTAGGCGTTCTCGACCGCGCGGGTGGCGTCGAGGATCACGAGGATGCCCTTGTCTCGGCAGTACGCCGAGACCTCACGCAGGTTCGCCATGCTGACAGGCTGGCCGCCGGCGAGGTTCACGGTCACGCCGATGGTGATGTACGGGATGCGGTCGGCGCCGACTTCCTTGACCAGCGCGTCGACCTTGGCGAGGTCGATGTTGCCCTTGAAGGGGTGCTCGGAGGCGGGATCGTGCGCATCGTCGATGATGACGTCACGGAAGGTGCCGCCGGCGAGCTCCTGGTGCAGGCGCGTCGTGGTGAAGTACATGTTGCCGGGGACCCAGTCGCCGTCCTTGATCAGAATCTGCGACAGAATGTTCTCGGCGCCGCGGCCCTGGTGCGTGGGGATGAGGTGCTCGTAGCCGTAGTACGTGTGGACGGCGTCCTCGAGCGCGTAGAAGTTCTTCGACCCGGCGTAGGCCTCGTCGCCCAGCATCATGCCGGCCCACTGGTTGTCCGACATCGCACTCGTACCTGAGTCGGTCAGCAGGTCGATGTAGACCTCCTCGGACTTGAGAAGGAACGTGTTGTAGCCGGCCTCGCGGATCGCGACTTCTCGCTCATCGCGGGTAGTCATCTTGATGGACTCGACGACCTTGATCTTCCAAGGCTCGGCCCAGCTGGTGCGCTTAGTCATGATGGGTCCCTTCGACGCTTGTTCAGTACCCTCCAATCTTGCCGCCGAGAGGCCCTCGCATGAATAGCCGATGCAAGGTGTCGCAATCTACTTCCTATCGATTCGCTCCTCTTGTCGTCGATTTGCCTTCGATTCAATGGCAACCTTTGCGATTGACCTATCCCATCCGTGCCACTCAGAGAAGGGCGCCCCGGCCGTTTCCGGCCGAGACGCCCTCTGTCGTAGATCTAGTGGCGTCAGTGTCGCGAACCTCAGCGGCACCGACGCCGAGGGTGCCCTAAGGCGCCCCGACGATGATCGAGATGGTCGAGCCTTTCGGCTCGTCGGTGCCCGACTTGGGCGCCTGGTACGCAACCTTGCCCGCGGTCCCGGTGGCGATCGTACTGACGTCCACCTTGAAGCCGAGGTCTTGGAGCGTGGTAGTCGCCTGCGCCTGTGTCTCGCCGACGACGTTCGGCACCTTCACGGTTGTCGGCGCCGGCGGCGTCCCATTGGACACGTGGATCGAAACGACTGTACCGGGGGCCACAAGGACGCCCTGGGCCGGCGTCTGCGAGTAGACATCGCCCTTGGTGACGTCAGCGCTGTAGTTGGACACGACCTTGGTGCCGAGTCCGGCCTTCTTCAGCGCGTCGGTCGCCTCGGACTGCGTCATGCCAACGACACTCGGGACGGCAGCATTCGCGGGTCCCGCTGAGACCGTGATGCCGACGTTGGTGTTGGGCGGAACCTGCTGTCCCGCGGCCGGAGCCTGCGAGATGACCTTGCCGCTTTCCACGGTCGTGCTGTTGCCGGACTGCGAGGACGCCGTCAAGCCGGCGTTCGCAAGTGCCGCTTCGGCATCGGCCTGGGTCATACCCACCACATTGGGGACGCTCGTGAGCTTCTGTCCGCCGGAGACGGTGATGTTGATGTCGCCGCCAACCTTGTGCTGGGTGCCGGGCGTCGGCGACTCAGCTACCACTTTGCCGACCTCGGACGCTTCGGCGGTCTGAGTCGAGTCAACAGCCCCCACCTTGAACCCGGCGGCGATGATGGCCGCCTGGGCCTCCTGCTGAGGCATGCCGATGACGTTCGGGACAGCCGTAGTGCGGTTGAGCCACATGAAGGCGGCCCCCGCGATAGCCGCTACGACGAGTACCGCAATCAGGATCCAGAGCCACAGCAGCGACTTCTTGACCGGCGCACTCACGGACGCCGCGTTTGGAACCTGGTCGATGACGATCCCACTTGGCACGGTCGGGCTGAAGTCGTGCACGGTCTGGGCCGAGAGACCGGCCGCCTGAACCTTGGCGATTGCGTCGGACTCCGAGGCGCCCGCCACGATCGGCAAGACGACGTACCCCGTCTGCCGCTCCGGTGCGCCGCTCGAAACCAGCAGGACGATCTCGGCGTCGACAATCGCCGACTGGCCCGCGCGCGGGGTCTGCGCCATTACGTGTCCACGTGGCACCGTCTCGCTCGGCTCGTCGAAGACCCGAGCCGTCAGCCCCACGGCCTGCAGTTCCTTGAGCGCCTCGCCCTGAGACTTCGACGCGACGTCCGGGACGCCGACAAGGGTCGGCGCAGGCGCTGGTGAGACTCCCTTGGACACCAGCAACACTACTCGTGACCCGGCCAGAACTGCGGGCGGTTGCGCCGCAGACCCCTGACTCCGGTTGGGCTGGTCTGCCATGTCTACTCCTATCCGAGGTGACGGAAAACCGATCCTGCGCGCTTCTGCTACTGGGGTGTATTCCCAATTGCACAGGGGTAGGACCTCACTGACAACACCCGCGTGACTAACTAAGGAGACGAGGAAGCCGATGTCGGTCCTGAGCACCGCGCTCTACACCGTTGCCAGTGACGAAGAGGCCGAGCAGTTTGTCGGAATGGCTCGGGGAATGACCACAGCCTACTCGCAGCAGCCGGGATTCGAGAAGCTGGTCGTTGCCCGAGACGTGCTCGATCCCCACACTGTCGTGACTATGTCGTGGTGGGAGTCCGAGGAGGCAGTCACCGCCTGGTCCAAGAGTCAGGACTATCGCTCGGCTAAGAACGACTCAGGCGGTCAGGGGCTCAAAGCCAAGATGGAGTTTGGACGCTGGGCTTCACTCGGCTAGAGAGTGGTCGCGGCCGCTAGCCCTCCTCGTCGGCCTGGGCCAGAGAGGCTCTGAGCCGCTCGAGGCCGAGACGGTAGCTCTCGGCGTCGCCATACTCGAAGAACATCGGGTAGCGATTGTGCGCGGCCTGGATGCGTCGTGCGTGCTTGATCGGGCACCAGTACTGCTCGGTGCGCGCCGAGATCTCTCTGAAGTAGCTGGCGAGTCCGTTGGCGTATCCGCAGTACCCGCAGTTGAGCTTCTCGATGAGGTTGAGGTAAGGCAGATCACCCCGGTCCAGCTCAAGGTAGTCCGACCGCTTCACCTTGGGGATGTGGTAGACGGGGAAGCAGATCGCCTGGTAGATCCACAGAAAGAGGTCGAGGAGGAGCATGGGTACGATGCCGGCATAGATTACAGGCGCCGTAACCACGCTCAGCAACCTGGCGCCGGTAACGTACTTGAACAGGTTGGTCTTCAGCCCCCGCTGGAGCTGAGCGACTTCATCGCTGAACCGGGCCCGCCTCTTCTCGATGGTGAAGGCGAAGTCCTCGCGGCGCTTGTCGAACTCGGCCTGCGTCTGCGCCTCCAGCGCGCGCATCTGTTCGATGAGTTCATCGATACGAGACATGGGGTTCCTCGGTTCTGCGCGTGGTTCAGGAAAACGCCCCAGAGCGCAGCTGGGCCCCGTTGGGTGGTTCGCAAGCGCGTCGGAGTTATTTGCGGGCGCCTCTACACTACTCCCCATCCGCAAGGCGCGGAGCCGCCAAGCCTGCGGCCGCCTCCGTCACGAGTCGTTCGTCCAGAACCTGGAGCCGACGTAGAGGTCCTCGACCTCTTTGCGCGCCCAGGGCGTCTTGCGGAGGAACTTCAGCGACGAGTTGATGCTCGGGTCGCTCTTGAAGCAATTGATGTCGATGCGCTTGGCGAGTCCGTCCCATCCGTACTTGTTGACGAGCTTGCGCAGGATCGTCTCAAGCGTGACGCCGTGAAGCGGATCGTTTGATGGTGCCTGGGCCACGCCGTCTCCGCTCTGTCCTCGGCGGGATGTCGTCCACCGCCGTAGCAGGCTGATTGTACTCGCGGGTGGACAGGCCGAGGTGCGTCTCGGCGACCGGAATGATTGGCGAGTTCTCAGCCGGCTCTCATCAAGACCACATCTGGCTCGCCGAGAGTGAAGCCATCAGATTCGGCCAGATGCCGTGTCGTGACCCGAAAGGACAGATCCTGATGCAGAGGATTACCTCGAAGAAGGTCAAGCTCGTGAGCCTCGTGGCAGCCGCGATCGTCGCAGTGTCCGTCGCGACCGCGTTCGCCGCTCCCGTCCTGCAACCAGGCACGACGGTCCCCACCCATGGCCCCCGGGGCACGTGCACCGACTGCCACACCTATGCGACCCCGCCTGTCGTCACACCGCCCGTGGTCACGCCCCCCGTGGTGACTCCGCCTGCGGTTACGCCCCCCAGCGTTGGCGAAGGTCATGAGCACGAGGGCGAGATCGAGCACGCCGAGAAGGCTCACAAGAAGGGCCACGGTCACAAGCACGCCAAGAAGCACACGCGTAGGGCTCGCGCTCACACGCACGACTGACATCCCGGGTCCCTGAACGACCCCCTGAGGCGAAGGACCGACCGAGAAGCACTCGGCCGGTCCTTCGTCGTGTTGGCGGCAGCCGAGCACTACGACCTTGAGCGACGGCCCGATGCGGAGTCGTAGGGGTAGTTCGGTTACCCTAGTACACTACAGAGCGATGGAGCCCCTCGAGAACGCGTCGATCCGGGCCCTCGCAGACGAAAGGGAACCCATGGCGCAGAAGGACAACGCCGACACGACCGGCCCCCTGTTGGGGGTCCCCAGCGGCCGAGATGCCGCCCTCAACACGTGGACCGCGATTGCCGAGAAGGAGTGCCCGGTCGACCCCGGCCTCTATGTCGAGTACGACGTCAAGCGCGGACTCCGCGACCAGAGCGGCAGAGGCGTGCTCGCCGGACTGACCCGCATCGGCGATGTGGTGGGCACCAGACCCGAGGGCGACCAACTGGTTCCCGCGCCGGGGCGGCTTCTCTACCGCGGTATCGAGATCGAAGACCTGGTCGACGGTTTTGTCGCCGAAGGGCAGCCCGGCTTTGAAGAGACCTCCTACCTCCTGCTCTTTGGCGAGCTCCCCAACAAAGATGAGCTCACCGAGTTCTCGGACTACCTGTCCGGCATGCGAAGGATGCCGCGCTCCTTCCTCCACGACGGCATCATCCGTATGCCCAGTCGCGACATGATGAACGCGATGATGCGCGGAGTACTCGGACTCTATACGCTCGACCCTCAGGGCTCGGACATCTCGACGCGCAACGTGCTGCGCCAGAGCCTGCATCTCATCGCGAAGCTCCCGATGCTGGCGGTCTATGCCTACCAGTCCTACCTCGACGAGTTCCACGGCAAGAGCCTGGTCATCCACCGCCCCGAACCCGAGTACTCGACCGCCGAGAACTTCCTCCACATGCTCCGGCCTAACAGCAAGTTCACGGAGCTCGAGGCGCTGATTCTCGATATGACGCTCGTCTTGCATGCCGAGCACGGCGGTGGCAACAACTCAACGTTCACCACCCATGTGGTGTCGTCGACCGGAACAGACACCTACTCCGCCATCGCGGCATCGCTGGGTTCCCTCAAGGGACCGCGCCACGGCGGCGCGAACCTGAAGGTCGTCGGGATGTTCGACGACCTGCGCAAGAACCTGACCGACTGGGAGGACGACGAGCAGATCGCCGACTACATCCACCGCCTGCTCTCCAAGAACGCGTTCGACAACGCCGGCCTGGTCTACGGCATGGGCCATCCGGTGTACTCGGTCTCCGACCCGAGGGCCGTGATCCTGCGCAGCTACGCCGAGAAGCTCGCCGAGGAGAAGGGCTTCACCGAGGAGTTCGAGCTCCACAAGCGGGTGGAGCGGATCGCACCGTTGATCATCTCGGCGCAGCGCAGGGTGTACAAAGGCGTGAGCGCGAACGTCGATTTCTACTCCGGGTTCGTCTACCGGATGCTCGACATTCCTGCCGAGCTCTACACACCGCTGTTCGCGATTTCGCGCGTGGTGGGATGGTCGGCGCACCGACTCGAGGAGCTCTCCAGCGGCAGCAAGCTCATCCGCCCGGCGTACAAGAGCGTCTCGCCGCTTCAGAACTACGTGCCGCTCGGAGAACGCTAGACTGCGACGCACGATTGCTGGTTCACTGCTCGGCTGAGTTGGGCTCCCTGAAACATCGCCCCATGCCGAGAACGGAAAGAGGACGCGAGCATGGAACGCAGCACACTCCTGCCGGTTTCGATCACCGCCCGAGACCTCGATGACGCGTGGTTCCAGGTGATCGACGCGATCATGACCCACGGGTACCGCTACGAGGTCGAGCGCGGAAGCTACGAGGGCACCGACCGCATCGAGCTCGACTTCGCGACCATCCTTGTGACCGATCCCGGGAGCGGGCCCTTGCTCCCCCTCATCCCCGACGGCCTGGGAATCCCTCCCCTCGCCGACGAGGACTACGTGAAATGCGAGTACTTCCCGGGTTACCTCTTGAGCGACAAGCTGCAGCCCAACGAGGAGTACACCTACGGCCAACGCATCATGTATCCGGTCACGGACGACCTTCTCGGCGTGACGCTGCCGCAAGTCGAGTGGGCGATCAAGATGCTCCGCGACTCGGGAGGGAACACCAATCAGGCGACCATCGAGATCGGCCGCCCGGAGGACATCACCGTCCACGACAACAGCGGAACAGCCTACGATCCGCCGTGCATGCGGCTGATCGACTGCCGCGTACGCTACGGCAAGCTGCACCTGATCGTGTACTTCCGCAGCTGGGACGCGTGGGGCGGATTCCCCGTGAACATGGCCGGCTTCGAGCTGCTGAAGCAGTGGATGGCCGACGAGATCGGCGTGGGCTCGGGCAGCCTCATCGGCGTCTCGAAGGGGCTGCATCTGTACGGACACGTCGAGGAGATCGCGCGCATCCGCACCCACAGGAAGTAGCGTCTCTCGAGGACTCTCTGCCCAGGCTCACAGGAGGCTGTCATGGATGACGCCCGGCTTCAGTTCGATGCCCCCCGGTTCGACTCCGGCACGTCGGCGTCGCAGGACTTCTACCAGTACGTGAACGGCCGCTGGCTCGCGGCCAACCCCGTCCCGCCGGAATACGGTGCATGGGGCGCGTTCCACGAGGTGAACCAGCGCAACGAGCAGCTGCTGCACCGCCTCCTGCAAGACGCGTCGTCGAGCGACTCGCCAGCGGGCACCTCCCGCCGGCTGGTGGGCGACTACTTCGCCGCCGCGATGGACGAGGAGGCGATAGCCGCCGCTGGGGTCGGGCCGCTCGGCCCATGGCTGTCCCGCATAGAGAGCGCTCAGTCCGTCGCCGACGTACGCGGCATAGCCCGCGACTTCATCCGGGTGGGGGCAAGCGCGCTCCATTCGCTGGGCATCTCCTCGGACTTCGAGAACGCGGACGCCTACCTTGTCTATCTGGGACAGGGCGGTCTCGGACTGCCCGAGCGCGACTACTACCTCCGCGATGATGACGCCTCGGGCAAGCTGCGCGAGGCGTACCTGAACCACGTCGCGAAGCAGCTCTCCAACCTGGGCGACAACGAGGGCGATGCACGTGATGCCGCCCAGCGGATCCTCGCCTTCGAGACGCGCCTCGCCGAGGCCTCCTATCCCGCCGAGAAGATGCGCGACGTGCAGCTCACCATGAACCGCTACGACGTCGGGGCGCTCGATGAGCTCATGCCTGGCTTCGGGCTGAGCGCCTACATCCGCGAGCTGGGTGTCACCTCTGCAAGCGTCTGCGTGGACAACCCCGGGTTCTTCTCGGCGCTGGAGTCGACGCTCGTCGAGACGCCCGTTGGCACGCTACGCGACTACCTCCGCTGGACGCTCATTCGTACCTACGCGAGTTCTCTGCCGCCCTCCTTTGAGAACGAGGCGTTCGATTTCTACGGCAAGACGCTCGGCGGGCAGCAGCAGATGCGCGACCGATGGAAGCGCGTGATCGATGCGGCCAGCTCAGACGTTGGCGAGCTGGTGTCGGAGCTCTACGTCGATGCCGCCTTTTCGGTGGAGGCCAAACACCGCTGCGAGGAGATGGTCGACCACCTCCTCTCGGCGATGGGCGCAGCGATCCGCGGAGCCGAGTGGATGACCGAGACTACGAGGGCCCGAGCGCAGGAGAAGCTGGCCGGCTTCTCGTACAAGATCGGATTCCCCGACCAGTGGCGCGACTACTCGGCGCTCCAGCTCGGGCGCGACTCCTTCGTTGAGAACCGCATGCGTGCGGCCCAGTTCGAGTTCGACCGGGAGGTTGGCCGTCTCGCGGACCCTGTCGACCGGGCCGAGTGGGCGATGCCGGCGCACTCGGTCAACGCGTACTACCATCCGCTGCTCAACGAGATCGTCTTCCCCGCCGGGATCCTGCAGCCGCCGTTCTTCTACGCCGAGGCGGACGACGCCGTGAACTACGGCGCAATCGGTGCCGTCATCGGCCATGAGATCACGCACGGCTTCGACGATCGCGGCAGTCACTTCGACGCGAATGGTGCGCTGCGCGAGTGGTGGACCGAAGCGGACCGAGCGGAGTTCGACCGTCGTGCCACCGTGATCGCCGAGCAGTTCGACGCGTTCGAAGTCGTCGGCGGATTGCACGTGAACGGCCGGCTCACACTCGGCGAGAACATCGCGGACCTCGGCGGCCTGTCGATCGCGCTGAACGCCCTGCGCGAGGCAGGCGGCGATTCGAACGCGCCCATCGATGGGCTGACCCCTGTGCAGCGCTTCTTCGTCTCCTGGGCGACGGTCTGGCACATGAACTACACGGACGAGTACGCGACGCTGCTCGTGAACGTCGACCCGCACTCGCCGGCGCGCTATCGCGTGAACGGACCGCTCGCCAACACCCTCGCATTCGCCGAGGCTTTCGATGTCGCCCCCGGCTCGCCCATGGCGCGTGCCGAGGAACTCAGAGCGCACATCTGGTAGGGACCGAGCGGCGAGCATGCGGTCCAGGCCACGCCGACAGGCTACTGGGTCTTGAAGTCGAAGCCGTTCGAAGCGATGACTTCGACGTGCACGGGCAGTCCGAAGGTCCTGCCCTTCAGTGAGCCCTCGAGCTTGGAGCGGTCGGGCAGCGTGCCCGCGCCCGCCACCACGATTGCCAACTGCTGATCATCTGCCGTCGCCGAGACCAGCCGGTAGTCCGAACCGGCTATCCACTTCGTCGCTGCCGACGAGCCGGTGTGCTCAACCGTTTGCTGCTCGAATACCTTCAGACTCGAGTATCCCAGCGGCACCAGGATTACCAGGATCATCGTGAAGACCAACGCCACCGCGACGGCGCGTCCTCGCTTGGAGTGCCCCACGAAAGCCACACTGGGATAGCCCATCAGGCCGAACACGAGCGCGCCCGTGAGTACGATGGCGAGGTAGTTGGTCGCGAAGAGCAGCAGGCTACCCATCGCCAGAGACGCGCGGCCGGTCGAGAACAGGATTCCTGCGTTGGCCAGCGGCGGCACGAGCGAGATGGCGATCGCTACGCCGGGCAGCGTGTCGGAAACATCCTTGCGGCCGATTGCGAATGCGCCCGCCAGCCCTGTCGCCAGCGCAGCGAGCAGATCGAGCAGCCGAGGACTCGTCCGCAGCATGATCTGCGGCACGTTCGTGGGATCGAAGCTCGATGGCATCACCTGCGTGAGCACAAAACCGACCAGGACCGCGCCAACCGCGCCCGCCACCCCCACGAGCAGCGAGTTCGTGATCGCCTTGCGGTCGCCCAGGCTGATCCCGAATGCCATTCCCATGATGGGCAGCATCAATGGCGCGACGATCATCGCGCCGATCACCGCGGCCACCGAGTCGGAGAGCAAACCGAAGGTCGCGATTGCCGATGCAAGCGTGAGCAGAATCCCGAACCGAATCAGCTTGACCTGAAGATTCGGTTGTTCGAAGACCACGACGTCTCGGACACGGGCGACCTCAGCCTGGTCGACCTCTCCTCCATGTAGCAGCTCCGCCAAGCGTGCCATGGTCCTCCCCTGTCGCTGCCGCACTCTGCCGGTACCGCTCGCCCCGCGCGTCTATTCCATCTCACCCAGTTCACGTAGGTGGAAGTCGTGCTGGCCGAGAACCCGTCGCAGGTCGTCCGCGAGATCAGCATTCTTCGCCTCGCCGACCTTCGCCGAGAAGAACGCTGCGGCCGTTCCCTCCAGTTGCTGCGCGACCTCGCGCGCCTCGAGCGTTGAGTGGACCGCGCGCACCCGGTCGAACGGCACGTCAGGAGGCATCGGGTTCACGACGCCCGGGACGTAGGCGGCGACCCAACCCATGTGGCGCATCTCGTCCACCGCGAACTCGAAGAACTGCTCGCCCTGGTCGCAGTCTCCACATCCGTACTTGTTCCAAAGGTACTGCAAGAGATTCGCGTACTCGAGTCCGACCGTTGGACCGACCACCGCCAGATCCTCAGGGCCCATCATGGGGTGGGCTGCGTAGGCCTGTTCTCCACCGACTCGCACCTCGGCTTCGAGCCGCTCGAACTTGGTGCGGTGGTGCCGCTCGTCCTCGACGATACGCTCGATGAGACGAGTGAGCGCAGGATCGGAACCGCCGAGAAGCTCGAGCGTGCGGGCGTAGTGGACCAGCGCCTTGTCCTCGGTAGCGATGTCCTCACGCAGGCTGTCCGCCATCGAAGCCGACAGGCAGAGATCCGCACGGTCGAGCACGGGTTCGCCGCCGCGGTCGCGTATCGCCTCGGCGAGCCACTCGAAATGCCACATTTCCTCACGGGCGATCTTGCGGACCGGATCGGTGATTGCGGCGTCCCGCAGCTGTGTACCGTGGACGACGTACTGCAGTATCGCGCCGTGCTCAAGTGCGAGATCGATCTTGAGCGACTCCAAGACCTCGGGCGAAACAGACATGAGCGGCCTCCCGGCGTCGGCGTGGCGATGCCGTGTCTATATACCCTCTGCCGCGAGGCGGTCCAGGCGTCAGTCGTCGACGTCCTCCCCACCTTGCTCGTACTCGGCATTGGGGCCTGGAGGCGGTGGTTCGCTGTTCGCACCGTAGACCGACTTCCAGAGGATAGCGTCGATCAGCCGCTGCGGCGTAGCGTCGAGTTTATGGAGTGCCAGCTTCCTCGACACGTCGGCCCATGGCGACGCCGGCGTATTGCGATCCAGTAGATCGGCCTTGGCGGGGATGGCGTCGACAGGTTCGGAGTTGAGCGGCTCGGATGTGAAGGCGTCGTACATGGGTGTGGCGACCGCGTCGTTGATCGACAGCGGGTCCATTCCGATGATGAGCTCCATCGTCCGCAACACCGACGGCTGGTCATAGCGTGTGTTGACGACCGCTCCCTTGCGGGCGTACGGGCTCACGACCGCAACGGGGATGCGGTGAGCGTCGACGTGGTCGGCCCCGTCCTGCGAATCGTCCTCAACGATGAAGATGGCGGAGGACTCCCAGATCGGCGAGTGCGAGATCGTCTCTATGATCTGCCCGATCGCCAGATCGCTGTCGGCCACCATCGCCGTGGGCGTGGGGAAGCCAGGCTGCGTGCCGCGCGTATGGTCGCTCATCAAGACCATGTAGTTGAAAGTCGGGACCGTGCCCGATGCCAGCTGGCTCGCAAAACGCTTGCGGAACGAGTCCACGCGGGACGTAGCGCCGGGAGGTGAGCCCGTGGGGAGACTGGAATCCCACGTCTGGCCATCCAGCGGATTCTTGGGGTCCGCGCCGATGTTCTGGCCGACGATGAAGGACGAGGAGTAGGTCCCTCCAGGGGTGAGGCCGGGGCCGAGATCGGAGTTCTTCGCCACAGCCAGCTCCATCAGGCGTAGCTCGGGCGATCGATTGCGGTCTTCGATCTGGGGCAGGTTCGCTGCGAACGCCTCACCGTAGTTGAAGTAGGAGATCTTCTGCTTCTCGGCCTGGTTGAACAGGAACATGTTGCCGGGAAAGGCCACGGCGTAGGCACCGAAGTCGTTGGGCCGCCCACGCCCGGCATACTCGTGGACCCAGTTACGATCGACGTAGTCCGGCACGCTCGCCGAGGCGGTCCAGTAGTGCCCCTGGATAGAAGCCTCGGAGTTCGCATACGTATTGTCGAGAAGCGGGAAGCGCGTGACCAGCGAGTGGAGGTTCGGCGTGGCGTCCTTGCCGAACACCACCAGCTTGGGGTCGCTGTTGCCTCGGCCTATGTCGCCCAGAAGCTGGTCGTAGCTGCGGTTCTCTCGGACGATGAAGAAGACGTGCTTGATCGGCCCGTTCGCGCGTATGGGCGTACCAGGAGGAGCGGGCTTATTGTCGACCGGCTCGATCTGCTTCAGCGTTGCGGGTGTAACCTTCACGATCTCGGCGTCTGACGGGAGATCCATCAGCCCCGCTCGGCCCATGACCAAGGATGGCAGGTAGGTCACGCCCGAGTCGGCGAAGACGTCAGTTGTCGGCGCAACCGGATTGAACGCCCAGAAGAGCGGATCATTTGCCTTCACGGGATTGGGGCCCGTCGTATTGAGCCCGACCCCGATCCCCCGCGCGGATACGTAGAAGAGCTGCGCCTTCTTGTCGCCTTGCGCCGGCGCGGTCAGGACCACTTGCGGGTCCTCGGCGGTGGGAATGTTGCCGACCAGCTTCCAGTCGAGCGCAGGATCGGCGGTTGTGGCGCCCGGCAACCGGACGACTGCGATGGAGTCGGTGCCCGACTCGGCGACGAACAGTCGCGAGCCGTCGGGGCTGATCGAGAGCGCCACCGGCATCGTTCCCAGCCCCGCGCTCCGGCCGACGGAGATCGTGCGTTCGACCACCATGTCCTTCAGATCGACGACCACGACCTGGTCCATGGCAGACATCGCGACGTAGGCGCGCTCGCCCCTGGGATCGACCGCGATACCTTGAGGATGGGAGAGCGGTGGGCCGACGGTGATGTCGCGAAGCCGCCTGCCCGCCGCCATGTCGACTACCGACAAGGTCCCTGAGGCTTCGTTGCTCACAAGGCCCACGCGACCGTCGGGCAAGACCGCCGCACCGTACGGATAGCTCCCGATCGGCACATATTGCACCGTGTCGGAGGCGTCGAGGCTGACCACCGCGGCTGAATCGGCGAGGTTCAGCGGCACCAGAAGGTGGCTCCCATCAGGCGAAACCGCGAGCTTCTGCGGCCAGGAGCTGGTGGTGCCGGTCGGGGCGTTCGAGCGCTGTGGGGCCGGAGGGAAGGACTGCAGGGCAAGCGAACCTGCCGGCGTGGGAACGGGGATGGCTCGCACAAACGTCGCCTTCCCGGTGTCGGCCGCCCAACTATAGACAAGGACGCAGCTGCCCTCGGCGCCCGGAAGGCTCGCGAGCGACGGTTGCCAGCGCGAGAGCGTGATGCCCGAGACGTATGCCTGCCGGCGGGCCGAGTCGAGGGCTATGCCGCCTGAAGCGCCGGGCAGCTGCACGGTCTGGATGACGCTCTTGGTCGTCGTGTCCACGATGCGTATGTCGTTGTTGCCGAAGCCTGTGGACACCGTCCAGAGAAAGCGTCCGTCGTCGGTGGCGGCGCCGCCCGTGGGGAAGTTGCCCAGCGTCACCTGGGCCCCTTGCGGATTGAGTTGCCGACCGTTGATCAGGATGCCAGGAGTCGGCGATGGGGTCTCGGACTGTTTCGCCCCCGAAGCGCATCCCGCTAGCCCGGTGAGGGCTGCGCCCGCGAACACTACTGCTGCGACCGCCAGCGCGATTCGTCGGCGCATGGTCGTGCCCCCTGTCTTGGATGCTGATGCCTCTATGCCTATACCCGTCAACGACGTCGCGGTGGGTGGACGCCGCATCGGCACAGACGACACACGGCGCCTCGAGGCAGGAGCCCCTGACTCGCCGACGAAATCCCAGTACAGCGGCACTATCGCCCGCTGGGGTGCTACCGGGAGGACGGAAGCGGCTATGGGCAAGCTCAAGGAGTTCACGACGCACCACCCGGTGGCCACCAGCATCACGCTGTGGCTGATCGCGCTTGCCGTCACCGGGGCCTGCCTGATGTGGCAGGACAAGACCGGGCCGACCTACCCTCTGCACGGAACCATCGAGACCGCGAAGGGACCCGTTGAGTTCGAGTTCCTGCGCAGCGAGAACATCGGAACGGACCTGAAGGTGCTGCTCATAAAGCCGGTGCCCCAGGGAGTCACTGCCACGGTGAAGTACCGCCGCTACACCTCGGGGGACGCGTGGAAGGAGATCCCCTTCTCGGCTGGGACGTTCGAGTTCACTCGCCGAGGTAACGTCACCAAGATCGAAGGATTCGGCGCCGAGCTTCCGTCTCTGCAGGAACGTGCCGGCAAGTACGAGTACTTCGTCAACATCGACGACGGCTCGGGCAAGCCGTTCTCGATCACCGGCGAAAAGGCGATTCTGGCCCGCTACAAGGGCGCGGTGCCGCTGTGGGTGCTGGCGATTCACATCCTGACGATCTTCGCCGCGATGCTCCTCGCAGTGCGTACGACGCTCGAAGCGATCATCGATGGCAACTACAAGTGGATGATGTGGGCCACGATCATCTCGTTCATTCTCGGCGCGTTCGTACTGGGACCGATCGTGCAATGGTACGCGTTCCGGGTCTGGTGGTCGGGCTTCCCGCTGGGCGGCGACTGGACCGACAACAAGGTCGTCTTCGAGCTGGTGGCATGGCTTATTGCGGCTGGCTTCAACTGGGGAAAGCGCCGAAACCGGTGGCTCGTCATGGGCGCCGGGCTCGTGACGCTCGCCGTCTACTTCATCCCGCACAGCATCTTCGGCTCCGAGTACAACTACGGTAAGGGACAGAGCCGCGGCACGAGCGGCTGACCCGTAGCGGGGCGTGGTCGGCGGTTCACCGAGCCCTAATGCCGGGTGATGAAGGGCCAAAAGAACGCGGGATGCGACGCTGGGGTGCCGTATGGCACGAAGGCCACCCTGTCGCCGGGCATCACGACCGCGTCGAGCCCGGAGATCGTGTAGTTGTGGAAGATCCCCTCGATGCGTTCGACAGGTAGCCCGATCGAGGCGGCCAGGTCGTGCGCGGCGACGCCATCTTCAGAGACCGCGACACACATCGTCGTTGGGAGGCCATTCTCCTTACAGAACGTGTCGAGGAACGCGATTGCTCGAATGGTGACGTTGGGAGTCCCGTGCATCTGAACCACTCCTGCCTGACTCATGGAAATCGCGCCGTTTCGCGCGAAGCCCATGCGACGCTACAGCCTCGGCCCGGCCAGCGCCTTGACGCGCGTCAAGTGGCGGAGTGTGCGCAATCAGCTCGCGCGGCTGTCCACGTTCACGACCACGGGCGACTTGCCCTCCCAGTCGTGCCAAGCCTTCGGGTCGGTGACCAACTCGCACATGAAATGGGCGACGTTGGCCCTGTTGGTGTTGTCGGGCTTTGCGAGGCTGCTGATGATTCCCTCGTGCAGTGTGTACTCCGAGACGTCACCCTCCAGAAGCGTGTCCGGACGAACCGTCACCCACTGGACGCACCGGTTGTCCGCACCGATTTCGCGGCTGAGGAAGTCGGCCGCCCGCTGGTTGTCGTTGGCCGGTGGCAACACGCCGCGCACTGTCGCGAGGACCGCTCGCTCCAGGGTGCCTCGGCGAGTATCGAGGCGCTCCGGGCGATTCACCGACACACTGGTCATGAGGATGTACTTCACCGGCTCGGCGGGTTGACTCGCCTCGATTGCCCTGCAGAGCCGCGCCGTGGCCCGCGCGACAAGATCGCGTGGAGGCCCATAGATGCCCTTCAAGTCCAGAACGTGGCCGAGGCACGAGATTACGGCGTCACATCCGCACACATGGCGCTGGAGGTCGTCGTCACTCAGGGACAGCAGATCAGCCTCGATCACACTCAGCCTCAGGTCCTGGGCGACGCCCACGGGCAGCCTGTCAGCACATCTCACGATCGCGCGGACGTTGGCGCCACGTTCGAGCAGCTGCTGCAACGCCCGGCCGCCGGTACGTCCGGTGCCGCCTACCAGTAGCACGGTGTGCTGGGGAGTCATCGGGCCACCTCCTCGGTCACAACAATGACCACGTTGCCCCTCTTGTGTCCTAACTCGACGTACCTGTGCGCCTCGACGATCTCGGCAAGCGGATAGCTCCTGTCGATGACCGCACGGATCTTGCCGAGCTCAATCAGATCCGTCAGGAACGCAAGGTCATCGGGGCTCCCTCCACCGCCGGACCCCGAGTCCCTGAGGACGTTGAGATAGGCGCCGTTGCTCTTCAGAGCCCTCTTGCCTCGCCCCGGCGCAAGCTTGCCGACCGCATCGAAGACGACGTCGAATGGCCCCTCCTCGGTGAAGTCCCTAATCGTGTAGTCGATCACGTGATCGGCGCCGAGCGACCTGACCAGCTCGAGGTTGGCCGTGCTGCACACGCCGGTGACCTCGGCGCCGAAGAACTTCGCGAGCTGAACCGCATAGGTACCCACGCTTCCTGATGCCCCGTAGACGAGGACCCCCTGGCCGGGCTTGATGCTCGCCTTCCGGAGGACCCTCAGAGCCGTGGGCGCGCCGGTGGCAACCCCGGCCGCAGCCTCCTGTAGCGTCATGTTGGCGGGTCGAATGGCCAGCATCCCGTCCTTCACCACGGACCTTCTCGGCTTCTCGGCGATGCACGCGTACTCCGCATATGCGCCGAGCCCCCATCCGGTGAACCCGAAGACCTCGTCACCTTCCTTGAACAGCGTCACGTCCTTGCCGACACCCTCGACGACTCCGGCGAGTTCCATCCCCAGAATCGGGTTCTTTGGCCGAGAGAAGCCGAGGACGAGACGGGCAGCCAACCGCTGTCCGCGCGGGACATCGAAGGCTCGGATCCGCACGTCACCCCGGTGCGCGGTGGTCGCGTGCACCTTGATCAGGACCTCGTCGTTCGCGGGGACAGGCTTCGGGACTTCTCGAAGCTCGAGGACCTCAGGTGGGCCATATGCCGAGCAGACAACCGCTCTCACGATGCCTCCCCCGGGTACTGGAACACTTCGTCGAGCGGCACGCCGAACACGCGGGCGATCTGAAACGCCATCTCAAGCGACGGCGAGTAGCGGCCCTGCTCGATCGCGATCACCGTCTGCCGGGTGACGCCGACCCTGTCGGCCAGCTCGGCCTGGGTCATCTCGCCGTTAGCGAAGCGGAGCGCCCGGATGCTGTTGGTCACCCTCGTCGGCTTGACCATGGCTAGTAGCCCCTGCGATACGCCACGATCTTGACCGCTGCAGTGACGAGCGCGGCGATCACGAACCCCAGATAGAGCGCATTCGCTATCCAGAAGTACGGGTACTCCAGCATGGTCAGCGCCATCGCCGCGACCACGCCGACAGAAGAGACGTAGTAGCCGATGAGTTCGCCGCGGCGGCTGATCTGCTTGTCACGCTCGTCCGACCTGCCGATGTCCGCCCCTGAGCCAGGCTCTCTGATTTCGGCGGTGATTCCGCTGCCGATGCCGGTGAGAATCGAGCCGATGATCGTCAGGACGATCGATATGCCGATCGCGATGAGCATCGGCTTCTGGTAGGCGATTTCCGCGGCGGGGGTGGCGCCCAGCTGGCCGAGGACGATGGTGAAGTACGCGGCGGGGACAAGCGCGAACACCAACGCCTCCACCCAAGTGACCTTCTCATCGAATGACATGGCTGCCTCCTTGATGTCAGATATCTTTGACATACCCGACTGTAAAGAGATCCAGACACTGTGTCAAGTATTATTTACTTCTCTTGAATGAGCGAGGCACGCACAACGGCGTCTGGGTTTGTCCTCTGCCGCCGCCGGGTACCATTTCGACGCAGTTCACCCATGTGCACCCGCCCCCGAACGGAGGACGCAGATATGGACCGTTTGAAGCTCGGTGAGATCGCGTGGACCGACCTGCAAGTCACCGACATGGAGGCTCAGACCGCGTTCTACGAGAGCCTCTTCGGATGGACCCACGTCGACATGCCCACCGGAGAGGGCTTTCCGGACTACCGCATGTTCTACAAGGACGGCATCGTCGTCGCAGGCGGCAATCACATGAGCCCGGACATGAAGGCGTCCGGCGCGCCGTCATTCTGGGCTGTATACGTCGCGACACCGGATCTGGACGCGACGCTGGCCAAGGCCGAGGCCCTGGGCGGCACCATCATCATGCCGGCGATGGTCGTCCTCGAGAGCGGCCGCATGGTCGCCATCGCCGACCCCACCGGTGGCGGAGTGTTCTTCTGGCAGGCGCGCAACCACAAGGGCGCCGAGACGTTCGGCGAGCCGGGAACGATCGCCTGGGCCGACCTGAGCACCCGCGATCCACAAGCCGCAGCCGACTTCTTCACCGAGCTGCTCGGCTGGGAGTTCACCACCGTGAGCGACCCGGGTCCGTACTGGCAGTTCAGCGTCGATGGCGAAGGTCAAGGCGGCATCATGCCGATGCCGGAGATGATGGGACCGGATGCTCGGCCTTTTTGGACGATCTACTTCGGGGCTGAGAGCATCGAGGCCGGTGTGGCCCGCGCCGAGGAGTTGGGCGCAACAACGATTGCGCCCCCGATGGGCATCGGCATGGGAATGGCGTTCGCGGTTCTCTCTGACCCCGCCGGAGCGGTGTTCTCGCTACTTGGGCCGATGGCCGGCTAAGGCGCCTCGCAAGCGCGTCGACGGGCTGACCCGTCACCCCGACTAGCGGCAGCGCTACCGCGGCCGAGCTACAGCCGCGGCGTCGAACAGCTTGCGCGGGATGTGGCAGTAGCCGTTGGGGTTCTTGTCGAGGTAGTCCTGGTGGTACTGCTCGGCGGGCGTGTACGTGGTCAGCGGACCGGTCTCGATGACGACCGGCTGCGAAAGCCCCGCCTGCAGCTTGGCTATCGAGGCGTCGATCACGGCCTTGTCGGCTAGGTCGGTGTAGTAGATTCCGGTGCGGTACTCGACGCCTCTGTCGTTGCCCTGCCGGTTGACCGTCGTCGGGTCGATGGCGTCGTAGTAGAGGTCGAGCAGGAAGGGCAGTGGCGCCTGGGACGGGTCGTAGTCGACCTTGACCACCTCGGCATAGCCGCTGCCATCTCCATAGCGCGCGTTGTCCGACCGGCCGTTGGCGTAGCCCGACTCGGCGTTGATGACTCCGTGGACAAGGCTCACGTACTTCTCGAGTCCCCAGAAGCACCCGCCCGCAAGGTATATGGTCTTCACGTTCTCGCCTCCTGTGGCTGTGGCTTCGTAGGACGCTGTCGCTTCCGCCGCTCTGCTGTCAGTACCCGAGCGCAGCTGTTCCGTCCCACCCCGAGAGCAGCCGATGAGCGTCAATGACACTGCGATCGCCAGAACCAGCACCAGGGCAGGCCCCAAGTGCGCCCGGAAGGCTCGAATCCCAGTCACCGGTGAACTCCTCTCGCGACGATGCTTGTGGGCAGAGCAAGCGGCGTGCAACAGCTGCCATCCACTCAGCTCGCTGGACTATCAGCACGTCGGAGCATGAACAAGGCGACAAAGAAGACGCCGATGCCGAATACCGGCCCGAGCGGAAGCAGAACCATGACCGCCGAGAGACCCATCGCCACCGATATCCGCATCGCACGGCTCTTGAGCACGTACAGTCCGACCGGCAGCAAGGTCAGTGTGGTGGCTACGCCGCCGAGAAGCGCCCAGACCAGTGTGCTGACAGCGGTTGTCTCGAATCCCTTGGCGAAGACGTGCGCGCCCAGCGCAACAACGTAGGCGACGACTCCGGAGAAGAAGGCGACCGCCCCCAGTCCAGCCACGTTGCGATCAGGTCCGCGCCGCCATAGCAGCAGCAATCCTCCTGCGAGGAACGGAAGCAGCACCGGTCCGATCATCAGGGGACCGCTTCCGACCCAGTCGATCAAGGCCAGCCGCCCCGCCGAGATTACGATCAGCGCCGCAAGGGCGATTGCGACGATCCACGCCGAAGGGATTCGCCGGAACCATCTCTCGCGGGTCGCTCGTTGCGCGACCTCATCCGGAACCTGCGAGGTCATTGTGCGACCCCGCCGAGCGGTTCTCCGCATCGCGAGCACCTGGCATTCTCGGCATCCGCGCAATCGCCGAGCACGTATAGGCGACCCCCGTAGGTTGCCGCCAGATTGTGAAGCCCGATGCGCCGTGTGGCGATCATACCCGCGGTCATCAGCACACGACGATCAGCGCCAGCATCACGCTTCCCACCTCCCGCGATTCCCCTATTTGGCGCCGGGCGCGACCCCCACGTCGATGCCGACCACGACCCAGTCGCTGCCCACCCCATCGGCTCGCAACCACTGCCGCTGGCCCAGGGTGAAGGTCGACGAACCGACCGGAACCTCGCCGTTCGCACCCCGCGCCAACTCGGTGACCTCCACGCGATACACGCCCGGCTTTATCTGCTCGGGCGTCGCTAGGCGCACCGTGCGAATGTCCTTCTCGGCGATTCGCGCCCAAAGCGGCTGAAGGTCTAGCGCACCCTCCGGCGAGACATACGACGACGCGGAGGTGATGTCCGGCCCCGGTGCTCCCATGAGCCCGTTGTAGACCTGCGTGACGACGCTTTCGAGCTGCTTGTCGATCGGCACTCCGCCCCCGACGGTCTTGCCGGAGTACTCGGCCGAGATGGCTGCGGCAGCAAGCCAAGAGCCTCCGAAGTCGAGGCCGACGAGCGACGCGCCCGCAATCAGCAAGACCGCTACTAGGGCAACGATCACCGCCAAGCCGACGCGGCGGCGAGGGGCTAGACCCAACGCTCTCAGCTCTTCGATACGGACCAATCGCCAGAACCCGGGAGCGCGGACGACCGCGAGCCCGGTGAGTGTCATGCCCGGGCTGAGTGAGCGCCCTCCCCGCCGCCAAGGGCGCCAGATGAAGAACGGCCACGCCAACGCCGCGGCGCCGAGCACAACGGCAATCACGATGCTCATCGCCCGCGGCTGGCCGAACCAGCCCGCGACGTACAGTGGAAGCGCCGCCGCGAGAGGAACCGCCAGCCCGATCGCGATATCGACGGGAGCGGCGATACCCAGTCGCCACCACGTTCCCGAGGCCATGCCCGCCGCGGGGTCGAGCCCGCGCTCGGCCAAGATGCCACGAGCCAGCTCGGCCGGCTCGCCGAGCCGCGCGGTCTGTGCTTCCGCCGCCCGGGCGTCGTCTCCGGCAGCTTCAGTTAGGAGGGACCGAATCTCGGCAACGACGTCGTCGGCATCCGCGGCGCCCGCAGACGTGAGTTCCGAGCGCAGCCTTGAGAGGTAGTTTTCGATAATCCACGATGCAGAGCGCGTCATCCGTCCTCCCCCCTGATGGTATCCATAGCCTCGCCGATGCGGCGCCATTCGGCCTGAGCGCGAGTCAAGAACGCGGCGCCATCCGCCGTGAGCTCGTAGTACTTGCGGGGATTGCCGGGTGAATCGGTCTCCCACGTGGCCTCAACCAAGCCGTCCGCCTCAAGACGCTTTAGGACCGGGTAGACCGTGCTAAGCCCCGCGACGAGGTCGCCCAGCTCATCGAGCGCCTGGACGATCCCGTAGCCGTGCATGCGCCCTCGGCTGCTGAGCAGTTCGAGCACGAACAGCTCGACGATGCCCTTGCGCGTCTGCGCGAGCCAGGAAGCTAGTGGGTCCACACAGCCTCGTCCCCCTCGGAGGCCGCAGCTCTCGCCTCACGGCCAAAACGTCGCCAGCCAACCGTGACGCCCGTCGCGATCGCCACACCCAGCGCGACCGATGTCACCCAGGGCGGCTCCGCGCCGAATGATACGGCAACGCTCCACAGCGTCGTGAACCCGCTCGCGAACAGCAGAGAGCTACCCAGCCATGGCAAGCGCTCGCTCGCGTAAAGGCCCGCAACCATGAAGGCGATCGCACACGCTAGGCCGACGAGCACCGAGATCAGCGGAGCGAGAGCGGAGGTTGATCCGTCGGGAGGTACGAGCATCCGCAGCACCACCGACGCGACGAACGACGCCATCAGGCCTCCGAGCAGCACGCCGTAGACCCCCTGCAGTTCCGACCTACTCTTCTTCTCGGCCATGACCTCCTCCTTCCTGACTGGCGTACGCGTGCAGCGCATGCGTCTTCCGTGCCCGATCCACTACGCCAGAAGCTCCCGCATCGCAGCCCGCCACACACTGGGAATCCGCTCCTGGAGCGCGTCCGGACGACCCATGCTCTCGCCGATCATGCGCGTCACGAACGGGCGGGCGACCTCCATGATGTCAATGTCCGGGTAGAGCCGCCGAGCGACCCCCTCAACCGTCGCGAGCGACTTCACGAGCAGCCCGTAGCCGCCAGGAATCGCAATCCCGTTTCGCCGCAGCAGGCCGAGGAACCCGAACCCGAAGTGCCTGAAGTCGGTGTTGCCGCCACCCATGGTCTTGTCGAGCAGCACGCCCAGCTCGCGTCGCACCGTCGCAACCTTCTCCGGCGGCACGACCACGCCCAGATTCGCGCTGTAGCGCAGCGCGCGGTCGGCATCGCGGTAGACGAAGCCCGCGAGCACCTGGGCGATGTCGCCGCGCTCGGCAGCAGTGAGGTGCCCCACGATACCGAAGTCGAGGTAGGCGATGCGGCTGTCGGGAGTCACGAACAGGTTCGACGGGTGCAGGTCGGCGTGATAGCGACCGTAGAGCATCACTTGGCGCATGAACGCGGTCGCGCCATGCACGGCCAACCCATGGGCGTCCACGCCGGCGAGTTCGGCCTCGCTGAGTTCCGAGAGCCGCCAGCCGTACATGCGCTCCATCGTGAGCACGCGCGGAGCGGCGTGCGTCCAAACGATGCGCGGAACGACGATCTTGGGGTCGGGCCGGAAGTCGAAGGCGAAGCGGTCGGCGATGCGGCCTTCCACCCGCAGGTCGAGCTCGCGCTCCAGCGAGCGGGCGAACTCATCGAGCATGCCATCAAGATCGATGCCGCGTACCAGCAACCTCGCGAGCGCGCTACCGGCAAGTCGCCGAGCCTCGACGATGTCACTGCGCAGCGCGTCCGCCGCTCCCGGGCGGATGACCTTCACCACGACTTCGGCGCCCGCAGGCAGTTCCTCGCCCCACACCGGTCGATAGGGCGTGGCGAGCACCGCGGCGTGGACCTGCGCCACAGACGCTGTGGCGAGCGCAGTCTCGTCGATTGACGCGTACAGCGACTCGATCGGCGCCCCGAGGCTCTCCTCGATCAACGGCCGAAGCTGAGAGAAGGGCACGGCCGCGACACGGTCACAGAGGCACTCCATCTCGCCCGCGAGCTCCTCGCCAAACTCATCGGGGCGTACCGAGATCATCTGCCCGAGCTTGATGAACGCGCCGCCCAGCTTCTCGAACGCGCGTCGCCATTCGTTTGCGAACGCGGCGCGCCGCGTCCGTGCGGGAGCGAGCCCGAAGCGTGAGCGAGCTAGGCCGCGCGCAGATGCTGCCAGCAGCGCGCGGGTGATCTGCGTTGAGCGCGCGGACACTCGACTCACGCTCCCGTGACGCCGACGTGCGCAGCCATGGCATCGAGCGTCGTCCGCATCTGCTCGAGTGTGCCGCGCAGTTCAGCGACTTCGAAGCGGATTTCGTCGAGGCGCTCGTCCGCGGCGTTCACGGCCTCATCTGCGTTCCCAGACGCTATCTGCTCCCTGAGCCGCGCCTTCTCCTCGGCGACCATCGCCATGAAGCCATCGGTGAAGGCGTCAGCTCCGCCGGACATCCCCTCGCCGGCGCCCGCTCGGCCCCGCTCCACGGACTGCACCATCAGGTCGTCTGCCTGGTCGTGCGTGAACATCCATAGCGCGAAGAACTTCATGGGATCGAAGCCTGCCATCTCAACCGCCCCCTCGAATCGACCGACCTGGCCTGCGGAAGCGCGAGCCACCGCTGAGACGACTATTACACAATGCGTAATACCATGCAAGATGCTATACTATCGCAGCTGACCCGTCCAAGAATGGGGGCCGTCGGGTGATCAAGCGAATCGGTCTTGTGGTGGTTGGGCTCTGGCTCGCCGAGCTCGCGATAGGCCTGCTGTTCCAAGCGGTCTACAGCGTGATCGGAGTGCCTACCGGGGCGTGGATGCCGGTGGCCTTCACCCTTGGTTTCGCCGTTGGCGCGATACCGTTCGTCGTTGCCGCCTGGCTGATCGGACGATGGCAGGGCCTGCAGGGACTCCAACTCACGCTCACGACCGTTGCCGCCTACCTCCTCGGAGCAGCGGTGGGCGTCCTCGTCGTTGGGCCGGTGGTGACTGTTGTCTTGAGGAGAACCAGCCCGGCCATTCCGGGAGCCTACCCAGCCATCTCGGACTACGGAATCACAGCTCTCGTGGGCCTCTTCGGGGCAATCGTAGGCATAGGCGTCTACTGGCTGGTCGGGTTCATATCGAAGAGATGGTTTCGTCCGAGAGCGAATGGCGAGATCTGAGGGGTGAGGCGAAAGTGACCCGCCTCTCTAGCTGGTGGTCAGCTTCGAGCTTGCCGCCCTCCGGGCCCGGTGGGAGCGGCGGCCGACGCGACCATACGGCGAAAGCGCTATAGCTCTCTCGTCAGCGCACGCGGAACGACTTGGTGCCGCTGGTGGAAGCCTGGTACGTCGTGAGCCCGTCCACGCTACCCGAGTACGTGGCGAAGGCGCGCCAGCTGCCTTTGTATTTGGGCTTGAAGCTGTAGATGTAGGTTGCCCCGCTGACGGCCACGGTCTTCGATCCGGCCGACCTCCACTTTCTGCCGACCTTGCGTTCCAGCATGATCTTCACCGTGCCGGGTCCACCCGGAGACACACGGCCGCTCAAGCGTATCGTGCGCTTGCGCTTGACGCTCGACGGACCGACGACGGACGTGACCGTGGCGTAGGTGACCGGGGCGTTCGTCGCCGGAGCCACGAAGGTCGCCGTACTGGTGGCTGTGCCGCCAATAGCTGTGACAGTGATGCTGCCCGTAGTCACCCCGGCCGGAACCTTCGCGGTGATCTGTGTCGTGGAGTCAACCGAGTACACGTTGGCCGCGACGCCGTTGAACCTCAGCGCCGAGACGCTCGTGAAGCCGGTGCCGGTAATCGTGACCTGCGTACCCACCCCACCCGATTTCGGCGTGAAACCGATGACCGTCGGCGCGAAGGCATACACCTTCACGCGGTTGTTGAACGTGTCGGCGATGAACAGGTCGCCCGCCGAGTCGACAACGATGCCGCCCGGCTGGAAGAAGTCCTCGACCCCGCCCGCTGCGGTGGTGGTGCCCCAAGAGCCCTTGAAGGCCCCCGTCGCGTCGAACTTCTGGACCCGGTTGTTCTCTTCCTCGGTCACGTACATGTTGCCGGCGGTGTCCACCGCAACGTCCCACGGCGCCTTGAGTTGCCCGGGCTCCGAGCCATACGACGCGAGAGCCAGCAGCTCGGTACCGCTCGGCGAAAGCTTGACGATCCGGTTGTTGCCCTTGGCCGCGACGTAGATGTTGCCGTCGGCGTCGACCGTGAGCCCGGTGGCGTAGTTCAGGCCGTAGAAGGCCTGTACGAAGACACCGTTCCTCGTGAACTTCTGGACGCGGTTGTTCCAAATCTCGGTGACGTACACGTTGCCGGCCGAGTCGACAGCTACGTCGCTGGGATAGTTGAACAGCCCCTCCACAGCGCTCGAAGTCGGACCGCCCCACGTGCCGAGCAGCTCACCCGAGGAGCTGAACTTCTTGATGCGGTGGTTCGCGCCGTCGGCCACGTAGACGGTGCTGGTTCCGTCGACCGCGACCCCCATCGGGAAGTTCATCTGAACGCCCGTCCCGGACCCCAACGTGCCCCATGTCGCCAGGAGACTGCCGGTGGGGGTGTACTTCTTGATCCGGTGATTGTAGGTGTCCGCAACGTAGATCACGTTGTTGGGATCGACCGCGACTCCACTCGGATTCCCCAACTGATCGGCGCCGCTCCCGAACGTCCCCGTGCCGAGCTGAAAGGCGAACGGCGGATCGGTAGCCGCATACGCGGCTGATGCCACTCCCATGAAGAGCGCGATGGCCACGACGGTCATAGAGCAGATACGACGCAACGTGCCGGACACGACGACACTCATGTGACTTCCCCTCGTCCAAGAATCATCGGCCAGCGCGGCTCGCCGGATAGCGTGTGGAGGGGAGCGAACCGTGTGCCGAGCAAGGCCACCGCTCGGTACCTGAAGAAGCCTGCTGAGGGCACAGCTGACTACGCCAAAAGCGAAGGCCCCGAGCGTACGCTCGGGGCCTTCGGCGTGACCGTGAGTCCGAGTCCATCGGCGCACATCGCGGCCGTCCTCCAGTAGCATGGCGCGACACCCGCGCTCAGGTCCCGTATCGACTGCCCGGCGCCTTCCGACCTTCCTCTTCTCGCTGCGCCCTTCGCTGAAGCGACTACTCAACTTCCCGAGCGGCGACCGCCCGTTTCCGGGCGAACCACAGCCCTGTGCCCACACATATCGCACTCCCGCCCATCGTCACAGCCCAGTAGAGCTCCTTGGGCGTGCCCTTGGGCACGGCGTAGAAGAACAGGAAGAGCGCAGTGGCTACCGTGACCTCACACAACACTGCAGCAATCACGATCCCCCACCGGCCGCCGGGCACCCGGTACGGCCTTGGCCGCTCGGCATGCGTACGCCGCAACACCAGTGCGGCAGGGAACATGAGGAGGTACGGCAACAAGAATACGCAGCTCGACAGCGCGAAGATCGTCCAGAAGACACTCTCTTCCGTGGCGAAGAGCGCGTAGTTGAGCACCGTGACGCTGCCGCCGATGACCGCCATGAGCATCGCCGAGAACCACGGCGTCGCCCAGCGTGATTCTTTGCCGAACGCCGGCGGCACAGCATCGTCGCGGCTTGCTGCCGCAATCGCGTGGTTCGCACCCATCGACCACGTCGCCATCGTGCCGAAGAGTGCGTAGATGAGCACCACGATTGCGAGGTAGAAGGGCCAGCCAAGTCCCCCGAGAGCGCTCTGGAAGACCAGAGCCAGGGCGTCGGATATGCCGGTCACGATACTGATGTCTTTGAGCGGCACGCATGCAAGGATGCCGAAGGTCGCGAACATGTACACGCACAGGATGATCACGCCTGCGAACCCGACCATCTTCGGCACGTCGCGTTTGGGGTTCTCTATTTCATCTCCGGCGGAACTCATCAGCTCGAAGCCCATCAGGCTGAATATGACAACAGGCAGGTACGTGAGGTCCTGTTGGAGCGACGGCACCCATTGCGAGGGAGCGAACGAGTTCGCGACCCCGTGCGTCGCTGCGTAGCTCGCGCCCCCGAGCCCCAAGAACAGCAGGAGCGCCGTCTTGAGCGCCGCACTGGTATCGGGCACCCACTTGCTGAGCCGCATTGGCGCAATGCCCACAGCAGCCATGGTCGCGAGCAGGAAGAGCACGATACCGACTTCGACTGGCCTGGGCATGTCGGGCCACCAAACTGACCGGACGATGCCCGCTATCAGCACGAACACACTCGGCGCCCAGAAGGCAACGTTCACCCAGTACAACCATGAGGTGACCGTCGCCCAGCGCGATCCGAAGGCCTCACGCACCCACACGTAGATGCCGCCTTCGTCGGGCCATGCCGACCCCAGCTCCGCCGTCACGAGGCCGTACGGCAGGAAGAAGAAGACCCCGGCGACTAGCCAGAGGGTGAGACCCGCCACTCCGAGTGCGGCCGATGAGGCGACCGTGTCGGCGACGAGTATCGCCGAGACACTGAAGAGCACCATTGACGCGAGCCCAAAGGCTCGCCTCTGAGCGGGTTGAGCGGATGTGGCGGGGCCGCCCCCCGGGGGAGCGGCCCCGTTCAATTCCAGTGGCTCACTCATACGCGCGGCTCCTCATGAGCTGTCGGCGATTGCTGGATACAGTTCTAGCCGCGCGGCTGCTGCTGTGTGATGCAGTGGATGTTGCCTCCGCCAAGCACGATCTCGCGCCCTGCGAACCCCACGACCTCCCGGTCCGGGAAGAGTTCGCGGAGCTTAGCGAGGGCAGGCTCGTCATACGCGTCGCCGAACATCGGCACGAGCAGCCCTCCGTTGCACAAGTAGAAGTTGATGTAGGAAGCGGGTATCTCGTCTCCCTCTTCGCGAGGAATGGTTCCCTCGACCGCGTCAACGCCGGCAACCTCTTTGGCCGTGTAGGTGAGCGTCGCTGGCATCGGCATAGTGTGGACTTCGAGCGCACGCCCCTTCGCATCCGTGGAGTTGCGCAGGATCTCGAGGTTCTCGGCGAGCACCTCGTGGCGCCAGTCACTTTCGTCACCCGTGAAGCCCGCGAGCACCACGCCAGGCCGCACGAAGCAGGCGACGTCGTCCACGTGTCCGTTGGTCTCCTCGGCGTCAATGCCACGCTTCAGCCAAATGACCTTCTCGACGCCGAGGTAGTCGCGCAAGTGCGCTTCGATCTGCTCGCGCGAGAGATCCGGGTTCCGGCCGGGACTGAGCAAGCACTGTTCGGTGGTGATGACCGTGCCCTCGCCATCGACGTGGATCGAGCCGCCCTCCATCACGAGCGGGGCGCGGTAGCGGTCGATCCCGGCGATCTCAGCCATCTTGCGCGGCACGAGCTCGTCCTGGTCCCATGGGAAGTAGAGGCCATCGTAGAGACCGCCCCAGGCGTTGAAGTGCCAGTGGACCATGCGGACGTCGCCCTTGTCGTTCACGACGAAAGACGGGCCGATGTCGCGCATCCACGAGTCGTTGTTGGTCATCTCGACCACGCGGATCTGCTCGGGCAGCATCGCGCGAGCGTTCTCCCACTGGTCGGGATTCGCGCCGACAAAGACCTGCTCGAAGCGTGAAAGGGCACTCGCGGCCTCGACCCACGCCTGCTGGGCAGGCTTGGCGCCGTTGCGCCAGTTGTCATTGCGCTGGGGCCACAGCATCCACGTCGCTGAGTGTGGTTCCCATTCACCGGGCATCCGGTATCCGTCCGCCCGCGGTGTGCTGTCTATGGTCGTGCTCATGACGACGCAACTCCCTTCGCGCCCTTGCGCCTAGCTTGGAAGTAGAGCCAGAACCCCACGATCACCGAGATGATCGTGCCCCCAACCGTGATGATGTAGAACGGAACGAGCGGGGTGTCTGGCGGCGGCGCTATGAAGAACAGCAATAGGGTGCCGAGGATCCCGATCTCGCACAGAACTGCCCACACCATCGCGCCTGTGTCACCCAAGGGAACCTTGTAGGGCCGCGGCTGATCGGGGTACTTGCGGCGCAGCACGACGAGGCTCGGGAACATCAGAATGTAGGGCAACAGGAATACGACAGAGGACACCGTGAAGATCGACCAGAAGATGCCGTCGTTGTTGCCGAACAGTCCGTACGTCGCGATCGTCAGCACCGTAGCGATGCCCCCCATGAGGTAGAACGCGTAGTCCGGCGTGTCGTTCTTGGGGTGCCGGTGCCCGAAGATGCCGGGCGCGGTCTCGTCCATACCGGTGGCGGCAAGCGACTCGTTCGCGCCAATCGACCACGTCACCATGTTGCCGAAGAACGAGAAGAGCAGCCCCAAGGTGGCGATGATGAATGCAGGGCCCGCCACGGCTCCAAGCACCGAGTCGAACATCGGCCTGAGCGCGTCGACGATTCCGGTTTCGATCTGGATGTCCCCGGCGGGCAAGGCCGCCAGGATGCCGAACGTGGCGAACATGTACAGGAACAGGATCATGGCGCCACCCGCGTAGATCATCTTGGGGATGTCACGCTTCGGGTCCTCGATCGAATCACCCAGTGAACTCATGAGCTCGAAGCCCATGAGGCTGTAGACCACTACCGGCAAGTACGCCACTGCGTCGAAAGTGAACACCGGCTTCCACGCCGAGAGGGCAAAGGAGTTGGCGACGTTCCCGGTCTTGAAGATGTAGGCGACTCCGGCGAGGCCCAGCACCACGAAGATCACGATCTTGACTGCCGCCGAGGAGCTCGGAATCCACTTGGAGTACTTCATCGGCATCACGCCGACGAACACCATCATCCAGATGAGCGCGATGACGGCCAGGGCCTGCCCCCACAGTGGCAAGGTGATCCCGAAGGCCGCCTCGGCCGACAGGAGAAACAGCACGAACACGCTGGGAGCCCAAAGCGCCACATTGACCCAGTACAGCCAGGCTGTGACGGTGCCCCACATAGGCCCGAAGGCCTCCCGAACCCACACATAGATACCGCCATCGTCAGGCCATGCGGCGCCGAGTTCGGCGGTCACGAATCCGTACGGCACAAAGAAGAAGACGCCCAGGAGCAGCCAGAACGTGAGTCCCTGGACACCCAAGGCGGCTGACGAACCAACCGTATCGGCAACGAGAATCGCGGAAACGGCAAAAAGGACCATCGACAGAAGCCCAAACACCTTCTTCTTGGGCTTTGTGACATCGGACATCTCGGCTCCCTTCCAGTGCACCTGTGTCGCTAGGACAGCAGCGCCTTGCCGATGGGCTGCAGACGCGGATCGGACGGCAGTTCATCGATGCCGATGAGTGCGAGCATGAGCGCCTTCTGGAAGTGCATGCGATTCTCGGCCTGCGGGAAGATGATCGAGGCTGCTGAGTCGGCGACCTCGTCGGTGACCTCCTCGCCGCGCGCGGCGGGCAGACAGTGCATGAACTTCGCGCCCGGCTTGGCCTTGGCCATGAGGGCGGCATTGACCTGGAACGGGGTGAACACTCGGATCCGCTCTTCCTTCTCGGCCTCCTGGCCGGTCCACCACCACTCATCGGTGTAGATGAAGTCGGCCCCCTCGATGGCCTCGAGCGGGTCGTACGTGAGCAGGAACGAGCCGCCACTCTCGTCGGCGAACTGCTTCGCCTTCTGCTGAAGTTCGGGGGCAACCTCATATCCCTTGGCGTTGCCGATGCGGACGTTGAGTCCGAGCTTGGTCAGCGTCGTGGACAGCGAGTTGCAGGGATGCGCCGCGTCGCCGAGGTAGGCGAAGGTGACGCCCTCGAGCTTGCCGGCGTGCTCATAGATGGTGAGCGCGTCACTCATCGACTGCGCGGGGTGCCGGTCGCCGTCCATGCCGTTGATGACCGGGACCGTTGCGTGCTTCGCCAGTTCGTTGACCGTCTCGTTCTTGACCGATCGCATCTCGATCGCGTCGTTGAAGCGCGAGAGCACGGCCGCAGTGTCACCTATTGTCTCGCGCCCCGGGAGGTGAATCTCACCGGGCCGCAGGTAGAGAGCGTTGCCTCCCAGCTCGGCGAAACCGTTCTCGAAGCTGACGCGAGTGCGGGTCGATGCAGCCTCGAAGATCATGGCGAGGTGCCGGCCAGGCAGGAACGGCGTCAGACGCAGTTCGGAGCGCAGCTTCTTGAGGTGAACGGCGAGTACCAGCATGTCCTCGAGCTCCTTGCGGGAGAAGTCGAGGTCGGTGAGGTAGTTGCGGCCGCGCAGGTACTTCAGATCCGGTAACGTGCTGACGTCCATTAAGAACCTCCCTGCTCCGGCACCGCACTGTGCGGTGCTCACTTCACTACACCGACCACCGCCGTGGCGCCGGATCTCAACCTCATGGATCAGTCCACGGACTCGCAGTCGGGGACGATGCTCGTGCCTGCCGTCCCGGCGACGATCGCCTCGATGTCTTCAAGCTTGCCAATGGCGGCGCGATGTCCCGTTGCGCGGACGAACCGCACAGCAGCCTCGACCTTGGGCCCCATCGAACCGGCAGCGAACTCATAACGCGACAGCTCCTCGGGAGTCGTGCACGTGATGAGTCTCTGCTCCGGCGTTCCCCAGTTCGCGAACACTCCCTCGGCGTCGGTAGCCATGACGAAGAGGTCGGCGCCTACCTCGCGCGCAAGTAGCTCGCTCGCAAAGTCCTTGTCTATGACGGCCTCGGCCCCCACGAGCGTACGAGTCCCGTCAGGCAAGTACGCCGTCGGTATTCCGCCGCCGCCGGTGCAGATCACGACGGTCTCAGTCGCGATCAGATCCTTGATCGGAGCGAGTTCGAAGATCTGCTTCGGTTCTGGCGAGGCAACCACACGGCGAGGCTTGTCGCCGTCCAGCTTGAAGACCCAGCCCTTCTCGGCAGCGAGCTTCTCGGCGGCCTCCGGCTCATAGAGCGGGCCGACGAACTTCGTCGGATCGTCGAATGCGGGGTCTTCCGGATCGACTTCGATCATCGTGAGGATGGTCGCGAGCTGCTTCTCGAACGGCAGCAGGTTACCGAGTTCCTGCTCGATCATGTAGCCGATCATGCCCTCGGTCTGCGCGCCGAGAACATCCAGCGGATACGGCTCCACGTGCTCCGCGTATGCAGCTGACTGAAGTGCAAGGAGGCCCACTTGGGGGCCGTTACCGTGTGCAAGGACAAGGTTATGCTGCTCGGCTATTGGCGCGAGTGCCTTCGCAGCGATGCGAACGTTGTTGCGCTGCACGTCGGCAGTCATCGGCTCAGAGCGGCGCAGGAGCGCGTTACCGCCGAGGGCCACGACGATTGTCTTGTCCAGCATCTGCTTCCCCCATCAGCCGCTCCATACATAGTGAGTCTGTACCCCCGCCACCCCGCAATCTTCTCTGCGCAGCCGGTCGATCCTGGGGCGCCACGGCTTCTCGGCGCTGAGTCGCTCGACGGCCCCAGATTCGCACGGGGCCGGCCCTCTACGGCGCTAGCCGAGCATGTCCTGCGATGACTAGATCGGTGGGGATACCTCACGGAGAGCCGCGCGACGCCTCTGAGTGAAGGCGACGTTGCTGCTCAGTTCCGCAAGAGCTTGCCGTAAGGAGACACCGCGATCCCGGCACCTCTAATGAAGTGACCGGGACCGCGTTTGACCAGCTCGTGGCGGAGAGGGAGGGATTCGAACCCTCGTAACGGGGGATACCCGCTAAACAGTTTTCGAGACTGCCGCATTCAACCACTCTGCCACCTCTCCGCGAGGGTGCAGCACTCCCTACAGCGCGGGAGCGGCAGGTACGGAGTATAGCGAGGTGCGACTGCGCGGGCAACGCGAGCCCAACACGCTCGGCCCGACGCACCGGCCCGGCTCTACAATGGCAGCATGATGGCGTCGCGCATCTGACAGGAGCCCGCCTTGCGAAGTCGTCCGACGAGAACTGGTGCGGCCTGCACGCTCCTGGCGTTGCTGGTGTGCTCCGCCGTCGTCCTCAATGGTTGCGTCTCGGCGATCGGCCCCGCAGGCACCCTCCCGGCGCAACTCCCGTCGACCGGCACCGTCGAGGCGCAGGTAGCGACTCCGCCGGCCCCCGCGAAGCCGAAGGTCGCGACCAAGAAGCCCAAGACCCCCAGGCCTTCCTCGGCAGGCACCGGGACTGCGGGGCTCAGCAACAGCCTTCTCGCCTGGAACTTCCAGCGCAACTCGAAGCACGCGGTGCCGGCGATTCCGTCGGAGGCCCGGCGGCTCGCCAAGCGGTACGGCGCGATGTACGTGGGCCCCGACCCCAAGCTCGTCTACCTCACGTTCGACGAAGGCTACGAGAACGGCAACACGCCCAAGATCCTCGACGCGCTCAAACGAAACGACGTCCACGCCACCTTCTTTGTCACCGGCGAGTTCTGCCGAGAAGCCCCAAAGCTCTGCCGTCGGATGCTCGCCGAGGGCCACGTGGTCGGCAACCACTCCAACACGCACCCCTCGATGCCAAGCGTGACGTCGGACCGAAAGCGTTTCGAAGCGCAGTTCAGTAAGACCGATGCGTCATTCAAGAAGGCGACCGGCGAGCCCATCGCACGCCTCTTCCGGCCCCCGATGGGTGAGTACAGTGCGAAGTCGCTCGCGATGACCGAGCAGCTTGGCTACACCACCGCGTTCTGGAGCTTCGCGCACGTGGACTACAACGAGAAGAGCCAGCCTCCCGTCTCCACCACGGTCTCGCGCGTGCTTGCAGGCAGCCATCCCGGCGCCATCTACCTGCTCCACGGAATGTCGACCAGCGACACCGGCGCGCTCGACGAGATAATCAAGGGGCTGCGCTCGCAGGGCTATCAATTCGGGACGCTCGAGCCGCGCTAGCTGGGTCCGCCCGCGGCTGACTCGCGCTGCTGCAGGAAGCGCTCGGTCCCAACCAGCGCCAGAGAGAGCGCCACCTCGCCCGCGTTGCTCACGAGAAACCCGGCCACGCTGATGGGAACTGCGGCCGCGATGAACATCACGATTCCGCCAACCAGCATCCACGGCCAGCCCGCTCGGCGATACACAACGTAGCCGGCGGCGATGACCGCGGCGACCATCACCAGCGCGGGAATGGGAGGCCCCGGGAACCCGCCGCCGTTGGTGTAGTAGAAGAGGTCACCCTGCGTCACGGGCTCGAACTTCAGCAGGATGACGGCCTTCAAGAATCCGAGCGCGGCCATCGCCAGGTACAGAGCCCACTCGGCTATGAAGGAGCCGCGGCCCTGAAGCTTGGGAGCCCCGACGCGCCGAGCGTACTCGAACGCGGTCAGGATCCAGATCGGCGTGAGCAGCGCGTGACCGACAAAGCGCGGCCAGGAAAGCGCGACCAGTAGCGGGCCGTCACCGATCATCGCGCCCAGGGCGACCACTGCGTTGTCCCAGACCAGGAGCGCGATAGGCAGCGCGACGGTGAACGCGCCGAGCGAACGACGTCGGGCGAACAGCGCGATAGCCCAGGCCGCCAAAGCGAACTGCGCGAGTGCGAATCCTATGTAGGCGGCGGTCAGCATGTTGCTGCCGTTTGTATCACACCGAATGCCGCGACCGTAGCGTGCGTCGACCTCGGCTGGCGCGTGTGTACAATGGCGAGCAGATTCGCCGCGACTCGCCGAAAAGCCCCGAGTCGTCGAGTCAGCGCTGCTAGAGCGCACAGCGGCGCTCCTTTCACTCCCGAAAGGGTCGTGGGTGACCGAACCTGCCGACATATCGCCGCCACCGGGGTCCGCCGTAGTCGGCGCGCCGACCACCCGTCGCCCTCCCGTGCTGAGACCTCCTCGGCAACGCAAGCAGCGGCCGGCACGAGGCGGCTGGCTGCTCTCGGCAATCGTCGTCGTCGCGATCGTCATCGCTGCTGCGCTCGCAGGCGAGCTGCTCGTCGTCCGCCGCGCGGCAGACTCCGTGACGCGTCCGCTCGCCGAGGGCAGACCGGCCGAGGCGCGCGCCGCGTGGCAGCGGCAGGCCGCACTCCCCTCGCCGCTCCGATCGCGCGTCGACGCGCGGGTCCGGGGACGGCTCGCTCGGACCGCCACCGCGTTCGCCGAGGCAGGCTCCCGAGGTCCGGTCGCGGCCGACGACCCCGCCCTGCTGGCCGTCCGCGAGTTCCCCGCCGATACCACGCCGTCCCTCGCAAGCGCCTACGACTCCGCCGTCTCGCGCTTCGCCACCGACGCCTCCGCGACGGCCGGGCCCGCCGGCCGTCTCGCCTCCGCACTCGCGACCGCGGGCCTGGGCGACCTCCCGGCCATCCGCACCACCTCCGCCCGACTCGCGCGCATAGCCGACAGCCGCGCGGCCTTCTTGCGCGCACGGGCGCTCGAGGACAAGCCCTACCAGTCGCTCGCAGCCGCCAAGCAGTACTCCCTAGTGATCGCCGAGGACACCGCGGTTTACTCGGCAGCGCAGAGCCGGATCCCGGTGCTCAAGAAGAAGGCGGCTTCCGAGCTGGTCGAGTACAAGGGGCCGGTGCGGCACATCTTCACGCACGTGCTGATCGCGTTTCCGGAGGTGGCGTACAAGACGCCGCCGCTCGTTGCGGCATCGACCGACGAGGACCACATCACGCCGCTCGAACTCAAGCGGATGCTCAAGCAGCTCTACGACAACGGCTACGTGCTGGTCGACATCAACAGCCTCTACCGCGTTGAGGGCACGGGTGCCTCGGCGAAGGTCGTGCGAACCAAGCTGCTGCTGCCTCCGGGCAAGAAGCCGCTGGTCTACTCGGTGGACGACGTTCGCTACGACCCGCGCACACAGCGCAACGGCTTCGTCGACAGACTGATTGTCGACGACAAGGGGCAGATCGCGAGCTTCACGAGCGCCTGGCACGCCGGAGCCAAGAGCGACGTGATCTCGACCGACAACGAGGTCTTCCCGATTGTCGAGCAGTTCATCGCCGAGCACCCCGACTTCTCGTTCAACGGCGCGCGCGGCACGCTGGCGATGACCGGCTACGCGAGCCTGTTCGGGTATCGGACCGACCGGCTCAACACCGCCGACCGCGCCAGCGAGATCGCCAAGGCGAAGGTCGTGGCCGATCGGCTCAAGGAGCTCGGCTGGACCTTCGCGAGCCACGGCTACGCGCACCTGCACACGGTCGCCGTCACCGACGAGAAGCTGCGAAGCGACTCGCAGAAGTGGGTCGCGGAGACTCAGAACGTCGTCGGGCCGACGGCGGTCTACATCTGGCCGTTCGGCAACGCGCCGGCGACTTCGTCATCCAAGCGGCGTCTGCTCACTGACGAGTTCGGGTTCCGTATGTTTGGCGGCGTCGACACAGCGGGAGCCCTGGTCTTCGAGGGCGACTCAGTGCGACTCGACCGCAAGCCGGTCGACGGCCTTTCGCTGCGCGCCTTCCGCGCGCGCTACGCGGACCTGTTCGATACCGCCGCGATCTTCGACTCGGAGGTCCGCGCGAAGCTCAATCCTGCGGCAGGCGGAGTGCGGTAGCCGGTCCTGAGACGCAAGAACGCCGCGGCCGAACGTCGGCTCGCGGCGAACGTGGTCGCGGCTGGATGCCGCATTCTCGGCGCAGATGCACCGGGCGATTCAGTGGCGGAGAGCCAGGGATTCGAACCCTGGGTACGGTTTAAAGCCGCACACACGATTTCCAGTCGTGCACCTTCAGCCTCTCGGTCAGCTCTCCGTGCGAACCCCGGCTTGCCGTCAGCTGGCTCCGTGGAACGCTTTGGCAGTATAGCGACCTGCACGCACTGCGGCAACGACAGCCGAGAGTGGGTATGCTTGCCACAAGAACCATCCGAGCGGGGGGCCGATGAAAGCCACTGACGAACTACGACACGCCGAGGACACGGCCGCGCACATGGTTGTACGTGGTAATAGGGTCTTTCGCGGTGACCGCTACTTGCTGGTCTTCATACTGATTCTGCTTACCGTGCTCTCGTCGGCGTTCATGGGCGATGGCTCATGGGGGCTCATCCTCACACTGGTGCTCCAGACAGCGACCCTTCTCGTTGCGCTCCGCACCTCAGATGCGGGCCCGAAGTCGCAGCTCCTGGCCGCGATCGTCGCCACACTTACGCTGGTTGGAGTCACCCTCGCCCTGGTCACGGGCAACGAGCGCGTCGCCCACCTGGCGTACGGGGCGTCCATGGTGGTTCTGGTCGCGGTCACGCCGGTTGCCATCGTAAGGCGCCTCGTTTCGCATCCGACTGTCAACATCACCACCATTACTGGCGCCGCCAACATCTACCTGCTTTTTGGGCTCTTCTGGGCGTCCGTATACACCTTCATCGGCGCGGTCACTCACGTGGGCGCGCAGACGCCCGCTGAGGCGTTCTTCATCTCTGCCACGGGACGCACGCCGATCGCCAGCGACTTCATCTACTACAGCTACACGACCCTGACCACCGTCGGCTACGGCGATCTGACCTCGGTCTCGCAGCTCGGACGCATGATCTCGATCACCGAGGCGCTGGTGGGACAGCTGTACTTGGTGATCGTGGTATCGGTGTTGGTGGCCAACGTGGGCAGAATCCGACCGGTCAAGAGGGCCGAGGAGGAGGCCGAGGCGACTCAGGCCGCCTCCGCCGAGTAGACCGCGCTCCTCTCGCCATACGCTGACGCAGAGACGGGCCGAGATTCTCGGCCCGTCTCGAGTTCCATCGCTGTTCCTGCGGGAACTAGCTCGCCGACTTGGCGTCACCGGGCTTCTCGGCAGGTACGGCGTCGAGGGCCGTCTCGGGACGCGGCCGGCCGAAGAACGTCACGGCGGTCACCCAGATGATCACGAACACGATGAGCCAGATGATCGTCCAGATGCTCTTGGTCGGAGTGACGAGCAGCATTGCAACGGCGAGTATGATGCCCGTGGTCCGCATGCCCGATTCGTGGTCGTGAATCCACTGCCCGACCACGCCGAAGTCCCAATCGGGGCCGATGTTGTTCAGGCCATGTCGGAATCCACCACGAAGCGACGTGGCCCACTTGCTAGGTCCGGCGAGAATCGCGCCGACAATGAACACCAGGCCGATGAATGACGCGATCTGGTTGGCTGTCACGAGGTACCGGAAGATGATCGTGTACGCAGCTTGCGCGGCTCCTGTCGGCATCTTGGCTAGTTGCAGGGCCGCGTTGGCGAACGGAATCTGACCCAGGTAGATGGCCTGAACCGGGATCACGGTCAGCAGGACGATTCCGATGCCCATCCAGAGCACGGCCTTGCGACGATTGGCCGCAATTGCGATTCCGCCGCCCAATAGCACGATCGCCATCAACGGGAGAATCCACGCCATCGCATTCATCAGCTGGATCAGGTAGCCCAGCTGCGCGAGCGCAGGCGAATCCACGATGGTGATCTGCTGCTGCGAAACCGGAATCGGGATGTTGTTGATGAACCCCAGGCCTTTGTCGGTCAGGGCCTGCTTGACCTCGGTTATCAGCGCGCTCACGTCCAGGGTGACCGTGCCGCCCTGTTTGGTGATGACCCCTGTGGACTTGTCTGAGATAGCGGCGATAAAGGCCTTGTGCGTCAGGCGGAGCGTCTTCTCCCAGACCACGGCGAACTGCGGTGAGCGTGTGAATTTGACCGCCGACTCGCTGATGAAGTTCTGGATGGCGTTGGTGATGGGGGTGGTCAGCAGCAGGAGCTGCGGCGGCAGCGGCTTGGTAGCCAGGGCGTCGGCCACGTACTGCTGGATGTTCACGTTGGCGAAGATCGCATCTGCTGTGGACTTGGCTACATAGTCTTGGACAGCAGTGTTCTGCGCGAGCGGCGCCATGGTGTCCACCCAGCGGTTCTCGTCCATGATCGTTCGGTTGAGCCACAGCGCCGAGATGGCGAGCGACACCAAGAACACGCCAATGACGATCAGCAGCCCGGCGGCGGCGTTGCGCCAGAACGTGTGGGGCGACTTCGCCGAGGCGAGCTCGGCGTTTTCGGCTCGGAGCCGCTCGACTTCTGCCTGCAGATCCTCGGAGTCGTCGGCGGTGGCCGACGATTTGTCCGCGGCCTTCTCGGCAGACATGGTTGCCGGCTTCTCGGCAGGCTTGTCGTGCCCTGCCGCAGACTTGATGGCTTCAGACGGCTTCTCTGATTCGGTATCCCGAGTCTCCTCGGGGTTCGAACCTGGCGATGAGTCGCTCATGGTTTCCCCTCCCACACTGCCGCACGTCGCGTCCGTTGGAACCGCGTGTAACCCCCGCGACTTCCAAGTACCTATTATTCCCAAGTGGCCGAGCTTCCCACCCGCCGAGCCCTGCACTGCTGATTGCCAGTAGCCAGTCAATCACCGACACTTTCGCGCATAGGCTGTTTGCACATCGGCGCCGGGGGCGCGGGGAGGACCGCTGACCATGTGGTGGAGGATTCTGTTCCGGTGGCTGATCACGGCGATCGCGGTCGCCGCCGCCGTACTGCTCATTCCGGGCATCACGGTCACCCAGGATTCGAACACGATTGTCGCGATAGTGGCGGTGGGTGCACTTCTTGCGGCGATCAACGTGTTCATCCGTCCGATCCTGCAGTTCCTGTCGTGCGGATGCATCATCGCCACGCTGGGACTTTTCACGTTCGTCATCAACGCTGGCACCCTATGGCTCTCATCTTGGGTGGCTCAGAACTGGTTCGGGATCGGCTTCAAGGTCGACGGCTTCTGGCCCGCGTTCTGGGGCGGTCTGGTGATCAGCTTCGTGAGCTTCCTGCTGTCGATCTTCATCCCCGAGCCCCAAGACGACCGAGGTGTCGAGTAGGCCCGATTCTCGGCCCCGATACCGCCATCGTGTTCGTCGCCGATTGATACAACACGCGAGCGGCTGGGCAACATACCTTCGGGGCGCGACGCCCTAACCCGTTCACCGAGCCCTGAGGAGGCACCATGGCAGAGTCTGAGAACATCATCGGATACGCGGGCGTGTACGCCGATGTCGAGGACGCGAAGGCGGACTTCGAGATGATCAAGGCGGCCCACCGCGAGAAGTGGATCGGCACCTACGACGCAGCACTCTTTGAGAAGACCGCGGACGGCAAGGTCAAGGTGCTCAACACCGATGCAACCCAGCGCAAGGACGGCGCCGCGGTCGGCGCCATCGTGGGCGGCATCCTCGGCGTGATCTTCCCGCCGAGCATCCTCGTTTCCGCCGCAGTGGGCGCGGGCGCTGGTGCCGCCGTCGGAAACCTGACCAAGGGTTGGATGAGCGGCGACATCAAGAAGGTCGCCGACGAGCTCGAGCCGGGCGAAGCCGGCGTCATCCTAGTCGCTGACGCCACCTTCGATGCGGGCGCCGAGAGGCTCATGAAGCGCGCGAAGAAGATGGCGAAGCAGGAAGTCGACGCGCAGGCCAAGGACGTCAAGGCCGCCATCGACGAGATGTAGGCTCTCTGCCGACATCCCGAACCGCAAGAGCAAACCGAGAGGCCGCCCAACCGGGCGGCCTCTCTTCACACTATGCGGATTCGGGCCGCCGACGCTATGCGCCCGCGCCCGCGAGCTTCTCGATCAGCAGCGCCTGCGCGACGATCATGCGCTCGATCTCGTCGGGGTGAACGCTCTCGTTGGCCCCGTGGATATTCGCGGGTGCGTCCTCGGCGCCCAAGAGGATGAACTCGGCACCCGGGGACGCCTTCATGAGCGTCTCGAGGAGCGGGATCGATCCGCCGCTGCCGACCTCCGAGACATCTTTGCCGTACGCCTCGGCGAGCGCCGCGCGCGCGGCCTCGACTCCGGGACCGCCGCTGGGCGCGAGAAACGCGTCGGACGCCTTCACGCGCGTGACGTCCACGTGGACGCCCCAGGGTGCGGCTGCTCTGAGGAAGTCCATGAGCTGCGCGAGTTCGTGCTCGGGGTCGGCGCCCGGTGCGATGCGCATCGCGACCTTGGCGCGGGCCGTCGGCAGGAGCACGTTGCCCGCCTCGGCCACGCTCGGCGCGTCGATACCGATGACGCTGATGCACGGCTTGCTCCACAGCTTGGTGCCCACGGTGCCGTCGCCGATGATCTCGACGCCATCGAGCATTGCGGCCATCTGTCGGTAGAGCGGCTCGGGGTACTCGGCACCGGGCCAGTCGAAAGCCTTGAGTCCGGGGACTGCGCAGTTGCCGCGGTCGTCCTGCAGCGTCGCGAGCATGCGGATGAGCGCCATGAGCGCGTCGGGCGCCGGGCCGCCGAAGACGCCGGAGTGCAGTGGGTGGTCGACTGTGTCGACCTCGACGATGCATTGCACGTGTCCGCGCAGCATGGTTGTGAGCACCGGCTCGCCGCACTCGATGTTGCCCATGTCGGCGATGATCATGACGTCGGCCTTGAAGCGCTCGGGGTACTTGGCCACGTAGTCCTCGAGATGGGACAGCGTCTCCTCCTCACCTTCCAGAATGAGCTTGATGCCCACGGGCGGCTTGCCATCGAAGACCCGCAGCGTTCCCGCGTGGATAGCGACGCCGCTCTTGTCGTCGGCGGCTCCTCGACCGTAGTAGCGACCGTCGTCCTTCTTGGTGAGCGTCCACGGATCGGTGGTCCAGCCCTGATCCATCGGAGCCGGCTGCACGTCGTAGTGCCCGTAGAGCAGCACGGTCGGCGCGCCGTCGGGTGCGGGGAGCTCTCCCCACACCGCGGGGTAGCCGCCGCCTTCGAGGTCGAGCTCGCCCGCCTCGAACCCGGAGCGCTTGAGGATGTCGATCACCGTCGCGCGAGCAGCGTTGACCGGCTCCGGCGGGAACCCCGGAAACGCGCACGAAGCGTTGCCGACGAGTACACCGAGGTCGGCCATGACCTGCGGCATCATCTCCGCGACCTTGCTGCGAATCTCAGTGGTGTCCATACGGGGACTCCGATCTCAAGCGAGGGACTTAGACCACGAACATGCTGATGACCATTCCGACTCCGACCGCCACGACCGTGCACACCAGCAGCGGAATCATGAACGAGTGGTTGACGACCGCCTTGCCGATCTTGGTGCTCCCGGTCTGGTCGACGGCGACCGCGGCGAGCTGCGTGCCGTTGGCCGGCAGGAACAGGACACCGGACACGGCCTGCCACATGGCCACGATCGCACCGACGCTGAGAGCCGGAATCCCCAGGGCGATCGGTACGAGCGTTCGCGTGGTCGCTGACTGGCTTGTGGTCAGCGCCGCCAGCACGAAGACCGCAAACGCGAACGTGAGTGGAATCGCCGTCACCACGTTCGAGAGCGCCGCGTTGATGGCGGCCTGGTGGGCACTGACGAACGTGTCCGCGAGCCAAGCGATTCCGAACAGCGCGAGCAGCGCGATGATTCCGGCACCGAAGACCTGCTGGCCAGCGATGTCGCCGACCTTTGCGTCGCAGAAGATGAGTATCAGCAGCGCGACCGTGAACATGATGATCTGGATGGCGGACGTGGTATCCAGCGGCGCCATCGCGCCGCCCTCTCCTGAGGGCACCATCTTCTGCATCCAGGGAATGGCCCCGGTGGCGACGATCATCACGACGCCGGCGAGGAAGATGTACGCCGACAACGCCGAGCCCTTCTTCAGCGGCTTCTCGGGTTCGTTGCTGGTCGACTTGGGCGGCTGCACGAGCCCGTCCTTGAGCCGCTGCTGGTAGATGGGGTCCTCGGAAAGCGGCTTGCCGATGAAGTTCTGCACGAGCGCGGTCACGACGATCGCGACGAGCGATGCCGGAATAGTGATCGCCAGAATCTGGGGCAGGCCGACTCCCTTCGCAACGGTCAGCGTCAGCATCGCAGCCATTGCCGCCGAGACCGGGCTCGAGGTGATGCCGAGCGCGTTCGCGACGGTCGACACGGCGAGTGGTCGCTCGGGCCGGATGTCGTTCTCGTAGCTGACCTCGTAGATGACCGGAATCAACGGATAGAAGATGTTGGAGGTGCCCGCTCCCACCGTGAAGATGTAGCTCACCATCGGCGCAATGATGGTGATCTGCTTGGGGTTCTTGCGGATGATCTTGGTCGCGAGGCGCACCAGATAGTCGATGCCTCCTGCCGCCTGCATTGCGGCAGCCGCGGTGATGACCGCGAGGATGATGAGCATCGCCGAGATGGGCGGTTGTCCCGGCGCCAGGCCGAACACGAACACGAGCACACCGACCCCGACGACACCCCAGATGCCGAGGCCCATGCCGCCCATCCGCACGCCCATGACGATGGCGCCCATGACGACCAGAAGCTCGAGCACGATTGAGATACTCACAGCCATCCTCCCCCCGCCGGATACCGTCCTCGCGCCGACGACCAAGGTCGATCAGCAGGGCCCAGAGGGCGCGGACACGGCTACTGCCAAAGAATGGATACCCCTTTTGGCACAGGCTCCCAACAGGTGCAGAGCTATACGGCGCTGGTGCCCCTCGACTTCAGCCAGGCCTCGGCGTCGGTGACCGCTTCGTCCACTGCCGCCATCAGCACGGGCTGCGCCGGGTATATGTGGTCCCGGCCGACAGCATCGGCGGCGCCGGTCCGCTCCAGCTGGTCTAGAAGCGCAGGCCCGATGCCGACGAGAGCAAGGTAGCCTCCACCCTCGGCGACCTGCGCGCTGTAGCGACGGATGAGCTCGAGGAAGGTGCTGCCCACGTCGGCCCGCCCGCGGAGTCTGAGCACGACCACGGCGTCGTGCGCCCCGATCGCGTCCGGGAGCAGGCGATCGATCACGTCGGTTCCGGCGTAGAAGACGCTGCCGTACACGTCGAGCACGGTCACCGAGTCGTCGAACAGCTTCGTGGGCGCCTCGCCTTCGACATACCGCCCTTGGTCGTCCCGGGTCAGCGCCACGACGCGCGCGTCCAGCGACGAGCTGAAGGTGTGCTGCACGACCGACAGCGCGACGCCGATGAGAACGGCATACTGCACCGGGACGACCAGCGTTCCGATGAAGGTGACCAGCATGATGGTTCGAGTCGGCACGCTTGTCTGCCACACGGCGCGGATGGCGGGCGCGTCGATCGCACGAACGCCGATGACGATCAGCATCGCGCCGAGCGCGGCCCGGGGAATCAGCTCGACAGCCGGCGCCAGCACGAGCAGCACCACGGCGATGATCGGCCCGATAATGAAGTTCGCCGCGCGGTGCCTGCCACCGAGCTGTACGTTGAGTGCGGTGCTTGAGAGCGACGCCCCCACCGGCATTCCGCCAAACAGCGACGCGGCGGCGTTACCGGCGCCTTGCCCGATGAAGTCGCGGTTGATGTTGGAGTAGACGCCGCCGGGGTTAGGAACCGCCTTGCTGATGCCGGCTCCCTGAATCAGCCCCACGATCGCCACCGAGAGCGCCGGCACAAGAAGGTTGACGAGCCCGCCCACCTGAGGAAGAACGAACTTGGGCAGTGCCGAGGGAATCGAGGCTGTGTCGCCCACCATCGCCGTGCCGACGCCCGCAACATTGACGACGAGCGTCGACACCACAAGTGCGATCGGGAAGGCGAACGCGGAGAGCCTCGTTCGCCCGATGCCGAGGATGATCCCTACTGTCAGGAGTGCCACCAGAACGGTTGGAACGCTGATCGACGAGGGGTGGAGCACGGTGTCCACCAGCCGCATGGTCTTGTTGCCGAGTGCACTCTTGTAGCCGGTCACGTCACTGACCTGCGACAGGATGATGTTGATCGCGACGCCAGTAAGGAATCCGCGCATCACGGAATTCGAGACGAAGCGGACCAACGTACCGGCCTTCAAGAGGCCCAACACAATCTGAATGATCCCGACGAGCAGCGTGAGCGAGATCAGGGCAACGGCGCGTTGATCGGCGGGCACACCACTCAGTGCATCGGCGACCACCAGCGCCATCGACCCGGTCACGGCAACCGTCATCAGCTTCGAGCTCGTCGTGAGCGAGGCGACCGGCGTTCCGATCACGAGCGAGTACAGCCCGTGAATCGGATTCAGGCCGGCGAGCGTGGCGTTGGCCATGGCGTCGGGGATGTTGGCGATGGCGTTGGTGAAACCGGCGATGAAGTCCCGTCCCGTGACCCCCCGCACCGAACCGGGAAGCAGCTCTACCGCAGCTGCGGCGTTCTCAATGAGGGCCTCGGCCCTGGAGGTCTTGGGTGTGATCGTCTCGCCCACTAAGTACTCCTTGATGGAATCAGTCGCACCCCATTGAGTCTCGCGCGGGCGCGGGCGTCAGCCGAGCGCAACGTCGGCCGGCGGGTCTGTCAACGTACGCCGACCTTCCCCATCTTACAGTCCGGTCTGGACCTGAAGCCGCCCGGAGTCGCAGGCGGCCTTGAACGCTTCGTAGTCCACCTGGTTCTGATCGGCGTACGCCGCCGAGAAGTCCGCGATTGCCTTGTCGAAAGATGCTCCCGAACCGAGGTAGGCGGCAATCGCAATCCGGTCACCCGAGCGAGCGTGGGCGCGCGCCAGCGTCCAACCGCACATCTGGGCGTACACCCGCATGGCTTTCGGCGAGAACGAGTCGATTTCGGCCGAGGCCTTCCAGTCCCAAAGCTGGCGCACGTAGAAGTCACGCTTCACGCCGTCGACACCGGTTGCTGCTATCCAGCCGAGGAAGATGTCACTCGAAGCCTGCATCAGCCGCTGGCCTTCCACCACGCGCTGGCCGTGGTTCTTGAACGCACTAACGCCGACGAACGCCTCGAGGACCGACGCATCGGCCTCCTTGACCTGCAGGAACAACGGATCCTGATCGTCTCGACCCAGCATCAGGAGAATCCACGCGCGGGTCCCGACACTGCCCACGCCGACGACCTTGCGGGCCATCTCGACGAAGCGAAAGCGCTCCACCAGGACTCGGCGGTCGTTCTGAAGGCTCGCGCGGTACTGCCGAAGGAGCCGCCTGATCGAGTTGTTGAGCTTCTTGGCCTCCAGCTCGCAGAACAGTTCGGAGACCGGCACGACCAACGGTGGACTGCTGGTGATCCTTGGCTCACCATCCACGAGATGGGTCAGCTTCCGCAAAGCCCTCATGCTGTCCTTGGCATGGGCCTTCGCCAGGTTCTGCTCAAGATTCTTGGTCCGCTTCGCGCCCACCACCTTCTGGATCTGCGGGAGCAGTGCCTCGACGTCGAGATGAGAGTTCCACACGTCCAGATCCCGCATCTCCGCGAAGTTGTTCATCGCCTCGCGGTAGTAGCGCACAACGTCCAAGACCACGGCCCGACGCTCTGACTCCGAGAACTCCCTGTCGCGTCCTGCAATCTCAAAGCTTGCCGCGAGGCGCTTGACATCCCACTCCCACGGCCCGGGAAGGGTCTCATCGAAGTCGTTGATGTCGAAGACCATACGGCGCTCGGGCGAGGCGAAGCCGCCGAAGTTCGACAGATGGGCGTCCCCGCAGAGCTGGACCGTCAGACCTGAGACCGGCGTCTGTGCGAGATCCGAAGCCATGATGTAGGCGCCACCGCGGTAGAAGGTGAATGGCGAAACGAGCATGCGCCCATACCGGATGGGCACCAGCTCAGGCACGCGCGCAGCAGACTGCTGTTCCAGGAGATCGACCGGGTTGGGCCTCTTGGCTGATGGGACCCACGCACCGTGGCTTGTGCGCGGCACTTCTGCACGGGCGGCCTTACCCCGCGCAACATGTTCGGCTTCTGTGAGGTGAACCAGTTCGCGCCGCGAAGATCGTCTCGGCGTCTGAGCGACCACTCTCGGCGCTGTCTTTGGCTGGCTCATCATGTCTCCTTGGTGGACCTCATGCCCGCATGGCGGACGGGATGCTCGGCAACCTCGCTCGCCTCCATATGCGACTTGTTCCCGCCCTGTGCTGAACTCCACCATCGGGCGTACGCGGCAACGAGGGGCGGCGCCGAGAACCCGTGAGCCAGCACGCTCAGAGTGACGCCGACGACCGCGACCGAAGCTATGAGGTTGCCGTTGGGGACGTTCGCGTCGAAGAGCAGCACGGTGAAGACGACGGTAGCTAGGCCGCGCGGGCCAAACCATCCCATGAAGGCGACGGTCTGCCACCGGGCACCGCTGCCGAGCATCGCGGCCGCAACCGTCACGGCGCGAATCACCACGAGGCTCAAGACCGCGTAGGCGACGACCGCCCACGTGAGCTGTTGGAGTGCAAGGGGGATCAGCATCGCGCCCACGAGTAGGAAGCTGATCGCGTCGAAGACCGCCCCGAGGTACCCGGTCAGGGCATTGTCCTCAACCGACCGGGCCTCTGAAGCAAGCCCGAACACAATGCCCCCGGCGAACGCGCCAATGAATCCGCTCCCGCCCAGAACGGCCGCGGCAACGAAACAGCCCAGGGCGACGGAGAGATTTGCGACTCGTCGCCAGTAGTCATGCATCAGGCCCTTGTCGGCGGCGAAGCGAAAGGCGAGCCCGCCGAGTCCCCCGACGAGCAACCCGCCGAGAACCCCGAAGCCTATCTGTCTCAGCAGCTCCGCGCCCAGTGCCCCGGCCTGCCAGCCGCCGGGATCGGCGGCCAAAGCCAGCGCAACCAGGAACACCGGCACCGAGAGGCCGTCGTTCAGGCCGCTCTCGACGTTGAGCCCCTGCCGGATGCGCATAGGGAGCCGCTCATCCTCAACGACTGCGGCGCCCAAAGCGGCATCGGTTGGGGCGAGCATCGTCCCAACGAGCACCGCGCCCACAAGCCCTATGCTCGGGAACACCCACCAGGCGACCGCCGTACCGAGGATGAGCATGAGGGGCAGCCCGATACCCAGGAGACGAAGTGGGACTGAGAATCCGCGCTTGAGCGCCCGAAGGTCGATTCGCACCGCGTCGTGAAAGAGCATCAGCGACAGCGTGATCTCGGCGATGGTCTTGACCGTATGGCTCTCTACATCGACCCCGATCCAGCCGAGCCCGTCGGCACCGACAGCCAGTCCGATGAGCACCATGAGGACCGGCATGCTGAACCACCAGCGGTCGAGCCGCCGAGACAGCAGCGCGTACGCGAGGATCGCCACAGCGGCAATCAGGATCTTCGGGTCTTCCATCGGCTCAGGCCTCGCATCCGCGTTAGTCGTCCTCGCCCATGCGGGCGTGCAGTCATTCTGAGGATGCCCCCGCGCCGACAGCGTCTCACGCGGGACATCGCACCGGATCGAAATCGCCGAACGATCGGACCCGAGTTCGCCCAAACGGGGAAAGAGAGGTGGAGCGGATTCACGCTGAGAGGAGCGCTCATGAGTGGGGAACTGACGGATGTCCTCGTCGCCGGCTATCAGAGCATCGAAACGGCGCAAGAGGAGTTCGACGGACTTGTCGAGCTGATCAATGGCAAGAAGGTCAAGGTCGACGGCGCGATCCTCGTTTCGCATGACGAGGATGGCAACGTGACCGTCGTCGACACGGGGAACCACCTGGGGCGCAAAGGCGCCGGATGGGGCGGGGGCGTCGGTGTTCTTGTCGGCCTGTTCGCGCCGCCGCTGCTCGCCTCGGTCGCCGTAGGCGCTGCGGGCGGAGCGATCGTCGGCAAGTTCGTCGACCACAAGCTCAAAAGCGGGATCCACGACAAGATCGGCGAGAACCTGCCGCTCGGCTCGGCTGGCGTCATCGTGATGTTCGACGACGACCAGCGGTTCGCCGTCGAGAATGCGCTGCCCGGCTCGCCGGCCAAGTCGATCGCACAGTCCGAGAAGGGCGGCATGAAGCAGCTCCAGGCTTCGCTCGCCGAGGCGATGGGCAAGTTCGCACCGGACCGGACGGTACTGCCCATCGCCGACCGCAAGTTCGGCGGGTTCGCAGGGCACACACTCGATGAGTCGGCGGCAGACTGGTCCTTCATCCCCGGACCAGCGGTGCCGGATGGCGCGCCCAACGTTCTGGTCGTCCTCATCGACGACGCGGGCTTCGGCGGTCCCGAGACGTTCGGCGGCGAGATCAAGACGCCGGCCCTGTCGCGCGTTCAGGATATGGGTGTCACCTACAACCGGTTCCATGTGACGGCCGTGTGCTCGCCCACAAGAGCAGCGCTACTGACGGGGCGCAATCACCACCGCGTCGGAATGGGCGGCATCGCCGAGCTTCCCGGACCGTTCCCCGGGTACACGGGCACTCGTCCACGAAGCTGCACCGCCCTGCCTCGCATCTTGAGGGAGAACGGCTACATCACCGGCGGCTTCGGCAAGTGGCACATGACGCCCGGCCGCGAGATGGGTGCCGCCGGACCGTTCGACCACTGGCCCACGGGCTGGGGCTTCGACCACTGGTGGGGTTTCCTGACCGGCGCCGCCGGTCAGTACGACCCGATCATCACCCAGGACAACTCGACGCTCGGCGTGCCCGAAGGTGAAGACGGGAAGCTCTACTACTTCCCCGACGACATCACCGACAAGGCGGTCGAGTGGCTGCACGCAGTGCGCGCGCAGGACTCGGCCAAGCCGTGGTTCATGTACTACTCAACGGGGTGTTCTCACGCCCCGCACCACGTCGGCAAGGAGTGGTCCGACAAGTACAAGGGCCAGTTCGACGACGGTTGGGACAAGTACCGTGAGCGCACCATCGCGCGGCAGAAGGAACTCGGCATCATCCCTCCGGAGACCGAGCTGACCGAGCGCCCCGACCTTTTCCCGGCTTGGGATTCTCTCAGCGATGCCCAGAAGAAGCTCTACGCGCGCCAGATGGAAGTGTTCGCCGGCTACTCGGAGAACGCCGACTGGAACGTTGGACGCCTTCTCGACTCGATCGAGGAGATGGGCGACCTCGACAACACGCTGGTGATCTACATCTGGGGAGACAACGGCGCCAGCATGGAGGGCACGCTTACCGGCTCGTTCAACGAGACGACGTTCTTCAACGGCGTCGTCCTCGAGGCAGACGAGCAGCTGGAGATCATCGAGAAGTTCGGGGGCATCGAGGACCTGGGCGGCTTCCACACCGCACCGCACTTCGCGGCGGCGTGGGCCTGGGCCAACAACACCCCGTTCCAGTGGGGCAAGCAGATGGCCAGCCACCTGGGCGGCACCCGGGATCCGATGGTCGTCGCGTGGCCGAGCCGCATCAAGCCCGATCGCGACATGCGCGATCAGTTCACTCACTGCATCGACGTCGTCCCCACGATCCTGGAGCTGGTCGGCATTCCCGAGCCGACCGTTGTCGACGGTATCGCTCAGGAGCCGATGGACGGCACCAGCTTCGCGTACACGATCGAAGACCCAAGGGCCGCCGAGCAGCACACGGTGCAGTACTTCGAGATGTACGGTAGCCGCGCCATCTACAAGGACGGCTGGTGGGCGTGCGCCAAGCTCGACAAGCTTCCATGGGACTTCAGCTACGAGGCGCTCAGCCGGTTCGGCCCCGGCGGGACTTGGACCCCGGAGCAGGACAAGTGGGAGCTGTACTACCTGCCCGATGACTTCAGTCAGGCTCGTGACCTCGCCGCCGAGAACCCTGACAAGCTCTCGGAGCTTCAGGAGCTGTTCTGGCAGGAGGCCGAGCGCAACCGCGTGCTGCCGCTGCTCGCCGGATTCGCCGTGTTCTTTGGCATGCTGCCGCCGATGCCGACCAAGACCCGCTTCGAGCTGGCCGGCGACGTGCAGAATATCCAGACCACGATGATCCCACGCATCTACGGACGTTCGTACGCGATCGAGGCCGAGGTGAACGTGCCCGCAAGCGGGGCCGAGGGCGTGCTCGTGGCATTCGCCGACTTCATCGGCGGGTTCTCCCTGTGGGTCGACGAGAAGGGCCTGCTGAACCACACCTACCAGTTCCTCGGCGTGGACACCTACAAGCAGACGTCGACCGAGCCAATCCCGACCGGTGGCGTGACACTCAAGATGCTCTTCGAGGCCGATGAACCCAAGCCCGGCACTGGTGGCAAGGTGACCCTGTGGGCGAACGACAAGCAGATCGGCGAAGGCACGATGCCGCGTTCGGTGTCGCTGCTCTACACCACCTATGCGGGCATGGATGTCGGCCGAGACAACGGCGGCGTGGTTGATCTGGCGTACGAGGACAAGGCGCCCTACGCGTTCACAGGCACGGTGAAGAAGGTCACGTTCGACCTGAAGCCGTCGTCGCACGAGGAGGAGAAGGCGCTCCACGAGCATGCGGCGATGCAGGGAGTCGGCGGAGGCGCTGCCGGCTAGGCGCGATGGCCCGCACATGCTCGGCACTAGAGAAGCCCTCGGTCACCTGCCGAGGGCTTCTCGGATGAATGCTCCGCAAGGGGGTACGATTGCGTCAGGCGCCAACTTCCGGGGGGAACACATGAAACCATTGCGCGGATCAGCTGGGTTGCTCGTCGCCGCTCTGCTTGCGACGGCATTGACGCTCTGCGGCTGCTCGGCGCCGCCATCCTCTTCGCCCGAGTCGCTCAAGGCTTCTGAACTCAACGCCGCCCTATTGAAGGCGAGTACGTCGGTCGGGGATGCCTCGACCTACATCATCGGACTCAAACAGCCGCTCTCCGGTGCTCCCTCAAACGACGATCTCCAGCGGCTGCAGACCACTCTCAGTGCGGCGAGTTCGCAGACGGGGGCCGCTCAACAGGCAAGCGCTCAAAGCGCACTCGAGCAGTTCAACGCGGGGATAGCCAAGGTGACGCAGGTCTACGATGCCGCGCCCGCGGGAAGCCCGGAGCAGCAGCAGCTGAAACAACTCATCGCCACACTCACGGTCGGACGCGACGCCCTGGCCAAGGCTCTGAAGTAGCACTCGATGCCACAGATGACGGAGGCGGACCACGTGACCACAAGCATCGAGGATCTGCGACTCTACGCCCGCTACGACGAGGGCACAGGTCCGGTGGTCGTGATGCTTCACGGCATCAACATGGACGGCACGGTCTTTCGTAAGGTCGTCGACACGATGGGGCCCGGCTACCGGTACATCGTCTTCGACCTGCTTGGCTTCGGACTGAGCCCCCATCCGACCGACGTCGACTACAGTGCCGAGATGCTCGCGGTGGTGATGGACAACACTCTGAACGACCTCGGCGTCGACGAACCCTTCCTGCTGGTCGGCTACTCCCTCGGCGGGGACCTGGCCATCAAGTACGCGGCGATGTATCCGCAGCGGCTGCGCCGGCTCTTCCTGCTCTCGGCACCGTTCTATCTGCCGCCAGAGGCGTTCTCGTCGAAGGACGTGGGCATCGAACTGGTTCAGGCGACGGTCTACCGGTGGGCCTGGAAGCGGCTGGCCAAGTCAAAGGACCAAGGCCTGCTGGTATACAAACTCGCCTCCGGGGGTCTGGAGAAGACACTCAAGAGCGTCTTCGCCACCGAGGACCTGCCCACGCACTGGGACATCATGAGCAAGTACCTCGCGAACACAATCAACAAGGCCACCTTCATCGACGACCTTCCAAAGCTTTCGATGCCCACCGTCTTCGCGCTGGGCATCCGCGACCCGATCGTGCGCCCCGACCAGACCCCGGCCCTCAAGAGGCTGAAGCCCGACATGGAGATCCGTCGCATCGTCGGCCTCACCGCCGACCACATGCTGCTGTGGAACATCCCCGAACGCGTGGCCGCCGAGATCCTGCGCGACGAGATCCGCGAGCTCAACGTCGCTTGGCGCGGTGGCAGCGGCGCGCCGCTCGTGCTGCTTCACGGCATCGACAGCACGTCGGCGCAGTGGCGCCCCGCCGCCGAGGCGCTCGCGAGCTCCAACGACGTCGCGGTTATCGACCTGCTCGGCTTCGGCGGCTCGCCGGTGCCGCTGTCATCGCACTACACGCTTGCCGACCAGGTCGCCGGGGTGCTCGGCACCGTCGAGATGCTTTGGGGGCCGACGCAACCGGTCAGGTTCGCTGGTTACGGCCTGGGAGCGCTCGTGGCGCTGGGGTGTGCGGCGACCGCGCCGACGCGCAGCGCCGGTGTGATCGCATTCTCCCCCGCGCTCCTTGAGCCGAGCCACACATTCGAGGAGCTCGGCGAGAAGAGCGAAGCGGCCGCGCGCATCGTCGCGACCCGCGAGAAGATCCAGCGATACGCGACCGACGAGCGCGCTAGCTCGATGTCCGCCGAGAAGGTCGAAGCGCGCATCGTCCCGCCGATCCGTTCGCTGGACTACGCGATTCTCGGCACCGATGCCGATGCTCTGCTCGCAGACGTTCCGGCGCCGGTCCACTTCGTGGTCCCGACCGGGGACGCGCTCACGCCAGTCGACTACCTGCAGCGTGTCGCCGGCGGGCGAGAGGGCTTCGACGTCGCCACGCCTGGGGGCAGTCGGGAGCTGCCGCTTGGCGAGCCCGCCGCAGCCGTGCGCGAGATCGAGCCAGACGACGCGGACGCCGCGGCCCTCGCCCAGCGAATCGGACCCGTGCGTGTCCGCGCGAAGACCGCGTTTGTAGACGTTGTCGGCGGCGTGGAGAACACGATGCTGCGAAACGGCGTCCTTGCGCTTGCGCTTCTGGTGGCGATCCAGTTGGTGCACCCGCTGCCCGATCGGCTCCTCGCGCTCATGTTCGCGGGTTGGGTCGCCTTCTCGGCGATCAGCACGATCATCGGTGCGGTAGGCCTGAAGCACTCGGGGAAGAACGCGTGGATCGCCTACGTCCTGATCGGGCTGGTGGGCGTCGGCTTCGCGGTGTTCGTGGGAATCCAGCCGGACAAAGCGATGAAGGTGCTGTCACTTGTCATCGCGTTCTACGCGCTCTACCACGGCCTCTCCGACATCTACGTCGCATGGAAGATCGGCCGCACCGCCAAGCCCCGCTGGCTGCTCTTTCTGAGCGGCGCTGTGGGAATCGCCGCAGCGCTCGCGATCTTCTTCGCGCCCGGGGGCGGCCGCAACATCGTGAGGATCGCGCTGCAGGTCTACCTGCTCGCGACGGGCGTCTCGCTGCTGGCATACGCGCTGTCTGTGAAGGCGGCTGCACGACGCAGGGTGCGAAGCCTCATGAAGACCGCCTAGCCGCGCAGCTCGTCCTGCTCCGCAAGCAGGAAGTCTCGCACCAGGTCTCCCACGTGGGCATCGAACAGAATCGAAAGGTGGCCGAGATAAGGCACTTCTTGGTTGACGACCTTCTCCCCATCGAGCATCGACGTCTGGACGGGGTAGACGACATTGTCGTGTGCCGAGTAGACCGAGAGCACCGGCACGTCGCCGGTCTCGAGCTTCCGGCTCGCCCAGTACTTCGAATCCGACCTCAGCTGCCGGCCGGACTGGCCGATGATCGGCCCGCGCCAGAGCACGCCGTGCGCAGGCAGTGCGACAAGAGCCGCGCGCCTGATGAGCTCAGGGTGATCGGCGATGATATCGAGGGCCAACAGCCCTCCCGACGAATGGGTCAAGAGGTCGACCTGCGTCGCCCCGGTCCGAGCGAGAACTCGCTCGACGAAGGCCAGGACATTGTCGGCGGACCGGTCGAGCGACTGCGGCCAGAAGAAGTTGCAGGCATAGAGGGGGCCAGAGCCGCTCGTGAGCAGCCGTGACGCGAGGTAGAGGAAGTCGACACGGTTCTGGAAGTAGCCGTGGAGCATGACGACCGGCACCTCGCCGCCGCCGGTCAACATCCGCTTGCCGAAGAGCTGAAACCACGGCATGAGCGGCTGTGACCACGCAACGTTCCATGTCTCGAGCAGCGCGGAGCGAAGGAGTCGCGCAGGCGGCCCGGCCGGAAGCTGCCGCCACGCGACCGCATAGCTGACCAGGACGTAGAGGGCGCCCGCAAGCCACACGACCACGATCCAGCAGGCGGCAACGATGAGGACGACCCTGGCGATCGCAAGCGGCTCGATCATCGTTGGTGGCCTTGGCTCCGCCTTCGCCGGCTTTGAGTCGGGCACGAGTTCTTGAGCAGGCGCACCTTGCTGGCTCCCCCAATCGCGCGCACCCACGGGTGCGCACAGCGCGCGCTGCAGGATACGGACGCCCGCGAGTGCCTGCTACGCCCATGAAGCGAGTATGCGAGTCGTGCCTGAATGAGACAAGCGCGGAGGAGGGGGACCGTCGGTCGCGCGGCAACTCACGCGCCGAGCGCGCGCCTCCCAGCCAGCTGAGCTGACTACTTGGACCTGTCAACACCCCACTGTATCAGCCACATCACGAGGCCCAGGATTGCGATGACGAGTCCACTCAGCACAAGGATGAAACCGAACTGCTTGTCGCTGATCGTCCATACGACACCGCCGACAATTGCGACGAGCGTGCCCACGCCAGCAGTCACCCAATATGCCTTCACTGTGCCCTCTTTTCCCCAAACGCTCGGTCTGAGGGGCTCGGCGCCCGCTTCGTATGACGGCGACTATATCGCGTGGTTGAACGCTCCCCCGTGCCACCTTGTTCTGCGCATCTGGCCCAAAACCCTGCATCGGAGCAATCGGTTCGCTTGGGTAGAATCGCAAGCATGGACATCTCCGAGATCACCCCTCGTGTCTTCGTCTCCTCTTGGCCCAAGCCCGGCGAGTCACCGCACGTCGCCGGCCTCGGCATTCGGCTCGTCATCAGCATGACTCGAGCCGAGCCGCTGTCTGAGTTCTGCGACGAGCCTCTCGACTGGGTCCACGTCCCCTCGATCGACTCGCCGCTCACGCCGATTCCGCTCAAACGACTGCGAACCGGCGTCGAGGCTGCGATTCCCGTGCTGGCAACCGGCGGTGGTGTCCTCTGTCACTGCCGAGAAGGTCGCCACCGCAGCGTCGCGATGGCGTGCTGCATCCTGATCGCGCAGGGCTGCTCCGCCCAGAAGGCCATGGACCTGGTGATCTCCCGCCGAAAAGTGGCGGATCCAAAAGCGTTCTGGATCGCGCCGCGCATTCGCAAGTTCGAGCGCCTCTGGAATGGTGGCTGGAGCGCGGAGATACCCGTCCCTGAAAGCGCACGAGAGGCGGAATGCACATGAAGGTGCACGTGGTGATCAATCCGGGGTCGGGACAGCCGCAGCCGGTGCTTCACACGCTCAACTCCGTGTTTCGCGAGGCCGATGTCGAGTGGGACGCCTCGCTCACTCATAAGTCCGGTGATGCGTTCGGTCAGGCTCGCGACGCTGCGTCCGCTGGTGTCGAGGTGGTTGTCGCCTACGGCGGCGACGGGACAGTCATGGAGGTCGCCGAGGGGGTCGCCGGCACCGGGGCGGTTCTGGGCGTGCTTCCCGGCGGCACCGCGAATCTCATGGCGCACGAACTGGGAGTCGCGGTCGGCATCGAAAAGGCGGCGCAGATAATCGTCGACCCCAAGAGCAAGCGGGTTCCAATCGATCTGGGGCTGGCAAACGGTAAGCACTACATCCTCCGCTGCGGCGCAGGCTGGGGTGCTCGGCAGGTTGCGGAGGCAACCCGCGAACTCAAGGACCGCTGGGGTACCCTCGCCTACTTCTTCGGCAAGGTGAAAGCGTGGGGAGAAAGCGACGTGGTGCGCTACGTTGTGGAGATGGATGGCGTCACGCACGAGTTTGAGGCGTTCTCGGTAAGCGTGGTGAACGCGGGAAACGTCGGGCTGGGGCCGCTGCGCCTCGGGCGTCACATCTCGGTCAGCGACGGGCTGCTCGACTTGCTGGTGCTGCGCGGGAAGGGCGTCAAGGCGCTCGGTCAGCTGAGCACCGCAGTTGCGGGAATGTCTAGCGGCACTGAGATAGAGCACGCACAGGGAAGGCGTTTCCGCGTCGAGGCGACGCCCGCCCAGCCGGTTCAGCTCGACGGCGAACTCGTTGGGGACACGCCGCTCGACATCGAAGTGGTGCCCGGGGCGCTCACGGCAATCGTGCCAGCCGCATTGCCCGTTGGAACGGGGCGCGAATAGCGCCGATGCGGGGGGTCTTTCAACGCTAGGACTTATCTCTTCTGATGTTGATGATCCACGCAATCACGAAGACGACCGCCGCGAGGGCAACGAGCCCCAGTATCCATCCGTTGAACATGGCCAAACCCCCTCCCCGTCCGCTCTGCTCTCGAGTATAGCCGCTCGGAGAGTGGTCCCTGTTCGCGGTGGGTGCGCTTGCGTCACCAGCCGCGAAGGCAGCTCGCAAGCCGTCGCATTCGGAATCTGAGAGCCAACGAATATGGTTGCAGGTTACCGGTTCGGTATCCCATCTCGAATGTGATTACAGTAGAATTTGAACGCGAACGGTCCGTTGGAGTTGGGCAACGGGAGTGTGGCCGCTATGTGAGTCGAGTTCACATCAGCGGGTCGAGTCGGAAGACGATCCAGGGGAGAAGAAATGTCTGACGAGAAGTACGGCGATCTTCCGTACGTGGCGTTCATCGGCGCGTACGCGGACGTGGAGGACGCGAAGGCGGACTTCGACGGCATCAAGGCTCTACACGCCAACCTGTGGATCGGGCCGTACGACGGCGCACTGTTCACCAAGGAAGAGGGCGGCAAGGTCAAGATTCTCGATCGCGACTCAGCCGCTACGGGCGGCGCCGGACTGCTCGGCGGACTGGTTGGCGCCTTCATCGGACTCATCTTCCCGCCGTCGATCATCATGGGCGGCGCTGTCGGCACCGCTGTGGGCGCACTCGCTGGCCACCTCTTCGGCGGGTTCAAGCGCAGTGACATCAAGGAGATCGGCGACATGCTGGACGAGGGCACGGCCGGCATCGTGATGATCGGTGTGGCCACCCCTGAGATGGGCGCCGACCTGTACATGAAGCGTGCCGCGAGAGTCGCCAAGAAGCAGGTCGACGCGGATGCCAAGGATCTCAAGAAGGCCATCGACGAGGCCGCCAAGTCGAACTAGCGCGCAACGGCGAGGACAGACGGCTTCACACAGACCCGCCTCATTCCGAGGCGGGTCTTTTGCCGTTCCGCTAGGCAGCGGGTGTGCGATCACGCCCGAGGTTGGACACAAGGATCGCGACGACCGTCACCAGATAGAGCTGACCGACGAGCGCCTCCGTCACGGACAGCATGCGCCCAATTCCGGTCGACGCGGTGAGGTCGCCGTACCCGACCGTGGTCAGCGTGACGAAACTGTAGTAGATGAAGTCGGACGCAATCGGAGTCCTGCCGCCCAAGAAGAACGCTTGGGCCGCCGTTGTCCCTGGCCCTGCGTTGGCCACGAGCGACGGGTACCAAATGAGAACAACGTCGCCGATAAGGGAGTAGACCACGGCGAATAGCAGGCCGAACATCAGGTAGATGTCTGCGGCGCCTGCGACCGTGTTGAGGGTGACTCGGGGATGCTGCACGACTCGGCGCCCGATGATGACCGGGACCAAAAAGCATGTCGCGACGGTCGCCAACTTGAAGGCGACCCGGCCGCCAGTGCCTATTCCAAGCGCCTGAGCGACGACGGCTGCCCCAAAGAGCCCGGCGACTACCACGCCGGTCACCACAACGGTTCGCCGCTCGGAGTTCGATGTCACAAGCGTGACCACCAGGGTCAGCGTCAGCGACATCGCAAACAGCACCATCCCGACAGCATTCTGGGTCAGGAAGGCGTTCAGGAGAATCGTCATCATGACGAGTACGAAGACCAGCACGTAGCGGTCGTTGTTCGCAAGACGCCAGCCTCTTTCAGCCAGCTCCTCGGCCTCGCTCTCGATGCGCTCTACGATCCTCTTGTCTTGCATCGCCTTCACCTTTGCCTCTCTGCACGCGTGCCGACTGTCACCCGCGTCGATTCCGAAGTGAACGCCAACCGGACCGTGGCGGTGGGTTGTCGATTCACGATACAAGAACGCCCCCAACGCATCGCTGGGGGCGTTCTGAGATTCAAACGGTCGTACCGACAGGCGCCGCTCTGGATCGGGTAGCGAACGACACCGCTATTTTGCGAGCGCCTTGGCCTTGATGGCGTCGAACTCGGGCTGAGTGATGGAACCCTTGTCGAGCAGCGCCTGAGCCTTTGTGATGTCGTCGAGCGCCGAGCCGCCCTCCAGGCGCGCCTGAGTGGCTTGCGCCTCAGCCATCATGCGCTGGTCCTGCTCAGTGTTCTTGGGGCGCACGATCATGTAGATCAGGATGCCGAGGAACGGCACGACAAAGATGAGAAGGATCCATCCGGCCTTGCCCCAGCCGGACAGGTTCTCGCGGGTGAAGATGTCCGAAAACACGCGGATGAACATCCAGATGACTATGAACAGCAGGTAGAACATGAGCATCCACCAGATGAACTCCAAGACCGGATTGCTATTGAACACCGACGCGCTGCCAAACATGTGATCCCCCTCTTTCGGTCTGTACAGATCTGGACGAATGCCCCCGCCCTGCGGCTCGTTGAACCACGGAATCGTCTTCGATTCCGTCAACGAGTAAGCTCATACTGTTATAGATTACTGATTGACGTCAACATATCGCCTGTGGAGCCGCAGGGGTCAGGATCGCCGATGGGGTCGCGCGGTCCGTGCATTCGAGGGGGTGCTGAGGCCAGATGGTGGCTAAGCGACTTGCGAACGGTCGTCGCGAGGACCTGCTGGACGGTGTGATGCGAATCATCGGCGAACGTGGGTTCTCGGATGTCCGAATCTCGGAGATCGCTGCAGAGTTGCACTGTTCGGTTGCATCGCTCTACAAAATCGCGCCGAGCAAGGACAGCCTGGTGCTTCTCGCAATAGGCCGCTGGGGCGAACTCACGCTCGCAAACCTGGAGGTGTGCGCCAAAAGGGGCAAGACTCCCTCAGAGCGGGCCCGCTGCTATTTCATCGCGGGGGCCGAGAGCCTTCATCCCCTTTCTCTGGCGTTCTTCAGCGATGTTGATCGCTTTGAATCGACACGGATCGTCTGGCGGACCACGATCGTGGATCGCTACATCGACCGCTTCGTCGAGTTGGTGGCGCTAGCGCAGGAGGCAGGCGAAGTCCGTCACATCAGCAGCCGGTTCCTGGGAGAGATGCTCCGACAGATCGGGTTCGTGACACGCAACGAGCGTGTGTTGCGCGAGAGCGGGCTCACGAATGAGCAGGCCGTGCTTGAAGTCGACCGGATCGTCTGGGACGGAATACGGGTGAGCCCCGACGTGTGACTACGCGATTATGCGCCGCAGCTGCGACTCGGCCAACCGACTCACGGCAGATCCGAGAAGAGGAGGCACGGGCCGTGACCGAACCGCTATCACTTCAGCTGGATAGACCCTGGTACCGGGAGCTGCTCGTTGTGGCCGCCGGTGTCGGCCTGACCGTCGGCCTGCTCGGCGTGATCTACCTCGGGGTCACTGGCATGCTGTCCACTGCGGTGTTCGGCGAGCCGCGCTGGGAAGCGTGGTCCGGTCAGTGGTGGTGGATTCCTTTCGTCGCGGCGGGCGGCGTTGTCGTCACCGCCCTGCGTCAGTGGTGGCATGCGCCCGAGAAGATTCCCGGGGGAGTCGCCCTGATCGAGTCCGGCGTGGTCGACCACCGCGTCGCGCTCTCGTGGGTAGGGCTTGCCTTTGCCTCTGCGGTTGCCGGAGCAAGTCTAGGCCCCTCGTTCGCGCTGGTGATGATGGGCGGTGGCCTCGGCTCATGGGTCGCTTCCCGACGGTGGAGCGGCAACGAGGACGCTCGGCTGGAGTCAACTATGGCGGGCATCGCCGGTGGCCTCGGCGGGGCCTTCACGTCCCCGCTCCTCGGAACCATCATGGTCAGCGAGCTTTCACCTACGCCCAGGAAGAAGTACGTCGAGGCGATCATCCCGCAGCTGATCGCTGCCACGGTGGCCTTCGGCCTCTACTACGGACTGGTAGGCACGACGTTCCTCAATAGCTTCGCCATCCCTGTCGACCAGTTCCGGCCCTGGCAGCTCCTGCTGGGGGTTGGCCTCGGTGCCGCCTCGAGCCTGGTAATGGTCGTCTTCGTGATAATCGTGAAGGGCGTCCAGTTGTTGGCGGACAAGATGCGCCACCGCTACGTGCGCGGCCTTGTCTGCGGTGGTCTCGTAGGCTTCTTGGCGTTCGCGCTCCCGCTAACGCTCGGAGCCGGCAACAGCCAGCTGAGCGTGGTCATCAATAAGTCCGAGACCATCGGCATCTGGCTGCTCGTGGCGGTCTTGGTCGGCAAGATGCTGGCGATGGCGCTGAGCCTGGCAGCCGGATTCGTGGGCGGCAACGTCCTGCCGATGCTGTTCGTCGGCGGCACTGCGGGCGTCATTGTGCACGTCATGTTTCCCGATGTCCCGTACGCGATCGCGGTGGCCTGCATGCTGGCCGCCGTGCCCGGGGCCTACATCAAGGCGCCGGTTGGACTGACGGCGATCGCCATGTTGTCGGTTGGGCTGGGCCCAGTGACGACGGCGCCTGTGGCCGCCGCAGTCGTGACCTCGTATCTGATCTTCTCGGCGGTTGCGGCCATGATCCGTCGCCGTGTCGCAGTACCGCCAGTCCACGCGTAGGTAGAGAGGGGGCGTGACATGAGCCAAGGCTCGTCGGAGGTTCACCCGAAGCCGAACGCGCTTGTGCGCGTGATCCCCATCTTTGACTGGCTACCCCACTACAAGATGTCGTGGCTCGCGCCCGACCTTCTCGCGGGGCTCTCAGTCTGGGCTCTCGTCGTCCCGCAGGCGCTCGCGTACGCGGCCGTTGTCGGCGTGCCGGCACAGTATGGGCTCTACACGATTCTCGGCGCATCCGTGCTCTATGCGGTGTTCGCTTCGACGCGTCAGGTCGTAACGGGACCGTCTGCCTCCGTTGCCGCAGTCACCGCGCCGGTTGCTGCCCTCTTTGTCGCCGCGAACTCGCCGGACTACTTGTCGACGGTCATCGCGCTCACGCTCGCCGTCGGAGTCGTGTACCTCGTCCTGGGCGTGCTCCGCATGGGCTGGGTTTCGAACTTCCTCGCCAAGGCAGTCCTCGAAGGCTTCATCTTCGCAGTCGGTTTCGGCCTGATCGTCGACCAGCTGCCCAAAATCCTTGGGATTCCGAAAGCGGAGGGCTCGTACTGGAACGTGCTCGTCGGCGTGGTCCGGGATCTGGGACTGACAAATCCCGCAACGCTGGCTGTTGGAGTCTCGGCAATCGGTCTGCTGTTGCTGATGCGCTTCAAAGCCAAGAAGCTTCCCCGCTCATTCATCGTCGTGGTCCTGGGGATTGTCGCGGTCACGTGGTTCGATCTTGCCTCGCGCGGCGTCGTGGTAGTCGGGCAGGTACCGACCGGGCTTCCGAGCATCGCGCTGCCACGAGGCTTTCCCATCGCCGAGTGGCTCTCGATGGCGGTGGGTGCGCTGGCGATCATCCTCGTGAGCTACAGCGAGTCCGTCGCCACCGCCACCGATACTGCCGCGCGGCACAAGCAGGACTTCTCCCCTGACCAGGAGCTCATCGCGCAGGGTGCGGCGTGGGTCGGCTCCTCTTTGGTGGGCGGCTTCCCCGGTTGCGGCAGCCTGAGCAAGACGGCCGTCAGCGAGAGTTCCGGCCAGAAGACCCAGCTCGCCGGCTTGACGGTCGCTGGTCTCACGGTGCTGACGCTCCTCTTCCTTGCAGGCATGTTCTCGAATCTGCCACAGGCTGTGCTGGGCGCGGTGGTCGTCGACGCGGCTCTGGGGCTGATCCACTTCAAGGTCGCGGCGCGGTTCACCGCGACAAACCGAAGTGACTTCATCGTGTTCGTCGCGACGGTGTGCGGCCTGTTCTTCGTCGGCGTGGTCGCCGGTATCTTCTTCGGCGTCGTGGTATCTGTGCTGCTGCTCGTTTCGCGAGCATCGAAGTCACCTTTGCGCCGCATGGCCTACGACGAAGCCAACCAGGTCTACGTCGAAGCCGACTCGCACCCGGATGCCACGACGCATGAAGGCGTACTTGTCGTCGGAGTGAACGGGCCGCTGTTCTTCGCGGACGCGGCGCCGTTCCGGACCGGTCTGCTCCAGCTTGCCGATGAGAGCGGCGCCGCCACCGTCGTGGTCGACCTGGGATCGACGCCGGCAATCGACCTCGACGGAGCGGACACCCTGACCAAGGTGCAGGAACAACTGGCGGAAAGAGGCGTGCGCCTCATGCTCACACACGCCGATTCGATCGAACTCGATCTGTTGCGGCGCGCCGGTACGCTGGATGCCGTTGGCGAGGAGAACGTGTTCGAGACAGTAAGGGCCGCAGTTGCAGCGACGATCCCTGCCGATTCAGACATATGAGGCATCGCCTGAATGTCGGCTGCACCATGGGAACGACGAAGTGTGGTATGTCCAACGGGAGGGGTAGGTCATGACTGACGAGGCACAAGGGCAAACCAATCCGGAGCCACCTCCGACGCCGGAACAAGCGGCGCCAGACGAGGCAAAGCGTTCCTCGATCCCGCCGTGGGCCTGGGTGGTCGGGGCGGTCCTCATCGTGGCAGTGCTGCTCGGCCTCTACTCGACCCAGACCGAACAGGGTCGGGCGTGGATGCTCGGTCTGCGCTCGATGGTGGCCGTCCCGAGCGTGGTAGGTCAGACGCAGCCTCAGGCCCAGGCGGCTCTGGAAGCCGCTGGGCTGCGCGTGGGACAGGTCAGTCAGGAGCCGACGCTTGCCGTTCCTCCAGGTACTGTCGTGGGACAGACTCCAGCGGCGGACTCCGCGGTCAAGAAGGATTCCGCCGTAGACATCTCGGTCGCCTCGGTTCCGACCGCGCAGGTCCCTGACGTGGTCGGTCAGCTGCAGTCCGACGCAATCACAGCGCTCGCCGAGCAAGGACTACGCACGGGCACCGTGAGCTACGTGTACGACTCCGCTGTGCAGGCTGGCAAGACTACTGCGCAGACACCGGCCGCGAGTGAGAAGGTGGCGGTCGGCTCCGCGGTCAACCTGACGGTATCGATGGGCGCCCAGCAGGGCCAAGTGCCTAACGTCATAGGGCTGTCCCAGGATGATGCCAACGCCGTGATCACCGCAGCGGGATTCACGGTCACAACAGTCAAGGGGGCGAGCGATGGCGTGCCCCCCGGCGACGTATCGGCACAGTCGCCCGCTGCGGGCGTCGTCACAGCTGCCGGCAGTACGGTCACGATCACAGTCTCGACGGGTCCGGCTCCGGCCTCGGCCCCCGCTCCGAGCACCCCGGCTCCCGCGCCTGCCCCAGAGACACCCCCGGCTCCTGCGCCCCCGAGCGAGCCGACAAAGCCGACCGAGCCGCCCGCCACTACGGTCAAGGTGCCCGACGTAATCGGAAAGAGCGTCAAGGACGCAGTCGACGCGCTGAAGTCCGTCAAGTTGAAGGTCTCGTTCGCGTTCGCACCGAGTGACGGAGACTACCTGAAGGTCATCAAACAGGATCCTGATGCCGGCGCCGCAGTGGACCCGGGCACGACCGTGACGATCACAATCAGCCTGCCTTCGATCAGTCTGCCAGACAACAAACCCACGCAACCGATGCCACTACCGGCCGAGAAGCCGGCCCAGCAACCCGCTGAACAGCCCGCGCCGACGACACAGCCGTCTGCTCCGGCTACGCCCTAGCCCAACATGGGAATACTTGCTCTGTCCACGCTGAACAGGAGGCACTCATGTCGCTCTATATCTGGGGGGTAATCGGTCCGATTGGGCTGATCGTCTACTGGATTGCCGTCTTCATCTTCATCGTCATGGACAACAAGGAGCCTGAGCAGTCGCTTGCATGGCTCGTCTTGCTGTTCATGCTCCCGTTCCTGGGTGGCATCCTCTACTTCCTCCTTGGCCGCGACTGGCGTGCGCCGATGAACTCGAAGTGGCGTCAGGGCCGCGAGTTCATCCAGCCCGCGATGAAGCCGTACTACGAGGCCTACAAGCCGCTCACCGACAAGCTCGTTGAGCGCGGTCGGGGGACGATCGTGCCTGAAGTGGTCTCTTCGATTGCGAAGCAAAACGATGCGCAGCCTCTGCCGGTCAAGACCTACAAGTTCTATCCACACGGGTCGCTCTTCTTCCCCGCGATGCTCGAGGACATGCGCAATGCGAAGCACTTCATCCACCACCTCTACTTCATCTGGGAGCAGGACGAGCTCACCGCCGAGATGACCAAGATCATGCTCCAGAAGCTCAAGGAGGGCGTCGAGGTCCGCATCATCTACGACTGGCTCGGCTCGAGCACCTACAAGAAGGATGAGCTCAAGCAGCTCGAGGCCGCCGGGGCAGGCGTCATCGCCGACTTCAAGCGCATCAACAGCGTCAACTACCGAAACCACCGCAAGATCACCGTCATCGACTCCGAGATCGGCTACACCGGTGGCTTCAATGTGGGCCAGGAGTACATCGATGGCGGAAAGGCGTACCCGGCATGGCGTGACTCCGGCATCCGCTTTACGGGGCCAGGCGTGGCCGAGCTCGAGAAGTGGTTCTCCTTCCGGTGGTTCGCTAACACCAAAGAGGAGCTCATGGGTGAGAAGTATCTTCCGGCTCCGGCTCCCGAGCTGCTTGCCGAGAACCCTCTGATGATCCAGGTCGTCGCTCAGAGCAACGACGATCCTTGGTGGTCTTCTCGGCGGGCGCATCAAGTGGCCATCGGCCGGGCGCAGAAGACGCTGCGCATCTGCTCCCCCTACTACGTACCGAGCGTCTCCTTCTACGACTCGATGGTCAACGCGGCGTTGGCCGGCGTCGATGTGCAGTTCATCATGACCGGCTGGCCCGACCACAAGAGCGCGTGGAACGCGGCCAAGTCCTACTTCGAGCCGCTGCTGCGCGCGGGCGTTCGAATCTTCATGTACGAGAAGGGCTTCTTCCACGCAAAGACGATGGCGGTCGATTCCGAGGCGTGCTGCATCGGCACGATGAACCTGGACCGCCGATCACTGTTCCTGCAGAACGAGATGATGACCTGGGTCTACGACGCCGATGCGGCGAAGGAACTCGAGCAGACTTTCGAGGATGACAAGAAGGACTGCCGAGAGATCACGCTGGCCGAGGTCGAGGCGTACACGTGGGGTGAGAGGCTCAACCAGCGAGCGAACCGCCTGATGGCCGACGTGCTGTAGTCGCCGACCGAGGGCTTGCAGGAGACGGCATGGCGTTGCGGGTTTGGCGACGCCATGCCGTCTGTCGGCGGCTATTCGGCACTCGCACTGCGCGCCGTGATACTCGGATTCAGGAGAGTGCGTGACGAACATCCCGGTCACCCGAATAGCCTTTCTCGCCATGGGCGTCGCTCTCAGCCCACTCCCCGTCGTCGCGGTCCTGATCATCCTGCTTACGAAGCGTGCGCGAGTAGGTAGCCTCGTGTTCTCGGCCGCATGGGTGCTTGGTAACGTCACCGCGATCACACTGGCTGTCGCTTTTGCCGGACGCATCAACGGCCCCCGTCAAGGCTTTGACCTGCCTTCCGAGGGATTGGCGACCCTGCTGCTGGGCATCGGGCTCTTTGTCACGGCATGGCTCTCCCGGCGGCGTCGCTGGCACACCGAGGACCCTCAGGCAACCCCAAAGTGGGTCGAAGCGGTCGACAATCTCTCGCCTATGGGTGGCGCCGTGGTGGCCTTCTCGAACGCGCTCACAAGCCCCAAGAATCTCGCGCTCGCGATCGCCGCCGGGCTGACGATACGCGGCGCAACTCGGCTGCCAGGGGCGATAGCCGCGTCAGAGCTGCTCTACGTCGTGGTTGCCAGCCTGACCATCGTGACACCTGTCGCGGTCTACCTCGTCGCGGGAAGGCGAGCCGAGCCGATCCTCGCGCGCTGGAAGCAGAAGGTCACTTCGCGGGCGGCCGTGGTCATGGAGATCGGGCTGTTCGTCTTTGGCTTGGGCATGGCGCTAAAAGGACTCTACAACCTGCTCACCTAGCGCCGCTGCGACCGTGCTCCGTTGCCGGTCGGCGTGCTCGGCTACGCGGCCTGATCTAGATTGGCCTCAAACGCCGCCGAGAGCCGCTTTCCGGCGTTGATGAAAAGGGCCGCCAGAGGTGCGGCCAGTGCCGCTCCCAGGATTCCGGCGAAGATTCCGCCGAGCATCGTGACAACCAGCACCACCAGCGGATGAAGGTTGAGGGAGTCGCCCATCACCCGAGCGTTGATTACCGTCTGCAGCACGTTCTGCGTCAGCAGCACGATCACGAGCAGGGCAATCGCCGTCGGCATGCCGCTAGAGGACAGAGCGATCATGAAGGCGAAGGCGCCGGAGATGATGGCCCCAAAGAACGGGATGTAGCACGTGAGGAAGGTCACCAGCGCTACCGTCAGCGCGAGCGGGACACCCATGATCAGCATCGTCGCGCCGATGACGGCGGCCACTGCGAAGCCCGTGATGGTGGTGGCTCTGAAGTAGCCCCGCATCGCATAAACGGCATCGTCGATCACCCCTTGGCCGACGTCGACCGGCAGGTGCCCCATGTGCGTGCTGATCCAGTCCGTCATCGTGGGGAAGTCCGAGAGGACGTAGTAGAGCAGCATCAGGCAGATGAAGATGCTGAAAGCGGCCCCGAAGATGGCAGACAGCGCCGATGAGAGCGAACCGGCTACGGAAGACACAAAGCCGCCGGACACCGACGGGCCCGCAGCTCCCGCAGACTTCGCGGCGTCTTGCGTGCTTGAGATGGCGGAATTGACGGAGGTCACATCGATACCCTGCTTCGCAAGATCGGAAGTCAGAGTCGCAACTCCCTTGGCCAGTTGATCTTGGATGTTGGGCAGCTGCGACATGATTCCGGCGAACACCAGCCACACCACACCGACCACAACGGCGATCAGTGCGAGCAGGACGATGAGCGCGGCAGCAGCCTTTGGGACCTTGCGAGCAATCATGCGCTCACAAAGCGGGTAGGCGATCATCCCGACTACCGCGGCCAGGATAAGCGGGACCGAGATGCTGGCGGTGACCGTGAAGAACCAGCCGAGAAGCCCCAAGACTGCCGCAATTCCTACGATCAGCCAGGCCCCGATACCTGCGGTCGTCATCCAGCCAGGGATTATCGACGGACGGACTGACGAGAGTTGTTCGCCGGCCGAACGGATGCGATCAGTAAGGCCTGCCATGTGATTGCTCCCCCTTGCGTCGGTAGTGCGAAAGCCACTCTCGGCCTAGTCTGGACCGCACCGCGGCCGCCCCATGCGATCTCGTGAGAGTCGGACCCGTAGATAGTACCGCGTTCCACCCCCCTCCGATACGAACGCTGGACGAGTGCCGGGGCCAGCCGACCTGCTCACTGACGAGCGCGTTCGGGTACCTACTTCTGGACACACCGCTTCGGACGAAAGGGGCACCCCATGGGTCTGCGAGACAGGATTGGTGGCGGGGACGGTGGCGGCCCCACCCAGTATCAGATGCGCGAGAAGTTCTTCTCGATCGGCGACGACTCCTGGATCGAGGACTCGCACGGCAACCGGGCCTTCAAGGCCGACGGCAAGGCGCTGCGTGTGCGCAGCACCTTCCTCCTGGAGGATGCCAGCGGAAACGAGGTCGCCTCGATCCAAGAGAAGATGCTGCACATCAAGGACACCATGGAGATCGAACGTGGCGGCTCAACGGTCGCGACGATCAAGAAGGCCCTGATCGCACCTCTCCGTGACCGTTTCGACATCAAGCTCGCTGGCGGCGGAGACTGGGATGCGCAGGGCAACATCGTCGACCACGAGTACGAGATCAAGAACGGCCGGGACAAGGTCGCGGAGGTCTCCAAGAAGTGGTTCCGCGTCCGTGACACCTACGGCATCGAGGTCCAGCCGGGTCAGGACGACGGTCTGGTTCTCGCGATCGCCATCGCCATCGACGAGATGCGCGGCGGGGCGTAGCACGAGCTCCGGTCAGCGCCCGCAGCACGCCTTGTACTTGCGTCCGCTGCCGCAAGGACACGGGTCATTGCGCCCTGTTCGTGCGGCCTCCTCGGCGAGCAGCGGCATGATCTGGGCGGCGGGACGCTCCTGCCGGATAAGCTCCGCCATCGCCCGCATGTAGCGATCCGTGTGGGCGAAGAAGTGCTTGAGCCCCTCGCAGAGCCAGTTGAGCCCGGGCTCCCCATCGGGCGTCAGCAGGATGCGGTTCTTGGGGCACTCGCCGTTGCACGCGAACAGGTAATCACACTCTCCGCAGTAGTGCGGCAGCGTCTCGCGCTTCGCCTGCCCGAACGCCACCTGCTGCTCCGAGCGCACGAGCTCACCGATGGGCGTCTCCATGATGTTGCCGAGCAGGTATGGCGTATCGACGAAGTGGTCGCACGAGTACACATCGCCGTTGTGTTCGAGTGCGACGCCCTCCCCGCACGTCGGCCGCAGGATGCACAGCGACGAGTAGCCGCGCAGGTAGGCGGCGAGGACTCCGTCGAAGAACTGCACGAACATCTCGCCCACGTCGTGCCGCACCCACTCGTCGAAGATCGCCGAGAGGAACTCCCCGTATGCACGTGGCGAGACAGTGCGGTCGGTCACGGTGCCGGCGACGCCGTCGGTGGGCGGCGTCGCGACCTCGACAATCGGGATGAACTGCAGATAGCGAGCGCCGAGAATGTCTCGGAAGTAGCGGTACACCTCGAGCGGATGCGCCTGGTTGGCGGCGTTGATGGTACAGAGCACGTTGAACTCGGCGCCGTGCTTCTGCAGCAGCCGCGCGGCGGCCTCTACGTCGTCGAAGACGGAGCGTCCCGCACCGTCGTGGCGGTAGGCATCGTGCAGCTCGCGGGGGCCGTCGATGCTGAGGCCAACGAGGATGTTGTTCTCGGCGAGAAAGACCGCCCACTCGTCGTCGAGCAGGGTTCCGTTGGTCTGGATGGTGCGCTCGACCTGCCAATCGGTAGGCATGGCGTCCCGCTCGACCTCGAGCGCTCGCCGGAAGAAGTCGAGCCCCATGAGCGTCGGCTCGCCGCCCTGCCAAGCCAGGGTCACGAACGGCACCTTCTGCGCCTCGATGGTCTGACGAATGAAAGCCTCGGCGACCTCGTCGGTCATGCGCTCGTCGCTGCCCGGGTACAGAGCTGACTTCTCCAGGAAGAAGCAGTAGTCGCATCGCAGGTTGCAGCGCGACCCGGTGGGCTTGGCCATCACATGGAATGCGGGGGCAGTCGCTTCGCTCATGGAGTGATGGTACGCCATAGGCACTGACAGTGAATCCGCAGAATCGCGCGCTCCGTCCCGCCCGAATGGGCATACACGATGAGCAGAAGGCTGAGCAAGAGAGAGGCGGTCCCCATGCCCAACGGCAAGCCAAACATCCTCGTCCTGTGGGGCGACGACATCGGCACGTGGAACATCAGTCACAACAACCGAGGGATGATGGGCTACACCACGCCGAACATCGATCGGCTGGCCAAGGAGGGTGTCGCGTTCACCGACTTCTACGGCCAGCAGAGCTGCACCGCCGGACGTGCGGCGTTCATTACCGGCCAGAACCCGATGAGGACCGGAATGACCAAGGTCGGGCTGCCCGGTGCGAACTTCGGCCTCCAACCCGAGGACCCGACCATCGCCGAGCTGCTCAAGCCGCTCGGCTATGCAACGGCGCAGTTCGGCAAGAACCACCTCGGCGACCTCGACGAGCACCTGCCCACCAACCACGGCTTCGACGAGTTCTTCGGCAACCTGTACCACCTCAATGCCGAGGAGGAGCCGGAGCTCCTGGACTATCCCAAGGACCCGGCGTTCAAGGAGCGCTTCGGCCCGCGCGGAGTGATCCACAGCTGGGCGCAGCCCGACGGCACGCAGAAGATCGAGGACACCGGCCCGCTCACCAAGAAGCGCATGGAGACCATCGACGACGAAACGGTCGCTCGCACGCTCGAGTACCTTGAAGAGAAGGCAGCCGGCGACCAGCCGTTCTTCGTGTGGTGGAACGCCACCCGCATGCACTTCCGCACGCACGTGAAGGATGAGCTGCGCGGAATCAGCGGCCAGGACGAGTACGGCGACGGCATGGTCGAGCACGACCGGCACGTCGGCATGATCCTCGACAAGCTCGACGAGCTGGGCCTCGCCGACGACACGATCGTGATGTACTCCACCGACAACGGGCCGCACTACAACTCATGGCCGGATGCCGCCACCACACCGTTCCGCTCCGAGAAGAACAGCAACTGGGAAGGCGCCTACCGCGTGCCGTGCTTCATGCGCTGGCCCGGTCACTACGAAGCCGGCGTCACCCGTAACGGTATCGTCGCGCTTCAGGACATGGCGACGACGTTTCTTGCAGCGGCCGGCGAGCCTGAGATAGCAGCAAAGTGCAGAGTCGGCTACCAGGCGATGGGCAAGACCTTCAAGGTGGTGCTGGACGGCAAGGACATGAACGCCTACTTCTCCGGTGAGACCGCCGAGAGCCCGCGCGACCGCTTCTTCTACGT
>CAZIPT010000002.1:0-64553 GCA_964541375.1 uncultured Eubacteriales bacterium
GTTCCTGTTCTGGGCGTTCGCCGGTCCCGTGATCTATGGGGCCGTGCCCTATCCGACCGCTTCGTTCATCATCTTCGAGCCCATCCTCATGGCGGCCGCGACCAACGGCTGGTGGATCGCCGCGCTCCTCGCCGGCATCGCCGTAGTCGTCATCGCGTGCCCCTGCGCGCTGGGTCTGGCCACGCCGACCGCGATCATGGTCGGCACCGGCCGCGGCGCCGAGAACGGCATCCTCATCAAGTCCGGCGTCGCGCTCGAGACCGCCTACAAGATCTCGGCGATCGTGTTCGACAAGACCGGCACGCTCACGCACGGCAAGCCCGTGGTCACTGACATCATCCTCGCCGAGGGTCACGACGCCACGCACATGTTCACGCTCGCAGCCTCGCTCGAGCGCAACTCCGAGCACCCCCTGGCCGAGGCGGTCGTCGCCCGCGCCAAGGACGACGGCATCGAGCTCCCTGCCGTCGAGGGCTTCTCGGCGGTTCCCGGGCACGGCGTCGAAGGAATGGTCGAGGGCAAGCGGGTCACGTTCGGCAACCGCAAGCTCATGGCACGCGAGAACATCGACATCTCGGCGTTCGAGGAGCAGATCGCTGCTCTGGAGGACGCGGGCAAGACCGTCATGCTCGTTGGAGTCAACGGCGTGAAGCTCGCCGGCATGATCGCGGTGGCCGACACGCTCAAGCCCAACTCCGCCGAGGCGGTACGCCGTCTGACCGAGATGGGCGTCAAGGTGTTCATGATCACCGGCGACAACGCACGCACCGCGCGCGCCATCGCCTCGGAAGCAGGTATCCCCGCCGAGCAGGTGCTAGCTGAGGTGCTGCCCGAGTTCAAAGCGGCCGAAGTCAGCAAGCTGCAGGAGCAGGGGATGACGGTCGCGATGGTCGGCGACGGCATCAACGACACACCCGCCTTGGCGCAGGCCGACGTCGGTATCGCAATGGGAGCCGGCACCGACGTCGCCATGGAGACCGGCGGCATCGTGCTCATCAAGAACGACCTGCGCGATGTCGTCACCGCCATCGAACTCTCCCGCGCGACCATGGGCAAGATCCGCCAGAACTTCATCTGGGCGCTCGGCTACAACACGGTGCTCATGCCGGTTGCAGCTGTGGGCCTGCTTTCGCCGTACCCGTGGGTTGCAGGCGCCGCGATGGCGTTCTCCAGCGTCTCGGTCGTTCTGAACTCGCTTCTTCTGCGGCGCTTCAAGCCCAGCTTGCGCACCGCCGACAAGACACCGCCCTCCGACACCACTCCGGTCACAGCCGAGCCCGTGGCCGCCTGAAAGGAACTCCCATGAACCGAATCCTACGAATGAGCGCTCTACTCGCGGTTGCGAGCGTCGTGTTGGTCTCGGCGGGCTGCATGTCGAGCAAACCGGCCGCTACCGATACCAGCAAGGTGTGGGGCTATGTCGCGGCCCCAGACAAGGCGCAGCTTGAGGTCGCGCCCGACCAGAACGGAGTCAAGGATCTCGTGGTCAAGCGTGTCCTTGCTCCGAGCGACGCGTGGGTGGTCGTGCACGCCGACATGAACGGCAAGCCGGGAATGCGCGTGGGTCTGGCGCACGTGAAGAAGGGCGAGTCCCTCAACGTAAAGGTGCCGCTCAAGGACCTCACAACACCCAAGGTCATCGTCGCGCTCCACGCTGACAAGGGCACGCCTGAGACGTTCGACTTCGACATGATGAACAAGGAGATGAGCCTCGACCGTCCGTTCTTCGTCAACGGCAATGAACTGGCGAAGGTCGTCACGGTGCGCGACTACGGCGTCAAGTCGACCTCCGCATCGGCCTCTATTGAGGCTTCGCCGCAGCCGGGCGCGACCAACCAGCTCATCGTATCGAGCGTGAACGCACCAACCGACGCGTGGGTCGTCGTCCACCTTGAGAAGGACGGAGGCCCCGGTCAGCGGATCGGTCTCGTGCATGTGCGCTCGGGCCAGAGCACGGATGTCGTAGTTCCGCTCGAGCCGGTCAAGTTGACGCCCAACGTCATCGTCGCGCTTCACGCCGACAAGGGCGATCAGGGGCTGTTCGAGTTCGATATGGATGACAAGATCAACAGCGTCGATCAGCCGTTCTTCGTCAACGGCAAGGAGGTCGCCATCAAGGTGGCTGTGAAGTAACCTGCAGTTGTCCACAAAACACGGGATGGGCCGTCCTCGTGGGCGGCCCATTGCCTGTTCTGGCCTGCTGTCCTCAGCCTGCGACCCGGGAGGAGATTCGTTCGTGCGCCGCTTCTCCGGTCTCCTCCTCGCGCTGATGATCCCTCTACTGGGCATAGCCGTCGCTGGGTGCGCCTCCGCGACATCCAGCCGATCCGACCAGGGGCAGGTCTGGGGTTTCGTCTCATCGGCGAAGAATGCGCAACTCATCGTCGATGAGAACAAGTCCAGCGTGCTCGCGGTCAACCTCTCCAAAGTGGTTGCCCCTGAGGCTGCGTGGGTGTGCGTGTACGAGAACGTTGAGGGCAAGGTTGGTGACATGGTTGGGCAGACCCGCGTTGAGCGCGGTGTCACCGAGAACGTGGAGGTGCCCCTCAGACCTGGCACGTCGGACAAGGTGTTCGTGCTGATGCACGCGGATCGCGGCAAGCCCAAGGTGTTCGAGTTCGACCAGCGACGCAAAGACGACAGTCCGGACAGGCCGGTCTTTGTCGGCGGTAGCGAACTGGTTGCGGCGGTCACGCTCAGGGGATACGGGGTCAAGGCGATCCCGGGAACGGCGCAGGTCGCCGTCTACCGACAAGGCAAGATCGACACCACCGTTACCGTTGGAAAGATAGTCGCACCTGCCAATTCGTGGATTGTGGCGCAGCTGCGCCAGAACGGCCGGCCCGGCAAGGTCCTGGGGTTTGCCCCGGTTCCAGCCGGCACCCAACTGGACTATCCGCTCAACCTGACCACCGGCTCGCCGCGCCAGAACTTCTTCGTAACGCTCTTCGCCGATTCCGGAGTGGCGGGCAGATTCGAATTCGATCCGGCAGCGCCGCTTTCGAGTGCCGATCAGCCCTATTTCGTGGACGGCGCGCCGGTCTGGTCCGAGGTACCGGTCGGCAAGAAGAACTGACCCTCACGACGCCCTGCGGTGGCTTCTCGCGAGGGACATGGCACCGAATCGATCATCGAGAGGATGGCAATGCGTGTATTGGTCTTCGGTGCGGCGGGCCGCACCGGAAAGCACATCGTCGAGAGGGCGCTCGGCCATGGCCACGAGGTCACGGCCTTCCTCCACCTGCAACCTCTCGAGCTCGCGGACGAAGGCCTGCGAACCGTCTCAGGGGACGTGCGTGACTTCGAAGCGGTACTCGCCGCGGTCACCGGCAAGCACGCCGTAGCGTTCGCAATCTCGCAGGGCTCGGGGTCGGGCCACGACATCCACGAGGCCGGGATCGCCAACGTGATCCACGCGATGGCCGAGACGATGGTCTCTCGGCTTGCGGCCGTCAGTGCGGCCGGAACGTTCGCTCGGAAGGACAAGCACCTGACTCTCAAGCAGCGTACGCTCGCAGCCACGGCACTTCGCGTCGTCTATGACGATCTCGAGGCGATGGAGACCCGAATCATGGCCTCCGACCTTGACTGGACGATCGTACGGCCGGTGGCGCTCACCAACGATCCGCCGAGCGGCCACTATCGCGTGCCGCTCGATGGTCAGGTGCCCGTCAAGAGCTCAAAGATCGCGCGCGCTGACGTCGCGTCTCTTGTGGTCAAGGCGCTGGAGACCGACACCTACTGGCGCCGCGCCGTCGTGATCGCCGAGTAGCCCGGCAAACGCGGGCTGCCCACCGGGCCGTTCACGGTCGTTCGGACGCCGAGCACTGGGGAACAAACCCTTCGGTGAGTCTTACTTCGCCGTTGCGGAAGGAAAGGGATGGACCGAACCGCACGCTCGCGACGCATGGGCCGCCCGTTCGCTGTCCTTCTGGCTATCGTGCTGGGCACACTGGTGCTGCCCACAACCGCGCTGGCCCACGTGCCGTTCATCGAGTCGGCTCAGTTGTCGGACTCGCTCGGCACGCGCGACGTGCCCTACCCGCAGGCCCAGACGCTACCGTCACCGGCGATCTCGCGAGCGATCTACGGCTATCTCGCGCCCGGCGCCAAGTTCGACGCCTACACCTTCACGGTGGAACGCGAAGTCACCACCGACGTGGCGCTCATCGTGCCCAAGCGCATGGGCCTGCAGACGTTTCGCCCCACGTTGCGCATCTATGCCGAGGGTACCGACAAGTCGGTTCTTGTCCCCGATCCGGGCGCACAGCCAAGAACGAGCTTCTATGAGCCGTTCTCGGTCGCCAGCTTCTGGGAAGGGCCATCCGTGACGGCAACGTTTGCGCCCGGCGAGCGCTACTACGTCGTAGTCGAGCCGCCCGCCACCGGACGAACCAGCGGCGCCTACGCTCTGACCTTCGGCGGTGCCGAGCAGTTCTCGGCGAGTGATTGGGCTTCTGCGGCAGCCGCGATGCCCACGATCTGGCTCGGCTCGTGGGCCGGAGGACCGGTGCGGCCGGGAATCAACGTCTGCGGTGTCGTGCTGGTTGTGCTGACAGGGGTTGCCGTCTGGCTGTGGATGCGCCGAAAGCGTCGGCGTGCGCTCCCTACGGAAGAGCCGATGGAAGCCGCGCCGCCGGATGATCCGACCTAGCGCCTGAGGGCTACCAGCCCATCGTACCCGGCGAACCCTTGAACGGGCCGACGACTTCGCTGGTGATCCACCCGCCATAGAAGTGGCCAGGCTGGGCCGTGACAACCTCGCCATCGACCGTGCACTGCTCCATTGCTTGCGGGTAGAACGCGACGCAGTCCTTCAGAACCTCGTAGTCGGCGTTGGGATGCGGGTAGTACCATGCGGCGTTCTTCGCCTGCTGGTCGCCGACGACCACGTCGAAATAGGAGGCGGTTCCCTTGTACTCACAGACCGTGTGGTGGGAGGTGGGTCGGAGCACCTGGCCGTCGACCTCAGCGAGCGGGATGTAGTAGACGGGCGGGTGGCTCGTCTCCATCACCTTGACCGGACGGTTGGTTGTCGCCACAATCCGCCCGGCGAACCTCACGACTACCTTGCGATCCACCTCGACGGCTGCGGGTGGCCGAGGGTAGTCCCATGCGGACTCCTGTCCTGGTCCGGGCTCGATCCGAGTGGGGCTCATGCAGTGGCCTTTCGTCGGGGTACTCTGTTCTGTCTACCCGCGATGAGCTTCCGCCTAGACCACGGGTTTCGCGGGTGGTTCTTCGGAGGAGTGGGGGAGGCGGTCCGCGATCTCGGAAGCGCGCTCGCGTAGCGCCGCCAGGACCGCTGAGATTCCCGGGTTGTCGCGGCTGCCTCGGCGGATGGTCGCCCAAATGGTCCTGTCCAGCTCAAGGTCTGAGATGCGCGTGACCTCGACGTTGGGATAGCTGCCGATGAGCGCAAGCGGGGGGACGAGCGCTACACCCAGCCCGGCACCTACAGCGGCCAGGATCACCTGGAAGTCCATGGAGTGAAAGTCGGTGCGAGGCTCGTAGCCTTGCCGACGGGTGGCGGCCACGACCAGGTCCAACATCGAAGTCGAGTCTCGGCCGACGATCCACTCCTCGTCGGCGAGCTGGGCAAGCATGACCGGACCGCTGCCCGCCAGTGCATGGTTCGCAGGCAGAGCAAGGTAGACCGGCTCGGTGAAGAGTTCTTCGCGCTCGATGCCGGCGTCGATGAGGTGCGGGAGCAAACCCCACTCGTACGTGACGACCACGTCGAGCTCTGCCGCCTTCAGCGCCGGAAGTGACTCCTCCGGCTCGAGGTCAACCATCGAGACACGGAGATTGGGGTGGCGGTCCCTGAGCCCCGGAAGTGCCGGGACAAGCAGCGCGCGAGCCGCGGTGGGAAACGCCGAGACCCGAACCCGACCCACTACTCCGCGGGAGGCCGAGGCCAGATCAGCCTCGGCCCGTTCGATGTCGGCGAGGATGCGTTCCGTGTTGGCGACCAACCTGATTCCCGCGTCGGTCAGACGAACACCCCGCCCCCGACGCTCCAACAATGGGGTGCCGGCCTCCCGCTCCAGAACCGACATCTGCTGAGAGACCGCGCTGGGGGTCATGAAGAGCGACTCGGCGGCTGCGGCGATCGTGCCGCGCGCCGAGACCTCCCTGAGCATTCGGAGCCTCGTCACGTTTAACATGTAGCTGAGCTTACGATATGCATTAGAAACAGGCAATTGTTCTTTAGCATCAAAGGTATGAAGATAGCTCTAGAACAGACGCGGTGACCGATCCCGCCGCATGAAGGAGGCGTTTCGCATGAATGACAGCTTCAGCGCAGGTAGCGTGTTCTACGGTCGCACGCTGGCCATCATGGGCGGAATCCTGGCCCTGGCGGTTGTGCTCAACCTAATCTAGTCCCCCTTGCAGTCGCCGCCGGCCATCCCCCGGCGCGACGGCTAGAACAAACGGCGCCCCACGGACTTCCTTGGGGCGCCTATTCATTTCCGAGGATGCCGCATGCGTTTTGGGATTGCCGTCGACGCTCGTCCGACCGCTAGGCGTCTCCCTGCCTGTCGGACCATCGGCCGAGCTCCGGGTAGTAGCCGCCTCCGGGCGTGGGGGCGTCCAGCGTGCCGTGCGGCGGTGGAGTCAGGCCGAGAACCGGCCAGAGTTCGTCTCGGACTCGATCCATCGCGTCGTGGTTGTCGCCGTTGGGCTCGAACACGTCGTGCGTGAAACCGAGGGACTTGCTGAGCTCGACCACCTCGGTCAACTCGGCCACCGGCTCGAGTTGCGAGGTCACGAATCGAGCCGCGACGTCGTTCCGCACAGCGATATCTGCCTCGTTCAGCACCAGAAGCACTCGGTCCAGTTTGGTCTTGCGCGCCGCATCCGTGCGTTCAACCTGCCTGCGGAAAGCGATCTGAGCCCCGATCGCCTTCATCGAGAACTTGGGCGTCGCCCAGGTTCCGGCGACCTCCTTCTCGTGGAGCTTCGGGTTCCACCACGAGTACACGTCAGGGAGCGCGCGCATGGCGGCGTCGAAGGGGGCGTCGACCCACTCGGGCACGGACTTGGGCTGGATGAACGGGGAGACGAGACGGACCTCGGCGACCTCGTCACGCATCTTCCCCATGTATGAGGCCAACAGTCCGCCGAGCGAAAGGCCGACCACGACAACCCTCTCGCCGAGGCCGGCTGCGGCCTCAGCGACCTCGTTGCAGAACTCCTCGAACACTTCCGGAGTCAGGTTACTGAGCTCTCGCGTCAGAGGATCTGCGTAGCCGTGGTACGGAATCCGTGGAACCAGCACGTTGGCCCCGTCGTCGAAGAATGCCTGAGCGACCTCCCTGAACTGCGCTGGGGCGTTGGTGTAGCCGTGGATCATCACGTACGCCTGCGGGGTGGGCGTGTCGTGACTCAGAAGCTGGGTTCTGCACGCCGGGGCGATTGACTCGTCGTCCTTCTCCATGATCTGGGCGACCCGTTCGAGGGAACCTTGCCACGTGGGAACCATGTACGTACCTCCAGGTCCGGGAGTAGCGTCCGCGAGCGGTGCACGCGGCTATGCGCCGCCCCGTTCAACAGACAACCTACCCCAAACGGGGCCCAACCGCTTCGGGTGGGGCGACGCCGCGGCCCCGGTGAAGAACAGTGACTTCTCGGCGAGGAGGCGCTACACTACGCTGGAGTGATAGAGTGCTCGAAGACACATCCACACAAAGAGGAGCCTCCTGATGCTGACCATCGCCCTTCCCAAAGGCTCGCTTGAAGAGCAGACGATGCTCCTGTTCGCTCAGGCCGATCTAGAGGTCAAGAAGTCCAGCCGAGAGTACAACCCTACGATCAGCGATCCTCGCGTCGGCAAGGTCAAGATCCTGCGTCCGCAGGAGATTCCCGTCTTTGTGCAGGACGGCGACTTCGATCTGGGGATCTCCGGCTTCGACTGGGTGACCGAGACCGGGGCCGACGTTGTCGAGGTCGCCGACATGCCGTACGCCAAGACGGGGACCGGCTTGGTCAGCATGGTGCTGGCGGTGCCCGACGACTCGACGGTGCAGTCGGCCGCCGACATCGCGCCGGGCAGCAGAATCACGACCGAGTTCCCCAACGTGACGCGCCGCTACTTCGAGGAGCTCGGAATCCCTGTCGAGGTGTTCTTCAGCTACGGCGCCACCGAAGCCAAGGTCCCCGACATGATGGACGCGCTCGTCGATCTCACTGAGACCGGCTCGACCCTGCGACGTAACGGTCTCAAGATCGTCGACACCGTGCTCACTTCCACCACTCGGCTACTTGCCAACAAGGCTGCGTGGGCCGATCCGCTCAAGCGTCGCGAGATCGAGGAGATCCGCACGCTGCTGCTGGGCGTCATCGAGGCCCGCGGCCGCGTGCTCCTGTCGATGAACGTTCCCGAGAGCCGTCTCGCCGAGGTCATAGCAGCGCTGCCGGCCATGAAGCATCCGACCGTCGCCAAGCTGTACGGCTCCGACGATCTTGAGGTGACGACCGTCGCCGACAAGGCAGGCGTCAACATACTGATCCCGCAGCTGAAGGCGGCAGGCGCCGAGGACATCCTGGAGATGCCGATCAGCAAGATCGTCCGCTAGCCCCACCGAACCTGTCGGCTCGAACGAGGCGCGTCCTGTGGCACACTGGGTCGGGGATTGGCGGTTCTGCCGAAAAGGGGCGACGCGACGTTGGGCCAGGAGATCTTCCGTGACGTGATGCTCCTGGTGTTCGTTGCCTTCATGTCGCTGATTGCGAACATGAGCGCGCTGGTGTGGGGGCCCAATATGGCCTACCTGCTTCAGAAGCGGAGACCGCTCGCGCGCTCGGTCGCCTACACCGTGGGGCGCGGTCTCACGCTCACGATCGCGAGCGTCGTCATCGTCTGGACGCTGATCAGGACTGATTCGGGAGTGGACGGGCTTGCCGATCAGGTCACGGCGGTGGCGCACAAACCCCATCCCGTGATCAGCGTCCTTGTCGGACTCGGCATCGCGATCGTCGCCGCGTGGGTCTGGAAGCGCCCGCCCGGGTTCTTGGTTTCGAAGACGCCGGCGCCGGTCGATGACTCTGCAGCGAGGATATGGCCTGCGTTCGTCATGGGCATCACGATTCTGTTCGCGAACATCCTGGAGTTCGCGTGGCAGGTCGTCGGCGTTGGCAGCGCCGTTGTCGGCTCAGGGCACAATCCGCTGGTCTACGTACCGGCGGTCATCCTCTGGACCAGCCTCGGCACCGCCGCACTTTGGGGCCCCGCAGTAGCCTTCGTGTTGGCACCACGCTGGGCTACCGAGCGGTTCGAGCGGGCGACCGCCCGCATCCCCACGTTCAAACCGTGGCAAGTCGCGCTGCCGCTGGCGCTGTTCGGACTCCTCTTCGCGGTCTTCGGTGTGTGGCGGTTCATGCGGGGATAGCCACGGGCGCCGTCGATGAGCGGACCGAGGACCGATTCCGGGCTAGTGGGTGCGCACTTTCGCCCCGCGAGTCAGTGTTGACTCGCTTGAGGCCCTGACGCTCGTCGAGGGATAGCCGTAGTCCACTGAGGCTACGACCCGGAAAGGCCCGCTCGGCGGCTTTCTCTTGTAGGTGTAGGAGAAGCGCCTGGTCTGACGAGGAAGGAAGAGCACGTTCTTCTTGCTCCAGCTCTTCAGCCGCCTGCCGGAGCTGTTGTAGATCGCGAAGCGCACGGTGGCCTTGGTCAGGGTGTTGCCGCTGTTGGTGACGTACTGCTTTGCGGCCACGCGGCCGCCTCTTGCCGAGACGTTCGCGAACGTCGTGGCGTCGACCGAGCGGACCGAGGTGCCATCCGGGGTCGCCGACCAGATGATGGCGGACTCGATATACGCCTCGGCGACCTCGCCCTGCGGAAAGCCTGTTGGCGTGGGGCGCGAGTAGAGGGCCGTGTTGTAGTTCTGGAGGAAGTCGGTCGCCCCGTAGTAGAACTTCACGGAGCGCCCCTTGCCAAAGCGAGTACCAAGCACGGCCGTGTAAGTTCCCGGATAGCGCTTCTTGACCGAGGAAGTCAGCAGGTTGAAGTCGGCCGCCGACTGGCGGTCCACCCCGCCGGGGATGGGAATCGACATCTCGATGTTTGCGGCGGGGTGATAGACCACGACTCCAGCAAGGTCGTCACCGAATCCGCGCGCCGAGAGAATCTCCCGAACTCCCGAAACGATGGGGCTCGCGGTGTTTGGCCGGATGGTGAAGGCAGGGGTGTAGGCTCCGTCGTTGATGAACTTGGCCTGGTACACCGCGGACAGCGGTCCCCACTCCCAATAGTTTGAGCCCATGACCCGCCACCACCACTCGTTCATGTTCTCCTTTTGACCGCGCCTCGGCGCATGCGCGGGATCGATTCGAGGCGATGACATCGTGGCGACGAGTCCGCCACCGCCGGCGACATACCGGGCCAGGGACTCGCTGGCGGGCCTTCCCAGGGCGTACATCGAGGGCAACACGACTACGTCGAACCGCTTGAGAGCGTCGGAATTGAGCAGGTCACGATCGCCCACTATCTCTGTGACGTCATAGCCGCGTCCCTGGAGATAGTAGAGCAGCGCGGCCTCTTTGCTTCCGTGGGGGTAGCGGCTGGGTGTGCGCCGGTAGTTGAGCCAGTCGAGCGTCGTCTGCGAACGGACCACGGCCACCTTGATCGGGGGAGGGGTGAACCCCCCGGGCGTGATCGTGACCACAGCTTGTGCCGCGATCGGCCAGACAAGCATCGAAACCGCCGCGATGGCGATGCTCAGGTAGGCGCGCGTGGAACGGAGCATGAGTACCCCTCTGATCGAACAGTCCTATTCCTCTGGTATCGGCAGTCTGAGCACTTCGAATGAGCGAATCGCACGAATTCGCGCTCTTCGTCTCGCGGGTTGCGGGTCCCTTGGAACAGTCGGTGTGAAGAGACGCAAAGAGCCCCGACCGCCTTACGCAACGGTCGGGGCTCTCTTGGTCGGATCAGGTCCTAGTAGTTCTCGGCGAGGAGCTCGAAGTAGGCCTGCGGATGCTTGCACGCGGGGCACACGTCCGGTGCCTCGATGCCGTCGAACACGTAGCCGCAGTTGCGGCAGATCCACTTGTGCGGAAGCAGGCGCTTGAAGACCTTCTCGCCGTCCACGTTGGCGAGTAGACGGTTGTAGCGGTCTTCGTGGTGCACTTCGACCATCGCGATGCGGCGGTACGACTCGGCGATGTCGCTGAAGCCCTCGGCTTCGGCCTGGTCGGCGAAGGCGGGGTAGAGCTCGCTCCACTCTTCCTTCTCGCCGGCGGCTGCGGCGGCGAGGTTCTCCGACGTCGTCCCGATCTTGCCGCCGGGGTAGGTCGCCGTGATCTCGACGGGACCCCCTTCGAGGTACTTGAAAAAGACCTTGGCGTGCTCCCGCTCGTTGTCGGCGGTCTCGGTGAAGATCGCCGAGATCTGCTCGAAACCCTCCTTCTTTGCCACGCTGGCGAAGTACGTGTAGCGGTTGCGCGCCTGCGACTCGCCGGCGAAGGACTTGAGCAGGTTCAGCTCGGTCTTGGTTCCCTTGACGCTTGCCATGGAACGGCTCCTTTCGAGTTGTCTTTGTTCACTATCAGAGGGTATCCGTTCAGGGCGCTGGCGAAACCCCCTGAACTCGTCTCTTGACTAGTACGAAGTTCGTAGTAGTATTTCCATGAACTAGTACGAACTTCGCACTAGCGGATGCAGTACATCGGCGAACATGAAGGGGAGGTGGCCATGGATCCGACGACCGACATCACGCTGAAGAAGTTCCAGAAGGAGCTCAACGGCGGCACGGTCTCGCTTGTCCTGCTGGCCATTCTGGGCCGCTCGGCCGAGCCGCTCTATGGCTATCAGATCGCGAAGAGCATCGAGGGAGCCTGGGGTGAAGGCGTCCCGGTCAAGCAGGGGACGCTCTACCCGGTCCTGCGCTCGATGGAGGAGAACGGCCTGCTCGCAAGCCGAGTGGAGCCGAGCGTTTCGGGACCTCCTCGAAAGTACTACTCGATCACCGAGCGCGGCCAGGCCGCGCTAGTGGAATGGAAGTCGGCGTGGGAGCGCACTCGCTCCTTTGTCGACGCGACACTGGAGGGTAACGTTGTCTAACACGGTCGAGGGATACCTCGCACAACTCAAAGCGGCGCTCGCCGGCGCCGATCCGGCGCTGGTGCAGGACGCGCTCTACGACGCCGAGGACTACCTGCGCGCTGCTGTTGCCGAGGGCGACGGAAGCCCGGAGGCCGTGGAGGCGGCAATCGAGGCCTACGGCACACCCGAGGAGATCGCTACCGCCTACCGCGAGAGTGAGGCGACGGTTGCCGAGGCGCTGCGCAAGCCCGCGGCCGCGGCTCCAAAGAGCAAGCTCGGTCGTTCGCCGATCGGCCGGTTCTTCGGCGTTGTCATCGACCCCTCGGCGTACGGCGCCCTGTTCTACGCGCTCCTCGCGCTCGCCACCGGCGTTGCGTACTTCACGATCGTGACGATAGGGCTCTCGCTGACCTTCGGACTGGCGATCCTGATCATCGGCATCCCGTTCGCGCTGGTCTTCCTCGCGGTCGTGCGGGCGATCTCGCTGGCCGAGGGCCGCATGGTCGAGGGTCTGCTCGGCGTGCGCATGCCCAGAAGACCTCGGACTCTGGGCGTGCAGGGAAACCTGTGGACGCGAATCAAGTCGTGGCTTGCTGACTACCGCACGTGGACGACGATGCTGTACATGCTGCTGCAGCTGCCGCTCGGCATCATCTACTTCACGATCATGGTGACCTCGCTGTCGATTTCTGCGGCTATCGTCGCGCTGCCGATACTTCAGGTCGTGCTGAAGCAGCCGATCCTGCGTGACCTCGACTACGGCTACCTGATCCAGCCGTGGGCGATGCCGCTCGTGATGGCGCTGGGGATTCTAGGCTTCTTTGTGACGCTGTGGATCGCCAAGGGCATCGGGTACGCGCACGGGCAGTGGGCCAAGACGATGCTGGTCGGGCGTTTCGAGGGCGCGGCCGCGCAGGAGACTCCGGCCGTCGCAATCGGCGAGGAGGCGAGGGCGTGATGAGCAAGAAGACACTGGTCGCGGTTGCGGGAGTGCTGGTTGTTGGAGCCGTTGTGTTCTCGGCCGGATGCACTCGCGTTCCGCTGACGGACTCGCAGAAGGTGTTCGGCGGCGAGCCGGGCAAGAGCAGCACCGAGACGACCTCGGCACCGCTGGGCGGGGCGGACCGCATCGACGCGACGATTCGGATGGGCGTGGGCGACCTGGCGGTCACGAGCGTGTCCAGTCGGACCGCGGGCTTCACCGGCGAGTTCAAGTACAACCCATCGAGCTGGAAGCCAGAGGTCACCTACCGGGTGAAATCGGCACAAGGAGACTCCGTCGGTGTGCTCTACGTGGGCCAGCCCGAGGCTGGCGGCCCGATGAAGTGGGGTCAGGCGGAGAACAGCTGGGACCTCGCGCTCGCAAGCGGCGTCCCCACCAACGTCTCGCTGAAGCTGGGTGCAGGGCAGGCGATGGTCGATCTGAGCGGCGTTGATGTTCGCTACCTCGAGGCCGTCACCGGGGTGGGCGAGACCAAGATCGACCTCAGCGGACCGCGCTCCACCGACGTGTCGGGCACTATCACGACCGGCGTGGGCGAGACAACCGTGCGGCTGCCGAAGAGCGTGGGCGTGCAGATCACCGGCGGCGGCGACGGGCTGGGCAACGTGTCGAGCAACGGGTTCAACGGCAGCGGCAACGTGAAGACCAACGATGCGTGGAGCCAGCCGGGCCCCAAGATCACGCTCAAGGTCGTGCGCGGGGTGGGCGACATCACGTTCGAGCTGGTTGAGTAGCGCACTCGCTTCCGAGCCAATCTCCCGGGGTATGCACCCCTTGGCAGGGCCGCGCCCCGAGGAGAGGTCGACATGACCGGCAGAGAATCGATTCCGTCGTCGCGTACGGGTGAGGGCGACCTGGGCGCACACCTCGAGCGCCTGCGTGCCCTGACGTGCATCAAGTGGTCGCGCTATGACGACGACGTGATCCCGGCGTGGGTCGCCGACATGGACCTCGCCCCCGCGCCCGTCACCGTCGAGGCCGTCCGAGCGCTCGCCGAGTGCGGAGACTTCGGCTACAACTTTGCGGCTGCGGCGCAGCTGCCGGAGGTCTTCTCGGCGTGGGAGGAGAAGCGGCACGGCTGGCGCCCCGACCCCGAGAAGGTCCGGGTGTTCTGCGATGTCATGCAGGCGGTGGAGACCGCAGTCTGGTTGCACACCGAGCCGGGTGACGGGGTCGTTCTGTTCACGCCGGTCTACTTCCCGTTCTTTCCGGCGGTGACCTCCACCGGTCGGCGGATCATCGACTGTCCGCTCGACCCCGACGGCTGGCGCATTGACCCCGAACGGCTCGCTGCGGCGATCGACCCCACAACGCGTGTGATCCTGCTGTGCAATCCGCACAACCCGACCGGTCGGATCCTAGACGCAGAGGAGCTGGCTGCGATTGCCGAGGTGGCGGAGCGTCACGACCTGCTCGTGATCAGCGACGAGATCTGGGGCGATCTGACGCACCCGGGCGGCACGCACGTGCCTATCGCATCACTCGGCGACGAGATCGCGGCTCGAACGGTGACCATCTCGGCGGCGAGCAAGGCCTTCAACATCGCGGGACTTCACTGCGCCGTAGCGCACATCGGGCATCAGGGTATCGCCGACGAGCTGAAGGCGCTTCCCAGGCACCTGTTGGGCGCGGTTGGTTCCCCCGGCGCCGAGGCGACGTACGCGGCGTGGACGGCAGGCGAGCCGTGGCTCGAGACCGTACGCGCTCATCTCACCGCGCAGCGCGACTACCTTGCCGCGCGGCTCGCAGCTGAGCTGCCGACGGTCGGCTTCGAGGTGCCCGAAGCCACCTACCTGGCTTGGCTGGACTTCCGTGAACTCGGTCTCGGCGACGCGCCCGAGAAGGCGATCCTCGAGCGCGGCAAGGTCGCGCTCTCGGCAGGCCTCGACTTCGGTGCCGAGGGAGCGGGATTCGCGCGGCTCAACTTTGCGACGTCGAGAGAGATCCTGGACGAGATCGTCGACCGGATCGCGATCGCGGTTCAGCCGGGGTAGAGAGCTCTACTCCGCCGTCTTCCACATCCCCGCGTGGTTGACGACGGAGAACTCCAGAAGGTCCCGGCTCAGCAGATCGCCGAGGTAGCCCTTCACGGTGGTGACGGCGAGCCAGTACTGGGCGGGGTTGTCCGAGAGGCCGCGCTGTTCCGAGACGGCGGCGATGCACTCCTCGGTCGTTTTCGGCTTGATGAGCATCTCGAGGATGCTCGCCTCGATGTCCTCGATCTGCTCGAGGTGGAAGGCGATGTCCTTCTCGGCGGTTTCGCGGTCTACGAGCGTGCCGTGGCCGGGCACGAGCCAATCGAAGTCGACGGCGCGCAGGGACTTGAGCGACGTCGCGACCAGATCGGGATCGATCGCGTAGGGCAGGGGATGGCGCGCCCAGAGCGCCTCCAGGTAGAGCGCGTCACCGGTGAACAGCACCTTGTCGTCGGTCAGGAATCCGGTGTGGCCGAGCGTGTGGCCGGGCAGGCCCACCGGCTTCGCGCGCGGGTCACGCCACTTTTCGACGAGCGCGTCGACGCGGCACGGAATCCCCTTGAAGAGCTTGCTCACCAGAATATCGCCGGGCTTGGCCCACGAAAACATCCCGCGGATGTTGATGTCGGGGTTCTCGACCATTGCGGCGTCGTCCCGCGCGGCCACAACAGTCGCTCCGCGCTTGCGAAGGTAGGCGCCGCACGCGAAGTGGTCGGCGTGTCCGTGCGTGATCGCAAGGCGATCCGCCGAGGCGAACTCGTAGATGGACTCCTCGGGCCCGGTGTCGATCATCAGTCCGTCCACGTAGCCGGAGTTGGTCAGGCCCGGCACGTAGAGGGTGGATCCCGCGATTTGAAGGGCGCCGTCGGGGGCGCCGGGGAAACGCTTGGCCATGTGGTCACCTCGCGGAGAGTATGACATGCGGGGAATGCGCGCGAGGCGTACCGAACGTACGAGGCTCGAGCCGGGCCGGACTACACCTGCGGCTGGTGGCTGGTCCAGCGCGCTTCTCGGCGGGCGACGTGACGGCGAAGGACGGGTCGGAGGTCGTCGTCGGTGACCACGCTCCCGTGAGCCGGGTAGATGGTGGTAGCTCCGGCATCGAGCAGGACTTGCCAGCTCGCCAAGACCTCGTCGACATCGAGTGCCATGTTGGGCATCTCGGGAGGGGTCAGCCCAGGAATCCGGCGGCCCTGAACGGCGTCGCCAACAAAGGCGCTACCGTCGTCGAGAAGCAGCGATATGTCGCCGCTACTGTGACCGGTCGTGTAGACGATTCGGCCGGGAAGGCCGTATTCGTCCAGACGCGTTCCATCATCGAGTGCGATCACCGTGCCCACTCCACGCAGGCCGATACGAGGGAGCGAATTGCGCGCGAGCAGCTCGTAGAACTTGGAGTAGGGGTTCAGCCCCGGCGAGATGAGGACGCTTCCGGTGGCTACGACTTTGGCGTGCTCGGGGTGCGTGATGATCTCGAACCCGGGCACCTCGTCGAGGATCTCGGGGAGGCCGCCGAAGTGATCGGCGTGTCCGTGGGTGACGATGGCCAGCTTGATCTCGCTCGGGTCGCGCCCGATATCGCGAATCTTGCGAAGAATCGAACGACCGTGGCCGACCATCCCGGCGTCGACCAGATAGAGCGCCTCATCCGTCTCGATGAGGTGACTGTAGGCTGCGACGCTTTGTATGCGATGGATCTTCATAGCTCACTGGGAGCAACGCTTGTGCCGACAGGTCGGCAGCTTCTCGCGCCCGCCGACGGGCAGGTACGACTACCCGTGCTCAGCACCTTCGCGGTCGAGCAGCACGCGTTTTCGCTCGACTCCCCATCTGTAGCCGGTCAGCGATCCATCGGCGCCGATGACACGGTGGCACGGCACGACGACGGCGGTCGGGTTCGCACCGCAGGCCGCTGCCACCGCCCGCGTGGCAGCGGGCCGGCCGATGGCCGCCGCGAGCTGCGAGTAGGTGACCGTTCGGCCGGGCGGGATCTCGCGCAGTGCCGTCCATACCTGGTGCTGGAAGACCGTGCCGCGCACGTCGAGTGGAAGACACGCGGCGGACTGCGCGTCGGGACCAGCGGGTGAGTCGATCAGCTCGACAACGGCCTCCACCCACGCACGCGATGCCCCCTCGGCGGGAACAACTGTCGCGCGGGGGAACCGGCGAGCGACCTCATCGGCGAGGGAAACGTCGGAATCTCCGAACGCCACAAGGCACACACCGCGGTCGGTGCTTGCGACAACGAGCCGGCCGAGCGAGGTGTCCGCAAGCGTGTAGCGGATGGTCTCCCCCGGTGCTCCGCGCTTCGCATGCGCGGGCGTCATGCCGAGAAGATCGTCGGTGCGCTCGTATACCCGGCTCGCCGAGCCGTACCCGGAACCGGCGATGGCCGTGGAGACGTCGGTGCCGTCGGCGAGCTGGCAACGCAGACGGTCGGCCCGACGGGCGTCGGCGTACGCGCGCGGAGAGAGCCCGACCATCTCGACGAACGCTCGACGCAGATGAGTTGGCGAGACGTGAGCCGATCGCGCGAGCGATGCCAGTGAGGGCGCGCGGGTCCCGGAGTCGACGGCGCCGTCGATGGTTCGCACGGATCGGGCGACGGCGTCGGCGATGGATTGAGACAGAGGCACGGCGGGCTCCTCGGCGATAGCGGTCGGTCACTCGCAGTGTACGGTGCGCCTTTCACCGGATTCCATCCGAATCGTGTCCTTTCTCGGCACGCTCCTCGCTGTCGTGACGGGCACGGAGAACTCCGAGGGCGCAATCCCGCGGCCCGCTGTCCAAAAGGAGGTGATCCAGCAGTGCGAAGTAACTACATCGCTGCGCTGGTCCTGACCGTTTCCACTCACGTGGCGGCAGGCACCGCATAGGACGGCGGCGTTTCGGGGCCTCACACAGCCTCGCTCGCAAACGCTCGAAAGAGCGAATCGCAAAGAACGTCGCTGTTTCTAGAGTCAGCGATGGGAGACGGGCCCCGGAGACGGGGCCCTCTCTTATGTCGGCATCATCCCAGCTCAGAGCCTCGCCAACACCTCACATTAGAGAATTCACAAGCAAGGCTGGTTCATTTGTTGCTACGCTCCGCAGTGTGAGTAATCGACACGCTCGATAAACCGGCCGAGCGGTCGTTTGAGTTTTGAAGTGAGTGATTCGCATGAAGGTAGTTCGTCGCTGTGCTGCGATGGCTCTATTCGCCGCGGTGATTTTGCAGGCGGGGGTCGGGGTGGCCGTTCCCGCACAGAGTGTCCGGGGGGTTTCCTTCTCGGACGCAACACACGGCTATCTCGCGGGGGGATACTCTGGTGACGACGGCGTTGTCGCCTACACGGCCGATGGAGGCCTGAGCTGGAGACCCACTCAGCTTCCCAATCGGTACACGTGGGCGGTGGGCGCTTCCGCTGACGGATTGTCTGCGACCGCTGTTGCCTACTCCCAGGACGTAGCGATCACAACCTCAAACGGCGGGGTCAGTTGGACGGAGGATTCGCCGGTCTTCGGCGGCGTTCCCAACTTCGGCGGGACGACTCAGATTAACGACGTCGCGCACTTGAGCGGCGGTCCTGTCGCCGTTGGTGGGCAGCAGGGAACCGCCACCTATGGGGATGTCGGCGCGATTTCGCGCAAGAGCGCCGGGCTCTGGGCACCGACATTTCGCCCGTTCTTTCTCCCGCTCGACGGTGGCGACCTTATCGGACCTATTCCTCAGCCGACGTACGCCTCTCTGACCTCGATTGACGCCGCCCCCGGTGGCAACGTGGCACTTGCAGTTGGAACCTACACGGCCCCTCCCACCGCGCCCTACACCAACCCGCCCACGCCAGGGCCCCTTCGTACGATCGTGTATCGCACCGTCGACGGCGGGTCGACATGGACCACCGACACGGCGACTTCCGGAGCGCCTGCTTGGTCGCCTACAGCTGTGACCGCCGCTGACGCAGACGTCGCCTATGCCACGTTCTCCGCGGGTTCGCTCGGCAGCAATTACTTTCTGCGTAGATCTGCCGCCGGCGTCTGGACAAGGTCGGATCAGTGGATTGCATCCGGCTTCCTGTCGAACTCACTGGACGCATACGACGCGGATCACCTTGTGGTGGTGGGCAACCAGGGCAAGCTGTACTACACCGCGAACGCCTCTTCCGCCACACCGACATGGATCGCGCTTGCCACAACGGGTTCGGCCAACGATCTGTATGGCGTCCAAATGACCGGCCCCGATAGCTGGATCGTGGTGGGCGGCAACGAGACCATCGTCCGGTTCACCAACGCTGGAGCAAACCAGGCAGGCTCGTATGGACTTGGCGCACCGGTTCCCGTCATCACCTCTCACGCTTCCGGTTTCTCTCTCCCGGCCGGCTCCATAAGCGGTACTGCGTGGGACGCAGGCGTTGGTGTGCTGAAGGTCGAAGTCCGGATTCAGCGGGCCCTGGACAGCAAGTTCTGGAACGGCTCGACGTGGGTTGCTGACGCGACCCAATACAACCTTGCGAGCATGCCGACCAACACAACCTGGACCTATCCGTTCGCGTCTGGCGAGATGTCGGCGCTTACCATCACGGTTCGTGCCACTGACGGGATGGGCCTCATGGCCACTACCGCCGTCAACTCGGTCGGCGTGCCTCCGGCTGCGCAGTCGGTCACTCTAGGAACGTGGACCAGTATCGCCGGCAAGAGCAGCGCGAAGGTTCGCAGGTCCTACACCGTGTCGGGTTCCATCTCGCACGCGGCTGCTCCGGGTGTCGTATCGATCACCATGCAGCGCAAGGTCGGCAGAAGGTGGAAGAACGCCGGAACCGCTCGCGTTGGCGTGTCCAACGGATCCTACCGCTACAGCTTCAAGCCGAGGTACAAGGGCTACTGGCGCTTCGTCTCGACGTATTCGGGTGGCACCTCCGGCCTAACGACTTACACGTCGTCTAGGAGCGGCACCAAGACCATCAGAGTGAAATAGCAGGCTCAGCCCGTCAGCCTGGCTCGACGACAAGACCCCCCTTGCATCGACGGCCAGCTCCGTGGCGTGTCAGGGCGCACGTTTGACACCGCACGAGTGCACCCCTAGATTCGGTGGGGTTCTTGCCACCCCGCGCTGAGTACCGTTGGAACCGGCCACTTCACAAGGAAAGGAACCGCCGCGTGCCGAGCTTCAGGCAGATACGACCTCTCGACGCCGTGATCGTGGTCGTTGCTGTGCTCGTGGTGTTGGTCGGTGGCTACCTGGGGTACTCGGTGTGGGCACAGAACAAGAGGATTCGAGATGCCTCGCCTTCGACTCGCGAAATCGCATCACTGACGGCGAAACTGCGCGCGAACCCCAACAACTTCGACACGCGCATGCGTCTGGCGCAAGCCTTCGCTGTGGCGGGTCGTGATGACGAGGCCATCGGGCAGTACAAGGCGATTCTCAAAGTCAACCCGAGCTTTGTTCCGGCGCTCTCGGGCGTGGGATTTGAGTATCTCAAGCAGAAGAAGTGGAAGGAGGGGGAGGGCTACTTCCGCAAAGTCGTCTCCCTCACCGAGAAGGACACGACCAGCGTCGGTTCGAGTCCGCTGGAAACGGCCTACTTCTACTTGGGGATCGCTCTGATGGAACAACGGAAGTACGAAGAGGCCGTCGGTTTCTTGAAGGGGGCGCTCCGGCTGCGCCGCGACTCGGCGGACGCCAGCTACGCTCTTGCTGTGAGCTATCGAGAGCTCGGAATCATGGACGGCTACGAGGAGTATCTCCTCTACACGCTGAAGTTCGACCCCAACATGGCCGAGGCCAACTACGACTACGGCATGCTGCTGCTGTCCAAGAAGGACCTGGCCTCGGCGGCAGAGTACTTCAGGCGCTCGGTCCACGCTGCGCCCGGCGTCGACAAGCCGCAGATCGAACTCGACAAGCTCGGCAACTTTGATGATCGTCTCGCTGAGGCCAAGAAGCTCAAGCCGACCGACCCCGCAAAGGCGCTGGTCGAGGCGCGGATCGCTTCTGCGCTCGATCCGCAGTCGGTCGAGGCGCTTGCGCTTGTCGGGGAGCTCTACGAGGCCACCGGCCAGCGCGACAAGGCGGCCGAGGCCTACCGAGAGGTCCTGGTGCTTGAGCCCGGCAACGCATTGGCGACTGAAGGGTTGAAGCGGGTGTCCAATGGATCCTAGTCAGATACCGGCTCCGACGGTTCCAGCCGAGGCCCCGGCCGGGTCTGGATTCGGTTCTCGCATTCCACCGTCGCAGCAGAGGGACCCCAGCAAGCTGACGGGGCCGGAGCGTCGACGGCGCATCGTGCTGCTTACGTTCCTGCTCCTCCTGTTGGCGATCCTCGCCTACGTCGCCTACTACTACAGTCAGAACAAGCGGCTTCCGTCCCTTGGGGTTGCACCCCCTGGGGCCACGGCGATCACCCCGCCTCAGTTCCTCTTCGCGTTCTCCGGCGAGGGCGCCAACACGCTCAAGCGCCCCGTCGGCGTCGCTGTCGGCCCTGACGGACGCGTCTACGTCGTCGACTTTGGCAACAAGCGCGTCAGCGTGTTCTCCAGCCAAGGGCGCTTCCTGTCCTCCTTCGACACGCTTTCCGACGGCAAGAAGCTGACTAACCCGGTTCATCTGGCAATCAAGGGCAACGAGGTTTGGGTCACCGACCGCCGGCTGCGGAGCATCAGCATCTTCGACCTCAACGGCAAGTTCCTTCGCACGTTCGAGCCCAAGAACGAGAAGCTGACCTGGACGCCGCTCGCGCTTGGTTTTGACAACAAGGGTCAGCTTCGCGTCACAGACGTTGGTGACACCAAGAATCACCGCGTCGTCTACTTCTCGGCCGACGGCTCGCGAACAGCCATGTTTGGGAAGACCGCTCAGGTCACTCGGCCCAGCGATTCCCCGGGTGAGTTCCTGTTCCCCAACGGGGTCGCGGCCGACAAGAAGAACAACATCTACATCTCTGACGGTAACAACCGACGGATTCAGGTGTTCTCTCCGGAGGGCACCTTCAAGAGCTTCATCGACGCAAGCGGAATCCCTCGCGGCATCGCCATAGATGATCGCGAGCGCCTGTACGTAGTTGACGCGTTGGCCAACGACGTACGGGTCTTTGGCGTCAAAGGCCAGACCTTGACGCAGTTCGGCTCGCGCGGGTTCGGGCCGGGTCAATTCAACTACCCGAACGACATCGCGCTTGACGCACGCGGGCGCATCTACGTCACCGACCGAGAGAACAACCAAGTCCAGGTTTGGGGCTGGCCCGTCGCCGCCCTCCCGGCCATACCGCTGCCGAGCAAGCCGCTGTACTGGCTGCTGTGCCTCTCGCCGCTTCTCCTGTTGCCGCTGCTTGTGCGCAGGCGCAAGACCCGCATCATCGTCACGCCTGACTTCGTCGACGCTCTCGCCGAGGTGCAGGAGATTGCGGCCGTGGCCGCCAAGTCCCGCCTGCGCCTGATCGCGCCCATCGAAGACGAGCCCCTCTATCAGGGTCGTGTCGTGGAGGGCGTTGTGCTGAGCGACCTCATCAGCTTCGAGGAGCACTCTGAGTCCGACGTTCGCAGCCTCATCGAGAAGCTGCAGGTCACGGAGCGCCAGGCGATTCTGATATCCATGACCTGGAGGGCGAAGGCGCTTGCGACCCAGGATCGGGAGCTGAGATGGCTGGCGGTGCTCGCTGAAGTCCGAGCGGTGAACGTCGAAGAATTCAGGTCCGTTTATCTGGGTAGGGAAGTCAATAAGGAAAGTGCGACTTTGTAACACTTGCCGCAATCTCCCTTGAGGTGTACGGTACGGATGCGGGGTCTGCGTCTTGCAGGCCAGCTGTCAGGGTCCGGCAACCCGGCGCGAACCGCACTTGAAATCAGAAGAACAGCGCGATCTCCGAGCCTCTCTGCCTACGGCGCCTCCGGCGCTAGGGCACCCAGGCCGTCGGGTTTCACCGGAAACAGTGGAGCCTCCCTTCCTTGGAAAGGAGAACGCATCCGGCCGGAACGTCCGCTCGCGGGCGATTCCTTTGCGATGCGTTGTTCTTCGGGGTAAGGAGATCGTCAAAATGTTGTGTTCTCGAACCGGACCACTGTCTGGGCCTCACTTGGCCTTGCGGTGCTTCGGTTCTTCTTTTTGGGGGCTTCCGATCGGCGATCGCAGCGTGAAGGGAGGGTCGACCTCCTAGCTGCTGGCGTTCCCATCTGCTGCACGACGGAAGCCGCGACTGATCTTCTGCTTCAACTGAGAGAGAGGGATGGAGGAATGGCAACTAAAGACACCGGGCAACCGGCCAACGGGATAAGCAGACGCGCGTTTGTGACCTCGGCGGCCGTTGCTGCAACGGCAGCCGGATGCGGGTTCGAAGTCGCGTTTGACGCCGCTAAGGCACTCGCCTACGAGAGTTCGACAGACTACAAAGTCACAAACACCACGTGTCCCTACTGCTCTGCCAGCTGCGGACAGCGTGTCGTTACTGCGCTCACCGGCGCGAACGCTGGCAAGGTCGTCGACATCTACGGTGACTTCGAGTCCCCGATGAACTCCGGCGGACTGTGCGCCAAGGGCGCGGGCTCGCTGCAGCTTGTCAACAACCCGTACCGTATCGGTGCGTGGGAGACCACGCATCCCGTCAATTCCGTGTTCGCCGCCAAGCCGGCCGCCACGACGTTCGGGGCGAGTCCGACCGGCTGGACCGGGCCGGCGTACACGGGTAGCGGCTACACCTACGGCGGCGGCGTGGCCTACTGGCGTCTCGGCGATGAACCGTGGAACCCAGTCCCGCTCGACGTCGCAATGGCTGATATCGCTGGCAAGCTCAAGACGGCCCGCGAGTACGACACCGCGCGTTGGGACGAAGCCAACGGCAAGACCTTCAATAGCAAGAGCGTTGCGTTCTTCGGTTCGTCTCACATGAACAACGAGATGAACTACGTATACCGCAAGATCATCGCGAACTTCGGTACGAGCAACGTCGAGCATCAGGCCCGAATTTGACACAGCTCCACGGTGGCCGGTCTGGCCGCCGCATTCGGTCGCGGTGCAATGACGAACCATTGGCAGGACATCGCCAACTCGACCCTGGTAGTTGTGTGGGGAGCCAACCCGTCTGAGAACCATCCGGCGTGCATGGCCCACATAAACCGGGCGAGGTATCCCAAGCAGTTCTTTGCGAGCAGCGACGCCAGGTCGAGCAAGCAGGCCGCCCGGATGATCGTGATCGATCCGCGGAAGAACCGCACCGCCCAGCAGGCTGATGACTACGTACGCATCCGCCCTGGGACGGACATCGCGTTCCAGAACGGTGTGATCAAGTACATCATCGACCAGATGGAGTCTGGGACGAGCGTCTCGACGGCTGCCAAGACCGCGTTCTTCGCCTATCTCAACCAGACTGGGAACGGCACTTTCTACACGGACGGCAGCGCGTCTCTCCAGAGCAAGACCTCGGCGACCGTCGCCGGTAGCGCGAAGTACACCGACGCGCGGTTCTTGGTCAACGGCACCGACACGGACTATGTCCGCGGGTCAGTGAACACCCTTGGGGCAGTCGCCACCACGGAGACCGCGGAGAACACGATCTCGAACTTCCCCACCAAGTCCACCAACTGCCAGACCGGCAATACGGTGTACAACCGCCTCAAGGCGCACGTCGCGCCGTACACGACGGCCAAGGTAGTCGAGATATGCGAATGCGCCGACACCGATATCTCACTGGTGGGCGACGCGATCATTGCCAACAGCCGTTGCTCGAGCGTGGGCAAGGCCTTCGTGGATAAGAAGATGAAGGTCCGCTTCACACAGACGGCCGGTTTCCAGAATGGTGCGGCCACCACAGCGCAGGACGCCATACCGCTGTGGGCATCGGGCGTCACGGTCTCAAGTGTGACCAGCCTCGATGGCCTGACAAACTACTCGAATGGGACCGACTATACCTTCGCGGCAACCGGGACCATCACGCGCGTGGCGACGGGGACGATTCTCGACAAGCAGGTGTGTCTTGTCACGTACTCCGGTACCACGGACCAGGCACCGCAGGACACCTACCGTGCGACGACGATTCTCTACGCGATGGGCATCACGCAGCACACCTGCGGCTCCCAGAACGTCAAGGGCTTCGCCAACCTGCAGGGGCTCATGGGCAACAATGGACGCGCTGGCGGTGGCATCAATGCGCTGCGTGGCATCCACAACGTTCAGGGCTCGACCGACATGGGCCTGCTTTACGGCAACATCCCCGGTTACTCGAACAATCCGTCCGAGCAGCCGGCGGAGGTCGTGACGCTGACTGGGACTACGGCGGTTGCCCTGCAGTGGAAGAACTACGACAACACCGCGGTCACTATCACGGCCGTGCAGTCGGATGCGTCCGTGATCTACGCGGCCACCGACTACGACCTCGTAGTAAACGGTAGCGGGTACACGACGATCGCTCGGAGCGCCACGTCCACCATTGCTGACGGCGCCACCGTCTACGTGAGCTACACCCACGCGATATCGGCCACGGCAGCCGGCCCGGCAAAGGTCTACAACGCTTTTGGCCGCTACGTGAATGCGCTGTGGGGCCTGCCAGTGCACGGTACCGCCGGACGTTCTCAGATGAACCTCAGCTACGACGATGCTTACACCACTACTGGTGGCATCATGCAGCTGCAGCAGCGTGGCTTCTACAACATGACGCTGAAGTGGTTCGGTGACTACGCGACGTACGGGACCGCCGCGCTCAGCAGCGCCAAGAGGACCGCAATCGACGCGACGTACGGGCTGTGGCCAAAGGGCAACGGCGACAACCACATCAAGATGTTCCGCAACATGGCCTCCGGCAGCGTGAAGGCCGCGGTCGTGTGGGGACAGAACCCCGCCGTCACCGAGCCCAACCAGAGCAAGATCCGCGACGGGCTACACGAGCTCGACCTTCTGGTGGTTGCCGACATGTTCGAGACGGAGACCGCCGGGTGTGGCCGCAAGGCTACCGGCGTCACGTATCTCCTCCCGGCTGCCTCGCATGTGGAGAAGGCCGGTTCGGCGACGAACTCCGGTCGAGTCCTGCAGTGGCGCTACAAGGCGATCGATCCGGTCGGCAACTCCAAGGACGACCTTGAGTTGCTCCTCCGCTTCGCGCGCGCACTCAACGACGCCCACTGCTTCAAGCACATCGAGACCGCCAATGGCTGGACCGCCGACACGGCCTACACCAAGCTCTACGCCACCCCTTACGGCTGGGACCCCAAGGCGACCATCGCCAGCGTCGGGAACTCGACCGACTTCAAGCTGGCCGGCAACCTGTCGAGTGCCGCGATCGACTTCGCGACAGTTGGCGTGACGGTCGGGGACGGCACCACCTATGCGTCGCTCGTTCCCTCCGCAGACACCAGGGTCAACGGTGCAGAGTTCGTCGCCGAGATGATCTTCCGCGAGTGGGCGGCCGGCAATGGCAGCACGGGTGCGGGCATCTACACGACGCCCAACGGCACGACGACTTCGGGCGGCACGCTCTGGATCTACGTCGAGGGATACGATCAGTCCGGCAAGACCGGGCGTCTCTATCCCGAGTACACTGACTGGGGAGTGTTCAACCGTTCCAAGAGCCGCGATCGCCAGGATCCGTACGGCGTGCTTGCCACCCACAAGTGGGGCTACTGCTGGCTCGTCAATCGTCGCGTGTTCTACAACAACAACGAGATCGCCGGCGACCAGCCGGACTTCTTCATGAGTCCCGACTCGTGCACGCGCCTCTTCGCGCCCGATGTCACGCAGCCCGCATGGACTCCCACGGGCAGCACGATCTACAACTACGCGCGTTGGTACCGGACGATCGGCGCTCCCACCAAGCACGTGCTTGCAGACAAGCCGCTCTTCAGTAACGGTTTGAAGCCGAGCGTCCACGTCGTCCCCGGACGGTTCCCGTCTCACGTGGAGCCCTACGAGACGCCGTCGCCCGCGATCGCCGATGACCCGACCAACGGGTTCGGCTACAACTCCACACTCGACACCGCCATCAATGCGGTCGGAGCCAGGAACCTCCTGTACTCGGGCTCAGCGGTCGGCACGTCGAGCACGTACCCGCTCGTTCTGACTACCGTCCGGTGTGTGGAGCACTTCCAGGGTGGCCCGATCACCCGTAACAACTGGTTCAACGTCGAGCTCGAGCCGCAGCCGTGGATCGAGATCAACTCGGCGGACGCACGTATTGCAGGAATCAAGGACGGCAACATGGTACGAGTCGTCACTGCCCGTGTTGCCGACAATGCCGGCAACTTCGTGAGTCCGGCCAACTACGGCCAGGGGTTCATCGCACGTGTCGGCAGTGGTCTCTCCGCAGGTCAGAAGGTCGCCGCCGGCGTCGTTGCGATTCCGTGGCACTGGGGAGAGAAGGGTCTTTCGACCGGCTCCCGCGCCAACGACCTCACCATCGACGCGATGGACGCGAACACCACGATTCCAGAGTTCAAGGCCTGTCTTTGCCGCATCGAGAAGATATAGGGAGGTGTGACCGATGACTGTTATGGCAATCCTGCAAGACGTCGACAAGTGCATGAGATGCAACGGGTGCGTAACGGCCTGCAAGCGTGAGTGGAACCTCAAGCTGCCGACCGATATCTCCCAAGTGATCCCGCAGAAGTCAATCGTCAACCCGCGTCAGCGCCTCGCTATCAAGAGCCTGCGGCGCGGAGACATGGGACCGCACATGAGGTTTTCGTGTTGGCACTGCCCTGATGCCCCGTGCATCAAGGAGTGTCCGCGCGGTGCGATCAAGCAAGAGGCAACCGGTGCCGTCAGTGTGAACACCGGGCTGTGCGCACCGACTCTCTGCAAGGCGGGCCCCGGCCCCAGGCCTTGTGAGATCGGCTGCCAGCAGGGTGGGTATCCCAAGGTGGGTCCTGCCTACGAGACCGGTCAGTATGCCGGTCAGGTCAAGATGAACAAGTGCACGCTCTGTACCGGTCGCGCCGGAGCCGACGGTGTCGTAGACGCCGCCACCGCTCTGCCGACCAGGTCGACCAGAGTCCAGACTTCGGTCGATCCCGCTCCCAAGACGTACGTCTGGCCGAGTCCTTTGGTGCTCCCGAGTGGCGGAACGCTGACCGATGTCAACGTCCCTGAACTCGCCCACGAGCCGGCGTGCGTCTCGTCGTGCCCCGCGAAGGCCATGAAGTGGGACTCCAAGGCCAACATCCTGAAGTACCTGCAGGACCCGGCCAACGGATACACCCTGGCCGGCGGCACGCAGAACTGGATCGGCAACGGCGGCGTCTACTGGGCGTCGAGGAACACCAGGATTGTTCCGCCGAAGGCCGACCCGTTCGTCGAAGATCACCTCACGCCCATGGTGAGCAGCGTGGTTTCAGGAGGCAGCAAGCTCATGATTCCGGCTCTGCTGCTCGGCGGTTTCGCAGTGGTCTCCATGCGGCGCACCAAGGTTCAGGCCGAAGCCAACGATCTGTCAGCAAGGGAGGTGTAGGACCGCATGAAAGCTTCACGACTCTTCTTCGCAACTGTCCTCGTCGCCCTTGCCGCACTGGCATTGCCGACGGCCGCGTTCGCGAACTTCGCGATTCACGGCAACTATCTGAAGGACACCGATGCGTGTGCCGGTTGTCACCGCGCACACACGTCAGTCAGCACCATCGGCTGGACCGATGCCAATAACAATCAGCACTCTTCAGCTCTGCTGGTGACATCTGCAACTGAGATGTGGCAGTTCTGCTACGCCTGCCACGACGCTACGAGCCAGGGTGCCGATACCAACGTTCAGCAGGGTATCTGGGAAGGCGACTCAACCTACGGGACTCCCGGCGGTCTTCTCAACGGCGGCGGTTTCGACTCGCTCGCCGAGACGGCCACAACGTCGACGCACATGTACAAGGGCTCTTCGTGGGGCGCGTACGGCGGAGGTTACGCCGGTAACACCAAGGCGCAGAACTACGGTATAGCCGCCGACGGCAGCACGGCTGGGCAGGGCGCCAACGCGTTCATGACCGGCACCGGCAACTCCATCAAGATGGATTGCGCCAGCTGTCACGACCCGCACGGGAGCGCGAACTACCGCATCCTGAAGGCCGTCGTCAACGGCAATCCTGTCGGTGGCTATGGTCCAGGCAACGGACCGGGCGGGGCGCAGGATCCCAACCCCAACGGTTTCGTCTCTTCTGTCGAGACCGGCTGGCCTGTTAACGGCTTCCGACTCCACACGCAGTATCCCGAGTACAAGCCGAACTACACGACCCCCATGTACGCCAGAGGCTACGACATGGGAACCTTGACCACCGCCACTGCGGGACCCACCAACGTGGACAAGGGCATGAGCGGTTGGTGCGCTGGTTGTCACAGCACGTATCTGGGACAGCTGTCCGGCGTTCCGGCTAGCTTCGCCACAACGTACAACGCTGGTGACGGCGGCGGCCTCGCAGTTCGTCACAAGCACCCGATCAACGTGCCTCTGACCAACTACGAAGGCCCGGACGCGGCCAACATGGTCAAGGACAGCTCATCTGGCCTGCCTTTGGCTCATGGCAAGAACGAGCAGGGTAACCCAGTTACCAACGAGGACGACTGGATCGAGTGTCTGACCTGCCACCGTGCCCACGGTACGGCAGCTTCGATGAGCGGCTGGGCATCCAATGCCGGAGCCGCATCAGTCGTAGGTACTGACGGGCTTGCCTCCAACAAGTTTGTTGCGGCCGGCGCCGTTCCGTCAGCACTGCTTCGCTATGACAACCGTGGCGTCTGCGAAAGGTGCCACAACAAGTAGGCTCGCCAGAGCGAAGATTCTTGGTATCGTCGGAAGGGTCGGGGGTGAAACCCCGACCCTTCTCTCGACGTAGGGTTGTTTCGGCAGAGATGCGATGCAACAGAAGGAGCCCGGTGAACGCTCGTCTCGTCACTGCAGCGGTGTTCTCGGCCGCCGTGCTGAGCACCCTCTCGTCGTTCCTCGTGACGACGGTCGCCATGGACTCGCTTCCCGACGCCGTGCTTGTGGGTGTCAGCACGGTCGTCGCGTTCCTGGTCGTCGTCACAGCGGGAGGCTGGCGGGTCGCCGAGCAGATCCGTGGCCTGGAGCGGACGACACTCGCGCTCGCACTTGTTGGAGGGGCGCTGACCTTGTGGGCGGCCCCCTTCCTCGCTCTGTCCCAGCGTGCAACAAGCGCCCCCTCGGGCGCTGACTCGCTCTTCTTCACCACGACCCTCTGGAGCGTTCTGGTGGTGTTCGGCGCGTATGTGATCCGGACCCAGCGCCCCGCTCTGACCGCTATCGCCGGCGCCGTGTGCGCGGCAGCGGGTGCCATGGGGCTGCTCGCGAGCTGGGAGTATCCGAGTTCGTTCGCACCGTTCGCGAAGTTTCCTGTCCGAGAGTCACTCATGTTGGTCGCCGGAGTCCTTTTCGCGGTCGGCATGCTGGCCCTTACTGAGGCCGCGCGAAGGATCGGTGCTCGCTACGCGGCGACGTTGGGTCTGGGCGGGGCTGCGGTGCTCGGCACGCTCGCCTGCCTGCCGAGGCTTCCTGCGGTAGTCTCGGCAGGTGTCTCGGCGTGGAGGCCCAGCATCTATCTCGGCGTGATCACGGCCGTGTTTGCGGTGAGCTTGCTGTGGACGGCCGCTCAGGTGGGAGCCGCACGTGCCTCAGCAGCGCTGCTGTTGGTTGCTCCCGCGATGACGGCGTTATCGGCGTACGAGCAGGCCACCTCGGTCTACGGAGTGCTGCCGTTCGCCATGCGTGGGGTGTTGACGGGTTCGGCGATCGTGGTGGTCGGAGCGGCTGTCCTCTGGCTGTCTGAGCTCGACAGGAAGCCGTCTCGTGCACTCCGTGACAGGGTCACCGCAGCTGCTCTGTGGGTTGCGGTCGGGTCGTGCGCGCTTGCGGCCGTCTCACTGGTCACTCCGGCGCTCGACGCGCTGTCGGAGGGCCACATAACCGCGACCTTCCGCGCGGCGTGGGTGATGCTCGGCTACGAATCGGCCGCCGGCTGGATGCCGGTCGCGGCAGCGCTGCTGGCACTCGCGGCCGTACTCGAGGCCCGCCGCGGGCAGGAGGCGCGCGCCTGGGTCGCGGCGTCTGCGGCGGTGTTCGCCTGCGCGCTCGCGATGACGCTTCTCTCGGCGACGACGATCCACACCTGGAATAGCTGGGTCCCAGCCGAGGTCCAGCAGACATACGGCACGGAGTATGCTCGCTTGTCGGTATCGGCCATCGTCGATCCCGTGAGGGTAGGAGCGATGGCGCTCGCTGTTGTCTCGGCAGGTCTGCTCGGGCTGTCTGCCGCTCAGGACGCCAGAACCGCTCGTTCAACGGAAGCAGGTTCGTGATGAGGTCCAGTCACGCGATGAAGGTCTCGCTGGCGCTCACCTTGGTGCTGCTCACGACCTTGTCGGCGACAGGCTGTCAGCGCAAGGTCGAGGTCCAGTCCGGTACGCGCACCGTGTGCACCTCGGGAGAGGTCATTTCCGACAACGTCACGACCATCAAGGTGCCCGCGAACAAAGCTGGCGCCTACCGAGTGAACACCGTTGTGGTGACGTGCGACAAACATGCGAAGGCGCCGACGCTCTACGCGGAGGCCCAGACCGCGCTGGCTGCCGGCGACACGAAGCTCGCCGCATCCAAGCTCGCCCAGGTCCTTGCGCTCGATCCGACGTACCGCAAAGCCAAAGAGCAGGCCGCTTCGATCGCCAAGGGCGGCAAGCCAGCGCCTGACACGACGCCCGCCCCCAGTGCTCCGACCACCGTGACAACGCCGATCACGCCTCCCAAGCCTGGTGAGGATCCAGGGACCGTCGGCGCGCTGGGAAAGTGGACGCCCGACACTATCACGGGTTTTGCGGCGGGCAAGGTGCTGTCGGATGCGCTGACCGTGTCTCGCGAGTACGTCCCAACGGGCTCCTCGCCAACCAAAGGACTGGTGATCGTAGCCGAGCAGTTCCGCACCGCTGCAGACGCGAAGCGCGGTGTAGAGCAGCAGGTCAAACGGACCCATGGCAAGGACGCGGCGACGCTCAGTGTCAACGGGCACGACGCGTACTTTGGGACCGATGGCCGACGGTTCGCGGCGATCGGCTTCACCGACGGCGCGGTGATGGTCGCACTCGAGCTGACCACGGACAAGTCGCCCCAGAACCTACGCTCACTCGCCGAGCAGGTCGCCAAGCAGCTGCCCTAGGGTGCAGCGCGGCAACCGCCTCATTCCAGCAGGGCCAGCCAGTCGCTAGCAGCTACCCGGTACCGAGCACGGCGCCGAGCGCTGGAACTCAGGCGTGGCTTCGAGGTGCGCGACGAGTTCGCTGCGGTCCGTCTCGGCGTGGAGCAGGCACGTGACGTCCTCGGCCATCGGATCGCCGGTGCGCTGCCAAGCCTTGGCGCGGCACCCGCGGCAGATGCGCGAGTACTCGCACGCCTCCGGAGAGCACACTCCCTCGGACTCCTGCTGGTCGAGTTCGTAGAGCTCGCAGACCGCGTCCTGCAGAGAAGTCTCGCGGACGTTGCCGATAGTCCAGTCCTGGGCGAACTGGCAGGGCATGATGCCGCCCTCGGAGTTTATGTTCATATGGCCCTTGCCCACCGGGCACGCCGAGATGGTCTTGAGGCGCTCGAGGCCGTTGGAGACGTCGACGCCGCGCGCGGTGAGCTGCTCGGCCACGTAGGGGATGAAGCTCGGCATCGCGCCGATGTCCCACTCCATCGTGGACTCCTCGGAGAGGATGTCGTCGATGATGAAGTCGCCCAGCTCGCGCCACTGCTCGGGCGTGATGCGGCCGTCGTCCTCGCCCTCGCTTCGGCCGGCGGTGATGAGGTCGCAGAAGTAGAGTAGGCCGACGTCAAGCTCCTTGGCCTCGGCGATGAGGTCGTAGATGTACGGCCAGGTGTCCTTGCTGATCGCGGTCTTGATGGCGACATTGACGCCCTCTTCGCGCAGCACCTTGATGGCCTCGATGACGCGGTCGCGGGTGCCGGGTACCCGGACCATCGCGTCGTGGAAATCGGCGGGGCCGTAGAGCGAGGTGGCGATCCAGTCGATGCCTGCAGCACGCAGGCGCTTGGCGGCTGCGCGGTCCATCATCGTGCAGTTGGTCGAAACCGTGACGCGGATGTCGAGCTCGCGTGCAAGCTCGAGGATCTCCCAGAAGTTCGAGCGCATCATCGGCTCGCCTCCCGAGAGGAACAGTGCAGGCAGGCCGCGCTCGCCCATCTGGCGCACGAGGGCGATGGTCTCCTCATTGGTGAGCTCGTCGGGTCGAGTGTGGCCGTCGGCGGCCATGTAGCAGTGGTCGCAGAGGAGGTTGCAGCGGTTGGTTATGTTCCAGATGACGTCGCTGGGGCGGCCCAGCTTGTACGCCTTCACCGCGCGGTTCTCGACCGTGTCGAGCGGACCCTTGAAGAACAGTGACCGGACGTGTGCCATACGAGTGCCTCCTACGTTCGGGCACCACCGTTTCGGCGCCCCCATGAGTGTTCGCGCACCATAGTATGCAACCCACAAGCCATGGGTGCGAGTTGTAACTATTGTTGCTGAAAGAGACTGAAGTCACTTCAGGTCGAGCTGCGACGGCACGGGCTCGGCGTGCGGGTACACTGGATGCAAAGGAGATGGTCGCAATGGCGGAGGCACCACAGCTCCATTCGCTCGGCGATACTGTCGAGATCGCACCAGGCGTAGCGATGAATCGGCTCGGGCTCGGCACGTACAAGGCCAACGAGGGGCCGGACGTCGAGGGCGAGGTCGAGTCCGGGCTTTCGGTCGGCTATCGCCTCGTGGACACCGCCGCCCTGTACGGCAACGAGGAGAGTGTCGGAATCGCTTTGCGCGCGAGCGGCATTCCGCGCGAGGAGCTGTTCGTGACCACCAAGTTGTGGAACACCGAGCAGGGGTACGACAGCACGCTCGCAGCGTTCGATGCCAGCCTGGACGCGCTGGGCACCGGCTACGTCGACCTGTACCTGATCCACTGGGCGATGCCCGCGACCACCGCAGACACGTGGCGGGCGATGGAGGAGATCCTCGCGTCCGGTCGCACGCGCGCCATCGGGGTGTGCAACTTCCTTGCGCACCACATCGATCAGCTCATGGAATCAGCGAGCGTTCCTCCGGCCGTCAACCAGTTCGAGTTCCACACGCGTCTGCAGCAGCCGGAGCTCGTCGCTTACTGCCGGGCCAACAACATCACCATGCAGGCATGGGCGCCCATCATGCGCGGACGAGTCAACCTGATTCCGGAGCTTGTCGACATCGCTCAGCGACACCGCAAGACGCCGGCACAGGTCTCCATCCGCTGGATCCTGCAGCAGGGGATCACCACCATCCCCAAGTCGGTGCACTCCGACCGCATCGCCGAGAACGCCGCGGTCTACGACTTCGCGCTCTCCGACGCCGAGATGGCCGCCATTGCCGCGCTCGACGCCGCTGAGAGAATCGGCCCGGACCCCGACCGCTTCAGCTAGCGCGACCATCAGGAGGTAGGAGCATGCGACACGGCCACAGGATCCTCGGAGCTGCGTGCATCGTCATGTTGGCGGTGCTGCTGGCTGCGGGATGCGCCAAGAAGACGCCCGTGACGGTCGCTCCTGTGGATAGCGGGACGCCGAGCGCGGCCTCGTCGACGACCCCGCCCCCATCACCACAGGTCGAACCTCCCCCCTCGGTCTCGTCGGGGCCGATCACCACGCCGGCCGCCGGTACCGACGAGCGAACGGCGTTGATGGATGCCGCGCGCACGAAGCTGGGGACGACGTCGCAGTTCGTCGTGTACCAGCTCTTCGTGCAGGGCGATCACGCCGTCGGCGATATTGAGACCGCGTCCGGCGGAAAGAGGCAGTTCGTCGTTTTCAAGGGCGGCCCCGGGTGGGAGGCCGATTGGGTAGCGGCGTTTGGCTCGGCGGGCGCGTCCGAGGCAGGCGCGAAGGCCGGCGCACCCGGCGCCTCGAAGGAGCTTCTCGGCAAGATCGACTGGAAGTACAAGAAGCCGCCGAGCAGCACGGCGATGCTGGCGAGCCTGTCGGCCGCGGCGAAGAAGTGGACCAAGTCGCTCATGGGCGGCGTCGGCGAGCCGTACAACGTCACGCTGGTGAAGGTCGCCAAGGACAGCAAGGGAGTGTGGTGGGGAAGGGCGGTCGTACAGCCGTCCCCATCGGCCGGCAACTCGTACGAATCCATCGAGTTCTGGGCAAAGTACAGCGGCGGGTCGTGGAACGGCAAGGCCCAGGATCCCGAGCCGCCCGCGCCGAGCACGTACTTCCCGTCCTCGGTGATCGGGGCTCTCGGCTTGTAGACCCGATTTGACGGGCGTCAAAGACGAGGGGGTTGTCGGCGAGGATGCTGGAGCGTGTCCGCTCCCGCCCTTGGAGGAATGCATGACCGACCACTCTGTCGCGGTTCCGCTTGCGGCCAGCACCGAGCCGCGGTTCTTCGACACGTACGCGCTCGTGTACGCGTTCATCCTGACGTTCCTGATGCCCGGTCTTGCGGTGATGAGCACTCTGCCGTTTCGCACCTACACGCTGGCCTACGTATCGGCGTTCGCCGGTCCGTTTGTGCTTGGGTTGCTGGCAACCTTCGTCACCGACAGCACGGATCCGTGGCGTCGCGTCGCCCTGCGCTCGGCAATCCTGATTCCCATCGTAAGCGTGACCGGCGTGACCGTCCTGTTCACCGGCTCGCTCACCGTCTTGCCGATCAGCCCGCTCCTCAAGCCCGGGAACGGTGCGGTCACCACTCCAATCGCGGTCGCGTTGCTGGCGCTGCTGGCCTCGCCCCTGGTGTATGCGCTGTACCAGCGGTTGCGAAGGCGACCCGACTGGCGCGCCGTGGCGCAGATCCTCGCGCTCCTGATCGCGCTAGGAGTTGCGGGATGGATCGGCTACATGATGCTCGGTACGCCGGGCGAACTCCGTGGCTTCGCGCGCAAGGACCTCACCATCTACGTCACCGGCGCGGTGATGTGGTACCTGCCGTCGTTTGGCATCGCCGCTGGTGCGTGGCGGGCTGTCGGCCTGGTGTAGGCAAGCGGCTACTTGTTACTCGGACCCACCTGAAGGGTGATGGATGAGGTGTAGCCGTCGCTGCTGTCGGAGCCGGTGACAACGTTCACGGAAAGTGCGCCCTTGTCGGCAGCGACCATACCCCCGTCGCCGGTTGCGACCGTAGAGGTGATGGTCCAGCCGCCCTTTTCGAGCTCCGTCTTGTACCAGTCGAGCAGCTCGGTCTGGGGCACCTTGAAGCGGATGTTGATCATGTAGGACTTGCCGTTGGCCGTCTGATTGGTGATGACCGCCTTGACGGTGCCGTCGTCGCGCATAGGCACTTCGGATGGGAAGTCGGCGGGGATCTTGGTGTCACCGGACACGGTGGCCGCGGAGCCGTCCTTGCCTGTGATGGTCACCGAGTCGCCTTTGACGTCGACAGCGCCACCCGTTGCGTTCTTGATCGCGCCCTCCGTGGCTTTCTGTGCGATCAACTGGCATCCCGTTGCCGAAATGGCCAGTGCAGCAAGACAGGCGACCACTACTGCGGTCAGAACTCTGCGCTTCATGACGGTACTCCCCTCGACGGCGTCCCTACCTGTACTTTACGCGCTGGAGCCGATTTCGTAACAGAGGCTCGGGAAAAGGCTCTGGCTGCGCCGCAACGAGGCGATTCTCGAATCGCAGCGCGACCCAGGGCTAGCGGGGCGCGAGTTGAATGTCGAGTGCGAGGTCTCCCGCAAGCGGTGCGGTTAGCAGCACGCGGTCGCCATCGATCCTGACCGGCACCGCGCTATCCGACGCGACAAGCCATGCTTTGGCTGCGCTGATACGCCAACCCGGCGGCGCCTTGACGCTGACGGCCGTGGGGATGTCCTCGAGATCGGCCTGCCTCAGAACATAGAGACGGTACTGTCCGGCGCCATCGGTTTGAGCGCCGGGCACCGCGCGCACAGCCCCGGGCACCCTGGCCGTGAGAACCTCGGTGTGGCTTTGACCGCGGGCCACGTTGAACATGCGGGTCTCGGCGGGGAATCCGAACTCCGTCATCGTCGTGGTCGTTCCGCCTCCCGGGCGCGTAGCCGGAAACTCGGTACCGGGAATGCGGTACACCCTGAGCCAGTCCCGGAAGTCGGGCGGCAGGTCCGGATGGTACGGCCCCGTGTTCGCATAGCCGAGGGTAAGCGTCGTCTCGGCGGACCGGTCAGGGCGCAGCACCACCGCATAGTCGATCGCCTTCTTCATGGCGAAGTTGACCTTGCCCGGTTTGTTCATGGCGTTGGAGATGGCGACCACGTCGGTGGTTCCCTCGGGCGGGGAGACTCGACCCGACCAGTGAAGCGCGTCGACCGCGGCCTCCGCTCGCGGGTCTGTGAAGTACATCTGTATGTGCTTCGCATCAGCGGCCTTGCCGAGCACCTCGGCGACCTTCTTCAGCTCCTCGGGACTCGCCGACATCAAACGCTTCTCGAGTTCGTTCGCAAGTTCGATCAGCACGTTCTTGCGATCGGGCTGTCCGCCCTTGAGCACCTGAGTCAGATAGAGCAGTCGCCCCAGAAGGTTCTCAGCAGTGAAGGTCTCCTTCTGCGTCGGGGCCGTGACCGGACCGAGAACGCGGAGCAGATCAGCCATGACCACTGTGTCAATCATCACGATGCCATCGACTGGTTGCTGTCGGGCGCCACTCCAGAAACCGAGCATCGCTTCAGCGCTGGTTGGGAAGTCGATCCACCAGTTGGCGTTGCGGAAGTTGAAGTCCTTGCCCTGAAGTGCGCCAAGAGGCGGTTCGACGCGAACCGGTGGGTTCGGGAGAACGAAGACATCCTGGTAGCTTTCGAGCTTTACTCCCGACGAGCCGACGTTGACGATACCGAAGCTCCCTGCCCATCCGCCGGTTGGGCGGAGTTCGGCACCGTCTTGAGAGATGATCAGGATTCGATGGTCTCCGTCGAGCAGGTACGCGCCCAGGTCGAGCAGCGCGAGACCCCTGCCGCCCAAGGGCCGCGTCGCCTTGCTCAACGCCGACCGGATTGACCGTACGGCGCGAGCCAACGGGGGTATCAGCCCGTCGGCCGAGAGTGTCTCGGCGCGGCTCGCAGCGGCCGAGAGCGACGTCAGCGCCTTGCCCCCGTGGGCGATTCGCGAAGAAAGGGCGGCCGTGGCCTGCCCCTTTGTGGGCGCCGAGCCGGCCGCCGGGGCCGATCCGCCCAGAACCTCGGCCAGCTCGACGCCTGCGGTCGATCCGTCGAGCCCGATGCGCGCCAAGGCTTGTGCGGCCGCGTACTGGCGCCTGGCCCACGGTATCGAGTTCGCGGCGCCCGCGAGCCATCCGGCACTGAGCGATCGGTCGAGTGAGGCGAAGCTCTCGCGAGCGTCGCGGAACTCGGCGATCGCCGCAGTCGCATCCATGGACGCGAGGCTCTTCGCACCCGCCTCGGCCTGCGCTTTCCCAGTTGCCGCCGTGGAGGTGATACCCCGCGCCCAGAGCGCGAGTGCCACCGTTGCCGCGGCGACAAGCGCAACCAAGACGAGCACCACGACTATGCGGCGACGAGAACGATTCATGACACGAGAGTAGACCATCGGCTGGACTCCAGCGAGAAGCTGCGCCGCTTCCTACCAGTCACAGAGAGGGGTCGGAGCCAGCCGCAGCAATGGACGTACGAGTCGGGCGATGCCCGGACAGTCCCGACATCGCCCGACTGAGCGTGGCACTTGGGTGGGGCGCGACTGCCGTCGCCCTTCGCCTAACGAATCCGCAGAGTCTTGGTCGCGGCCGAGCTAGCGGCGGGAACGCTTCCACCGGCGACTACGGTGCGCGCGCGGTACTTACCGGCCTTGAGACTGGTGCGCACCTTGTAGGTTGAGGAGGGATTGACCACGCGCACCCTCCGGTACACGCGCCAATGCTTCTTCGTGTAGCGCTCAACCTGCACTTCGAGGACCACTGGCGACGAGGCCACGTTCATGATCGGTGCCGCAGCAACCGACATGGCGGCAGCCGTTGAGCCGAGCTGCACCGAGCCGGATACCGTGTAGGTGTGGCTGCTCCTCTTGCCGACACGCCTGACTGCCGGCTTGGTCACGACGGTCGGGACTACCGGGGCGGCCACCACCGGTGCGGCGGCCACATTGATCGAGACAGGTGCGGCAGCCGAGTACTCGGTGCCGTTGTAGACGCGGTAGGCAAAAGAGTCGACGCCCGAGAAGTCCGCGGCCGGCGTGTACGTGAAGCTGCCGTCGGCGTTCACAGACAGGGTGCCGTGTGCGGGCTGAGTCACGACCGTGGCGGTCAGGGATCCGCCATTCGGGTCGGTGTCGTTGCCGAGAAGCCCTGGCGCCGCAGCGTTGAGCGTCGTTGCGTTGGCGACGGAGTAGGTGTCGGCCTTGGCGGTCGGCGCCGTGACGGCCACCGGTGCCTCGCGAAGTACGATCAGACCGTCCTTCGGGGGGATGGTAACCGCGGTGACAAGGCTGCCGTCGTTGACCGTCGGCGCCTGCGTCCCCTTGATCTTGCGGAACACGCCTTCAAGGTTCACGGTGACCGCTACGTCGGTTGAGTTGACGAGTGCCAGACCGTTCTCGTAGTCGCGGCGGTAGACGTCGGGAGAAATCGCATAGGCAGCGGCGACCGGCGATCCGAGATAGCCCTTGCCGGCGCCGGCGTTGTCGTATTCGTCGTACCAACGACCGACGATGCTGTGGGTGTTGGTGGACGCCTCATAGGCGTAGTAGCCATTGCCCAGGAGGGCAGTGGTCAGACCCCAGCGCATCATGCGGTAGTCCGTCGCCGCGCCGTAGGTCATGACCGTCGACAGGTTCGGGGCCGAACCGATGGAGCACCAGTCGAGGTAGGATCCGCGGTTGGTCCCCCTGGGACCGATAGCTTTCCGGTGCCAATTCGCCGTTGTCATGCCGGCTTCCGGGAACGCCTCAAGAGTCGAACCGTTGACTGCGGCTAATCCCGGAGGGGCGTCGTTGGTCAGGATGATGGCGCTCTGACCCACCAGCGTGCGGACGGTCGTGAGGGAGCCTTAGATGCCAGCCCGCCACGCGGCGTCGAAGTTCGTGTAGTTGACCTCGGCGCTCGGCGTGTTGCGGTCCGCGATCGTACGGAAGCCGGCCCCGCCGCGGAAGGTATTGGCGTAGTCCGCGATGCAGACGTCGATGAGGACGCCGTCCCATTTTGCGGCCGAGTAGACGCCTGCGGTCCGACGAGCGAACCAGTCGCGCGCACGCTCAGTGCCGGTTCCGGGGGTGGCGAACGCACCGGTCGCCCTGCCCAGCGGGCAGTTCGCGGTCATGTCGAGCGTGACGGCGTTGTTCCATGCCGAGACCCCCGGGGCGACGCGTGCGCCACTCGTGTGGGCTGCTGCCGTCGAGCCGGCAAACCCGCGCTTCACGGTGAGAGTGGTGCCCACTGCGGTCACGACGCACCGCTCGTTGTCGATGATGATGAGGTCATTCACGCGGAACTTGCTGGTGTCGACAACCGAAACCGAAGTGGCCGAAGCGGTCAGGCCGGCCGAGAGCGTTGAGCCGACTTGCGTCAGGATCCAGGAGTTTGGGATTGCGGCCAGACGCTGGGCGTCATAGGCCACCTCGTTTGTGGCCGAGTAGTCCACCTCGGCCGCGCTCGAACTCGTGAGCAGAATCACGCCGGGGTTGGCCGAGCGCAGGGAAGCGATGGCATTCGTGTCCGGCCGCAGCGGATCGCTGTTGTAGGGTGCGTAGTAGTCGAGCTTGGTGTTTTCGGTCGCGGTGGCCGAGCCCCACCAGTGCCCCAAGCGCGGATAGCCTGAGTTCTGTGCGAGGGCAGGACTGGCTGAGATAAGCACCACGAGGATGGCCACGGCGAGCACGGTAGCGCCGAACGTCGCGCGCCGAGTCATGCGGGGGAATTGCACTGAGTGGGCAAGCAGCATTTCAATCATCCTGTCGGTCTCTGAGACGCAACGAACCCGGTCCCTCTGGCGCACTTACGCCGTCAGGGCCAGGTCCGAAATCTCAGAGCCAGCAGTCCTACGGCAACCCGGCTGTCATGGGGAGTCCGTGAGGATTCCCTTTAGACCCGTGGCTTTGCGAAGCCGGCTTTCACCGGCGGTGCCTTTGTCACTAAGAGGAGAGTCGCTGCTTTTCTCTTTTCAACGCACCTATCTATTCGGCAGAAAAGGGCTCCGACTTGAGGCGCCGGCGAGGCGCGATGGTTGCCGTCTTGTGAGATACGTCACAGAGAGACACGCTCGGCGCCGTTGTCTTTCGCAATCCGGAGCGTTTGCGCAGGTGCGCAGCGAAGGCGGCCGTTCACCACAAGCCACGGCGCGGTGAGGTGCGCTCGTAGCGCGCCTCAGGCATTGACTAGGTGCGTGACGACAAAGCATGGCTTTCGAGCTGGGGGCGAGCGGTGCCGACCTGTTCAGCCGAGAACTGAGCCGTACACGTCGAGGAGACGTTGCAGGTAGGCGTCGAGGCCAAGCGTTTGCGCGGTGGCCAGGGCCCCCGTGCTCAGTCGACCCTGGAGCTCGGTCGACGAGGCCAGCCTGCCCATGGCCTGCGCGAGCGCTTCATAGTCACCCGCCGTGTACAGAAGCCCGTTCTCGCCGTCCTGCACGAGTTCGGGCAGTCCTCCCATGGTCGTGGCGATCACGGGACAACCGCGACCGAACGCCTCGGTTACGGCGAGAGGGCTGTTCTCGTACTCCTCGGAAGGGACGACGACAGCGAGCGAGGCATCTCGCAACACCGCCAGTTCTGCGGGGCCTACCCGACCGTGAAACGTGACCCGGTCGGGTGCGATCTTGTCGGCCAGAGAGCGGAGTTCCCCGGACAGCGGGCCCTCGCCGGCGATGTCCACCTTGCAGTTCGGGAGCAGCGCCACGGCTTCAATTACCGCGTGGGCGCCCTTCCCGGAGTCGAGCCTCCCCGTGTAGACGAAGCGATCGTCCCGAGGTTCGCGAGCGAGCGGTATGCGCTCTTCGGGCATGAAGTTTGGCAGGTGCACGAAGTCCGAGCTATCCCATCCAAACTCGGCGAACTTCGACACGATGAACTCACTTGGCGCCACGAATCGGCTGACGCGGCGCTTGGGGTCGACCGCCTTGCAGACCTCTGCTTCGATCGTCGCAACCAGACTCGCGGCCAATGAGTCCTTCTTGCAGCGGTTGAGCGTGCACTGGAGCACGCGGTTGGGCTTGCAGCGCTCACATACCGCGCCGCGAACAGCCAATGCGGTGTTTGGGCACAGAAGTTTGAAGTCGTGAAGAGTCCAGACCACAGGGATCCCACGTCGATGCAGCTCGACCAGCACTGACACGGTCAGGTGCGAGTGGATGTTGTGCAGGTGGGCGACGTCCACAGGCCAATCCTGAACCAATTCACCTATGCGACGAGCGGCATCTCGCGAATAGATCGACCTGCGAAGAACCTGTAGGGCGGCTGCGGCCGACTTCTGCCTGTTCAGCTCGACGAAGTCGATGTGCGGCATCCAGTAGTCCGAGTCCGGCGAGGGCTCGTTCTTGGGATCGTCCATCCCGAAGAACTTGACGTCGTGCCCCAAAGCTTTCAGACCCGACTCAAGCGCGAGTGTGTGGACCTCAGCACCCCCACGCGCGTAGTGGTACGAGTTGACAAGTAGAACACGCACCTGCAGGCCTCACTTCGTTGAAACCCCGGACCCCGTCGTGCGACAGTATACGCATGCAGCCCGATGTGAACCCGCCCCACGCTCCAGAGAAGCCGTGACTTCCGGCGGGTAGTGCAGATGCAGCCGGCTCGAAAGCGGCTCGGTGGTTCCGGGCCGGAATACCCCCGCGATGCCATGAAGGGGCGACAGTTGAGCGACCCCCGCCCCACCGTTGCAGCGCACTCGGGCGGTAAGTCCGCGGCCAAGGCGATCGTCTTTGCGTGCCTCCGATACTCAGGTGTCGCGTTCCTCCTCCGTCATACCGCTCAGCGACGATGGGGCACTGTGCTCGGGTACCACGATCCGGACCCGGAGACGTTTGAGCGCCATCTCGCCGTCCTGACCCGCCTGTACTCAGTCGTGCCCCTGGAGACGCTCCTCTCGGCGCGTCGCACAGGTGACCTGCGGCGTCTGCCTCGGCGTGCCCTGGCCATCACTCTCGACGACGGCTGGGCGGGCAATCGCGCGTTGCTCCCGTCGCTGGAGCGCTGGGAAGTCCGAGTAACGGTCTTCTTGTCCACGGCGATCGTCGGCACACGCAGGCACTACTGGTGGACGCATGTCACCGACAAGTCCGAGCAGGAGCGGTTCAAGGGTCTCGGCAATCAGGAGCGCCTCGCCGCTCTTGCCGGCGTCGGGTTCGCCGTTGAGACCGAGTACCCCGATCGGCAGGCGCTGTCGATCGATGAGATAGACGAACTGATGCCGTTTGCCGACTTTCAGGCGCACGCCCGAACGCATCCCATTCTGCCGCGCTGCTCAGACGATCAGGCGAGATGGGAGATTGAGGGCTCGGCCGAGGACATCGGTACGATCACGGGTGATCGGGCGCAGGTATTCGCCTACCCCAACGGAGATTTCTCGGACAGGGACGCTGATCTCGTCAAACAAGCAGGCTACGACTGTGCCTTTTCGATCGATCCCGGATACTTCCGAGAAGGGGATGACCCCTATCGCTTGAGCCGGGTCTACATGGATGACGCCGCGGACATCAACGAGCTGGTCGTTCGAGCCAGCGGCGCCTACGGGATACTCCTCGAGTGGCTTCGTGGTCTACGCGGCTCGGACAGTCCGGCCTGAGGCAACCCCGAACGGATCTTCCGGCGTGAGTCCACGCGGCGGCGTCAACATGAATCGCTAACCCGATTCAGGAACCGCCTGATGATGACGATAAGGGGGATGTCTGCGTCGCCGTACCGAGATTCGCAGAAATCGGGTCTGGGCTGGCTCGACTGCGTGGGGGCGGTGGCACGAGGCAGCGCGTAGTATAAGTAGTGGGGCACTGGTACAGTGCTTCTCTCAAACTGGACATACAGGGTGTTGGAGGTGCAGTGAAGCTTCAGAACCTTCTCGGCGTATTGCGTAAGCGAGGTGCGATCGTTGTCGTCACGGCGACAATTGTCGTGCTGGTGGCCTTCGTGATCAGCGTCGTCACCCCGCGGACGTACCAGAGTGATGCCTCGATCCTGGTAACGCAGCAGAACGTCGGTACGGTGCTGCTCGGGTCTCCCCAGACCTACCAAAGCGACCAGGCCTTGCAGCGCGACATCCAGACCCAGGTGGACGTGATGCAGTCGCCGGTCATTCTAGGCAAGGTCATCGAATCGCTCGGTCTGGACACATCCGTCAAGCGGCTCGCAGATCGCGTGAGGGTTACCTTCAACGGGGCGACAAACATCGTGACCGTCAGCGTCACTGCCTCAACGCCAGATGCCGCCGCGGCGACCGCCAACGCCATCGCATCGAGCTACGTGGACTGGTCGCGAGAGCGGCAGCGCGCGAGCATCAGGGCCGCAAGCGCTGACGTTCAGACCCGTCTTGCGGCGGCCCAGAAGAGAATCGTCCAGATCCAAGCCGAGATATCGTCGGGAGACAAATCGGGTTCGGGTCAAGTGGAGCTCAAGGCTGCCCAGGAGACCTACGCATCGCTCGCCAACAAGCTCGAGGACCTCAATATCAACGAGCAGCTTTCGACGGGGTCCGGAAGCGTCCTGACGAGTGCGACTCCGTCCCCCGTTCCGGCGTCCCCGAAGCCCGTGCGCAACGCGGCGCTGGGACTGGCACTAGGGCTGATGCTGGGTCTGGGGATCGCGTTCGTCACGGAGGCTCTGGACAACACGATCAAGTCGACCGAAGTATGCGAGGAGATCTTTGGAGCACCGGTGTTGTGCACCATCCCGATGGAGAAGCGGTCGAAGGACGCTCCGCGGGGTATCGCGCTCATTGAGGATCCCGGTGGCAGCGCGGCTGAGGCCTACAGGATCCTAAGGAACAACCTCGGGTTCATCAACTTCGAGCACGACATCAAGACGGTGCTCGTTACCTCGGCACTCCCCGATGAGGGCAAGTCGACCGTGGCTGCGAATCTAGCCGCCGTTCTTGCGCGCACAGGGAAGAACGTCGTGCTCGTAAGCTGCGATTTCCATCGGCCGGGTTCGGCCCAGCTCTTCGATCTGAGCGGCACCTTCGGCCTGTCCGACATCCTTCGCGGCACGATCGACGCCAAGCAGGTCTTGGAGCACCCCAAGGGGCTCGATCTCAACACCCTCTGGGTCATTCCCGCCGGCAGCAAGCCCCCGAATCCCAGCGAGATTCTGGGCTCCTCGGCCATGGGTGCGCTTATCACCAGCCTTGCGGCGTCGTCGGACTGGGTCATCCTGGACTCTCCCCCGATGCTGGTGCTCGCAGACGCTGCGGCGACAGCGCGATGGGCGGATGGAGCGCTCGTTGTTGTTCGCGCAAACAAGTCGACGCGTGCATCGTCGCGCAGGATGGTCGAGCAGCTCAGGAATGTCGGCTCGCGTATCTTCGGCGAAGTCATGTGGGGGCTCAGCGAATCGGTGGCTCCCGGCGGCTACTCGAACTACGGCATGACCTCTTCTGCGCGCGCGGACGAGGCTAAGGGAACGCACGCATCCTGAGTCCACGACGGACATTCCGGGTGGTGGATGGGAGCGCGACACTTCGGCGCGTCACGCCAGGGGGAGACGAAGAGTGAGCGCTAGCGACGGCCCGGTACAGGAGCGATCGGGCGAGCGTTCGTGCGCGTTCGTTTCGGGTGAGGAGCTCTTGGACTGGGCGCATACCGTCCACATCTTGGCGATGTGGGATGCGCTGACGAAATCCGGGATTGAAACGGAACTCCTTGCCTATCCCGGAGAAGATGGGATTCCCAGCGGAGCGGAATTGCGCACGCGGTATGCGCTCAGCAACACCCCGGACATCGCTTGGCTGCCCAGAGAGAACAAGTGGATAGCCCGATTGAGGCTTGCGATTCGCTCGGCCCGCGAGGGTGGCCGCCGGAGTTTCGCCTATACGACGCGGGCGCTTCCCGCCCTCGGGGCCCTGTTGGGCGGGTCGCCCGCGGTGTTTCTCGAGTTCCACATGCCGATACAGGCCCGTCACGATCAGGTCGCGTTCGCCCTGGCTCGTCGCAGCAAGAGACTGCACATCGTCTGCATATCACGACGGCTCGCCGAGATGATCGCGGAACAGTACGGTCTAGAGGTGTCCTCGATAATCGTCGAGCACAGTGGCCACGACCTCGCGGTCGCCAGGGACTATCGTGCCAGTTCCGCGCTCGGGCGCCGGCTTCGGGCCACGTACGTCGGCACCATCGCTCCGGGGAGGGGCGCCGAGATGGTGATCGAGACGGCCAAACGCCACCCGGATGTCGACTTCACCCTTGCCGGCCCCGGAGAACCCCCCGGGGCTGCCGTGCCCGACAACGTCCGGCTCATGCCGGCGGTCCCTCACTCGGAGGTGCGCGAGCTGCTCCTTCAGGCCGACGTGCTCCTGATGCCCTACACGCGCGGGGCCATGCTGGAGGACGGGTTTGTCGGTACGGCAGAGTACTGCTCTCCGCTCAAGATGGTCGAATACCTGGCGGCAGGCAGGGCCATCATCTCGTCCGATCTCCCTTCGATTGCGGAGGTCATGGTCGACGAGTCGAACTGTCTGTTGGTGGACTCTGAGTCGGCGGACGCCTGGTCCACGGCGATGGGGAGACTGAAGCGAGATCCGGAGTTGCGTGAAAGACTCGCACTCGGTGCCGCGGAGAGCGCCGAGGAGCATACCGACATCGGGCGCGTGGAGCGGATGTTCGCGAGCGTTTGGGCGTCCCAGTGAGACCGGCAGCCGAGAGAGGATTCCGCGCTGGTCTCCCGCACTGGATGGGGAACGATGGAGCGGTTTGGGCGGCTGTCGCGGTCCTGGCGCCCACGCTCGGACTCCTCGTTGCACTGTGGCCCAAGGCATGCCTCCTGGCCTTCGTGGCTCTCGCGGTACTCACGGCGGCGGTTCTGAGCCGCGAGCTCGCACTCGGCGCCATTCTTGTGTCTGCATTCGTGATGATCGGTGTCAGCGATGCGACTTCGCTGCCCTCGCAGGCCGCGCTCTTGACGAAAGCCCTTGTCGCCTTGTTCGCTCTCACAGTTCTTCTCGACTTGGACCACGACAATCGCCTTCGTGTCCCAAGGCCGCTATTGATGCTCGCCAGCGTGCTCACGGTGTCCGCGGTCTTTGGTGCGGGGACTCGCTTCCTCGCATTCCAGGCGCTCGCAAGCTACCTCATCGCGCCGATTGCCTATGTGGCGATCATTCACTCACGTCTAACCATCGAGTCGTTGAGACGCCTCTTCATACTTGTCGTGGGGCTTGCGCTGGTGCAGTTGCCGTTGGTGATCATCGAGTCACGGTTCACGACCAACGTGGACCGGATCGGCGGCACGTACGGCCTCTACGGGGGCACTTCAACGCTCGCGGTCATGATGGCGATTGCGTGGACGATAGCCGTCGCGGCGCTCTTGGGCCGGCGGCGCATCTGGCTGTTGCCCATCGGTGTCGCGATCTCGGCAGTGTTGATCATCACCTCGGCGAGGGCGGGATTCTTCTTCGCTGCGATGGGGACGATCTGCGTCGGAATCACGAAGGCGATTGCCAACCCCAAGCGCGGGTTGGCCGCGCTGCCGGTCTACGTCGCTGTCGGCGTGACGGCTCTGGCAGTTCTGTTCGGCGGGTACTTGTACTTTGGCCACCTGCTACCCGGTGGGCGGACGGAGTCAGGCTACGCGATCATGCTGCTGAAGGACCCCACCGCGATACTGAACTACCTCTTCTCGGTGGGGGCAGGCGGCCAGGCGGGTCGGTTGGGCGGACTGCGCCTCGCGCTGGCCCAGAATCACTCGGTCTCGAGCCTGCTGATCGGGCAGGGGCTCGGTGTGCTGAGCCAGTCAGCGCTTCTGGGGCAGGGCTTCACCTCTTCGAGTGCCATGGGACCATCGTTTGACTGGGCGACGAGCGCGACGCGGTGGCTGTTGGAGGCCGGCTTGCTCGGCATCCTGCTGTATCTCGTTCTCATCGGGACGGCGGTCTCGAATGTCGTGACGTCATGGACCGCTCATCGCAGCGAGCTCGGTATCGCCATCGCTGCTGCCACAGTCGGATCGGCGGCCATATACACAGCGGCGGCCCTGTACGCTTCTGCATGGAATCTGGATTCAATGGCGATCGTGTGCTGGTGCCTCCTGGGAATGGTGGCCAAGTGGGGGGCTCTTCGCAACGCGTCCTTGGAAGAAGTGCCTGGGCCCTCGGAGGCCAACCGCCACCAGCAAGGCGTTCCGACCGAATCGGCAACCGGGTTGCCGAGAGCGGGCAGGTGAGCATGCGGGTCGCCATAGACATCACCAGCTTCCCGGTGGGGGGACAGGAGCGCCAAGTCGCGCAGTTGGCTTTCGGGCTCGCGTCCCGCGGGCACTCAGTGCTACTCGTTATCAACAAGAGCGGGAGCGCCTTTCGCGACACCCTCGACCATCCGGGCGTCGAGGTCGTCGAGCTCGGGCGACTGTCCCGATACGACCTGCGTGTTCTGCCCGACATCGTGCGGCGTCTCAGAGCGTTTCGCCCGGATGTCGTATTGTGCGTGGGCTACAACGCGACACTCTGGGGGAGAATCGCCGCGGTCGTACTCCGGATTCCGGTGGTCACCGCGGAGCATGAGAGCACGCAGATCCGTCGCAAGCTCGACCGGGTTCTGACGAACAGGATGCTGGCGCCGTTCACACGTGCTGTTGTTGCGTGCGCTTCGGGCCAAACGCAGTACCTGATCGCCGACGGATGCCCCGCCGACAAGATCGTGGTCATCCAGAACGGAGTGGATTCGTCCCAGTTCAAACCACAGAGAGACCGAGGACTCGCGCTGAGGCAGGAGTGGGGTGTGCCGGAGGGCGCCGTCCTCGTGGGTATCGTTGCAACCCACCGTCCGGAGAAGCGACATGATCGGTTCATCGCACTCATTGAGACCTGTCTGGTCTCCGGTGTCGATATCTACGGAGTCATGATCGGCGACGGAGATCTTCAGGAGGACAATCAGCGGGCGGCGCTGTCGTCTTCCGCCTCGGATCATCTGATCGTTGCAGGGGACGTGTCAGATATGCCCGCGGTCTACAACGCCTGCGACGTCGTGGTTCTTGTGTCCGACAGCGTCGAGGTCTTTCCGCTGGCCTTCATCGAGGCCGAGGCCTGCGGCGTCCCCGTTGTAGGGTTCGACATCGGCGGGGTTGGCGAGACCATGAGAGATGGGGTGACCGGCTACCTCGTGACCGCGGACGACGAGGACCTGCTCGCCCGGCGCGTCGTGGAGTTGTCGACCGATCCCGCTCTGCGACGCTCAATGGGGGACGCCGGGCGCTCGTGGGTATCGGAGCACCTCACAGTCGAGGTGATGGTTTCCACCTACGAGACGCTGCTCAAGGGAGTGGCCCGGGGCGCGTCCGCATCCTAGGGTGCGGCGGCGGGCACGGCCCTGTAGCTCGACTCCAAGAACGTGCATCACGCAGGTGCATCCTTCTGTGCTCGCTCGATTGCAGCGACTACGCGCTCGGCGTTTGCGGCCCAGGTGTACTTGCTGGTGACGATCGAGCGGCCTTGTCCCGCACGCAAGCGGCAGCCCTCAAGGTCCTCTCGGCACCGATGAACGAGCTCGATCAGTTGCTCCGCTGTCTCGAATGCGAACACCCCGCTGTCCTCGCTCAGCAGGTCAGGAGGGATGCTCATGTCCGGGGTAAGTACGGGAATCCCGAGCGCCAGGTACTCGAAGAGCTTCTGCGCGCTGCCATGGCGATGCGCGTAAGAGAGCAGACCCAGGTCGAAGGCGGCCATGAGCTGGCTGACTTCGTCATGCTCGAGCCATCGTTCGGAGGCGTAGAACCAGCCGTCGAGAGTGTCGGCGTTCAACCGGACCTCCCGCATGACTTCCGGAAGCGCGTCTCCCGCCCCGATCAGGACGAGGAAGACATCGTTCATCCCGCGGCGCCTCGCCTCGGCAATCGCCGAGACGATCTCCGGCACCCTGCGCCAGCGTTCCATCCCTCCGGCCCACCCGACCACGAGTGCTCTCTCCGGAACACCCATTCGCGCGCGAGCCCGTGATCGTTGGGTTTCGGTCGGGGGCTGGAACAGGTCGGGGTCGACTCCGTTGGGATTCAGGAAGACGGTTCTTGCAAGCCCAGGACGCTCGGCCGTCAGCTTGTCCACCAGATAGTCCGAAACGACGCCGACCCCGTCAGCCTGGAGAAGCTGCCTGAGCTCTGCTGAACGCAGGAAGGCGCTGTCGAAGGTGCCGCGCCAGTCCTCGTCGAATGGGCTCCCGTTGTACTCAACAATGATGCGAAGACCGGGGAATGCCCGCTTCAGCCGTCCAACCATGTTTCCATTCGAGCCCAGGCGCACAACGAACGCGTCCGGACGGAAAGCTTCGATCGCCTCTACCACGGCCGCGTATGCGTCGGGACTGACGCGCGTGAACATGATGTCCGTCCGAATAGCCTCGGGAAGCTTGTCATAGAGGGAACGGGCGAAGCCCCGCGCCGCTTTGGGGCTCGAAGTCGAAGGCTGTCCGTCGTCGGTCATCGTGAAGACGCGGGCCTCGCTCACGCGGGGGTTCCTGGTGAGTTCACGGAAGAACGCTCTCGCGTGCGTGCGCGCCCCGTTCACTTCGCTGTATGCCGTGCTGTAGTAGAGAATCTTCAACTTGGCTCCCAGGGTGCGCACTTCGGGTCGAAGGCGTGCGTTGCGAACTGTCCAGGCCGTTCTGTGTCGAGCTCGGTGCCAGCCAACGGCCCGAACTAGAGCCGCAACATGACGCCTGCAGCCATCGTACAGGCGGCCCGCGGTCATCGAACAGCCCGAGGTTCTCGAGGCAGCCATGAGAGGGGTGCCGCTCGATGGCGGCCCGTGAATGGCGAGGAGAGGTCTGGCGTCGCGCTGAGCCTGCTGCACTACACTGACAATGGCCGAGTTGGCGCTTGCAGCAAAACGATCTGACCAGTAAGCGATTGAACCTGCCATCGACCGACCAGAGAGTTGATGCACTTGGGCATGAGACTCGATCCAGCGCAGGCCTTTGACTCCTCGTCACGCGGGGGGAACCTGGCCACGCGCTCGGTGCGTGGGGGCATCTCGACCCTCGGGGGCCAGCTGCTGCGCACGGGGATCACGCTCGTCGGTACGGTCGTACTTGCCCGGCTGCTGACGCCGTCGGACTACGGACTCGTTGCGATGGCCGCCGTGGTCGTTGCGTTGGCTCAGCTGGTCAAGGATGGCGGCCTGGTCACCGCAACGGTTCAGGCCAGCGACATTTCCGAGAAGCAGATCAGTTCCTTGTTCTGGGTGACTCTGGGCATCAGCACGGTGACTGGCGGAGCGGTCTTGGTTGCGGCGCCGCTCGTTGCCGCCTTCTACAAGCAGCCGGCCCTCCTGGGCGTGACCGCGGCGCTCTCGCTCACGTTCATCTTCGATGGAATCGCCCTTCAGCAGGAAGCGCTGCTGCGAAGGCACATGCTTCTCTCATCGGTCGTCGTGTCCGATGTCGTTTCTCAGGCGATGGGCGTCGCGGTGGGCATCACGGCCGCGCTACTGGGCGCCGGCTACTGGTCGCTGGTCTTTCAGACCATGACCGCGTCCCTCATTTCGAGCGTCATCGTCATCTGGTACTGCCCCTGGATACCCGGCCGATATCGGAGAGGCACAGGATCGGGGCGCATGGTCAGGTTCGGCGGGGACATCATGGCGTTCGACATACTCACCTACTTCGGAGACAACACCGACTACCTGCTCATCGGCAAGTTCATGGGCGCTGAGCCGCTGGGACTCTACACGCGGGCGTTTAACCTGTTCGCACTTCCGATGAGGCAAGTCCGTCGGCCGATGGGGGCGGTCGCGCTCCCGGCGCTCAGTGCGCTGAGAGAGCAGCCGGAGCGTTTCGCCGCCTACTACCGTCGCTTCGTCGAGGCCTTGGCCCTGCTCAGCGTTCCCATCGCCATCTACTGCTTCATCGAGGTGGAATTCATCATCCGAGTGCTTCTCGGCGAGCAATGGATGGGGGTCGTGCCCGTCTTTCGGATCTTCGCAGTCGCGGGCCTGTTCCAGGCGGTGGCTTCGACGCGGGGCATGATTCTCGTGGCATGTGGGTTCTCGCGTCGCTACTTGCATCTCGGAGTTGTGAGCTGCGTGGTGCGCGTCACGGGCGTGTTGATCGGACTTCCCTTTGGGATCACAGGCGTCGCCGCGTCGACGACCGCTGCGATCCTGCTCTTCCTACCGCCATCACTGCACTACTTCATGAAGGGCACGCCTGTTCGGCCAAGGGACTTCTATCGCGCGCTGGCGAGGCCGCTGCTGTTTGGGACCGCCGCGGGCCTCGTTGGCGAAGCCGCGCTGAGGCTCATGCCCGACCGGCTCACCACACATGCCGTCGTACTCTGCCTCTTTGTGGGCGTGTATGCCGGACTGGCTTGGTCCAACCGCTCAATCCGCGAGGACGTCCGCCTCATCGCGGGCGCATGGCACACGGGCCGGCAGGAAGAGGACGCCAGAGAAGATGACCCGGCTTAGACGATGCGAAGAGGCGCTCCAGTTCCATGTTTGGCCTGGAAGCGGCCTTGATAGATTCCTGGGCTAGCACGAGATCAAGACGCCGAAGGCCAACCGCATGGTCAGGTATGCTGGTTGGCATTGCGAACCGTCACGACTGGGGATTCCGCGTGCGCGACAAGTCGATTGATGCCCTGAGAGGTCTAGCGATTCTTCTCGTGGTCGCTGGTCATGCGACCGCCTTGGCGGCGGTCGTCTCCCACGGCGGTCCGGGTCTGGTCCCGTGGGATACCGGTCTATGGCTGCCGATCGCGACTGTCAACGGACTGCCCTACCTGTTCATCTACTCGTTTCACATGCCCCTGTTTGCGTTCGTCAGCGGCTACGTTCTCCATCCACCACGCGAGGCCGCGGTTGCGGCGCAGATCATTCGGCGGGCGCGAGCCCTGCTGGTTCCTTTCTTCGCATGGGCGCTTCTTCGACTGGTCCTCCCGTTCGGCGGAGACGGCGTTGCCTCTAACCAGGGCCTGGTCGGCTCCCTCCTCGACATCCTGCTCGGCCGCACAGGCTTGTGGTATCTCTACGCGCTCTTCATCTGCTCGGTGGTTCTGATCTGTCTGCTGAAGCTGCGAGGCATGCGCTGGCTCTTGCCTGTCTCGGCCGTGGCTGCTGCGGTCTGTGCCGCCAGTCTATGGATCCCGGACATCCTCTGGCTTGCCGAGACCCTCTGGATCTATCCGTTCGTCGTTCTCGGCTTCATGATCAGCCCGCTTAATGCCGAGTTCGTCAGTCATCGGTGGTCCCTCTTTGGAGCATGTTTGGCCGCCTATGTGGCGCTCTTCTATTTCCAGTCTCCTCTTGGCACGCTGGAACCACCCATTCGGCGTATCTCAGAGGCAGCGTTGCGCGGTACGGGATTGTCTCTCGGGTGGGTAGTCTGGCTGTTTCCGTACCTCTGCGCGACCGCAGCAGTATTGGCGCTGTATAGCCTCTACATCCGGCGAAGCGGGTGGGCGATCGACGCGCAGGCCTGGCTCGGCCGTAGAAGCCTCGGGATATACGCGATGCACGCTTCTGTGATTCGCGTGCTCCTTAGAGTCGGCGTTACGAATGTCCTGGTTCTGATCCTCTCGGCGACCACCGTCGCGGTTCTGCTCACCCTTGTGCTTGAGCGCATACCGGGGGTAAACATGGTCTTCCTCGGCCAGAAGGGTTCTCGGCGAGAAGCACCCGACGGCCTAGACGGGCCTGTCGGTCTGTCTGGCAGCGCCTAGGCGCTGCCCCATGCTCTCCGCGTACCAGTTTCCAAGCGCTCCAGGGGACGGGTCCAGTCCAAGCGCGCTTGCCGATTTGCCGGGACGGGCACGAGCCTCATCACTCTGCGACTTCATGCCGGACCAGATCACTACACATGCGTGACACCGTTCAGGTCTCCGTCCCACGGCGAAGCGTTCTGTACGCCTTGGTCAGAAGCGGACTCGTCTCAACGTAGTCATCGCGGGCCTCACAGAGGTGGCGTCTCAAAGCCACTCTGGCGTTCGAGGGTCCTGGGAGCGGCGGGGGGACGTCCAGCGGCCCGATGGGGGCGGCCCTGGTTCCTGCATACTGCTCCGCGATAGTGGCCAGCGATGTCCACCTGACGTTGCCCAGATCGTTTATCCAGTCGACGAGTTCAGTTATCGCGCCGTACCCGTTCCGGAAGAGGTGGTGGTGTTCCACAACGATGATCGGACGTCCCGCGGCAACGTCTTCCACGAACTGAGATCGTTCGCTGGGGTAGCGACGCTGCAGCAGCGGAAGACCGTGATACATCCTCGTGGCCGGCAGCTGACACTCGCTGGCGGGGGGCGTCTCCCCGTCGGTCGCCTGAAGATGGCAGGAAACCGCAGCTAGAAAGCCCTGGTCCTTGAGTGCTCGCATGGCCTCGCATGAGTAGTGATCGTGCGGGAAGACCATGACGGGGTCGTAGGCCAGACCGGTCAGGCGTTTGTGTTCTTCCATTCTCCACAGGGCGGTATGCGAAAGAGCGCTGAGCTGCTGGTAGTCACTGATCGCGAACTCGTCCAGGGTGTGGTTGCATCCGTGCACGCACAGCGCGAAGTGGTCGGGGTTCTCGGCGAAGAGCCGTACGGTCTTCGGGTTGCTGCGCTTGTAGTTCCACGGGATGAAGGCGATCTCCGTGAAGAAGCGGTGGGCCTTCATCTCTTGGAGGAGTTCTTCGTAGTTGAAACAGCCGTAGTTTGGCCTGAGCATTGGGTCGTCGATGATCAGGCAGGCCAGTGTCTCGCTCGTACCGTCGGCGTCGCGCGCGGTCACAGTGGCACCAAGCCCCGCTTGAACTCATCGTACTCACCGTCGAGGGTCAGAGGCACTGTCACCCGGGCGATGGGCTTTGCGGGAGACCCTGACACGAACGTGAAAGGCGGGACATCACGGGAAACGACTGAACCGGCGCCGACCACAGACCCCTCTCCGAGAGTCAATGTGCGCTCGTTGGCTGCGACGACGCAGTTCGGACCGATCCAAACGTTGGGCCCGATGACGATTCTTCCAGGCTTGCGAAGATGGCAGGTGATGATCGACCGCAAGACGAGCTGTGCACCGTCGTGAATCTCGACCAACTCCGGAAACTCGTTCTCAAGGTAGACCTGATCACCAATGAACACCGTACCGTGGATTTTCACCCCTCTGAGCTTGTGCAGGAAGGGTCTGAAGCTCGTGGCTCCCGGGGCGAACTGGGCTATGATGTGGAGGAAGCGATTTGCAGCTCTCCGGGCAAGCGACTTTCGCATGCTGCTCTCAGAATCCCCCTCTTGCATCGCTTTGAGCTGCCACTAGTGTACATGACTGGTCTCGTGAGATGACCTGACTTGAGCCCGAGAGGTTGATGGCGGATGAGGGCCGGTGACCTGGACAAAGCGCTGTCAGCGAACTCACTTGTCGAGGTTCGCGAGTCGCTTCGCCCGAGGCGCGGACCCTTGGCGTTTTCCGATCTCAAGCGGCTGACGCAGCATATGCGATCCCTCGACGATCAACTCAACCCGGTCAGGGTCGCCATTGTTCGAACGTACACGACTGAGCTACTGCGCCCCTACTGGGAGTTCGAGAGCCTGTTGAACGGTCTTGCTCTCACCTTGCACGAGGCGCCGTACGGCATGGTCGTTCAAGAGGCGATACCTGACGGCGGCATAGCCTCCTTCGAGCCCGACACGGTCTTCCTCATGCTGCAGTGGGGTGATCTTGACCCTCGGCTTGCCGGAAGCGTCAGCGAGTTCACCGATGAGGAGCGGCGTGCCATCGTGCAGTCCGCTGCCGATTCGGCGGTCAGTCTGCTGTCGGCCTACCGCCACGTCGTCAGCTGCCCGCTGGTTCTGTCCGTGTTGCCGAGTCTCCTCCCGGTCGAACTGGGGATGTGCGACGTTTCCGCACCTTTGTCGGAGCGTCTTCTCCACGGTGAGTTGCTCCGAGCCGTCGCCGTTGCGTTGCGTGAATCGGTCCCCGACGCGTACCTCGCAGATATCGACGAAGTGGTGACCGAGGTCGGCCGGGAAGACATGTTCGACCTTCGGATGTGGCACCAGGGCAGGTTTCCCTTCACTGTCCACGGTGCCCAGGCTGTGGTGCGATCCCTCGCCCGGTACCTCGTGCTCATGACCTCAGCCAGAGTCAAATGCGTTGTGGTGGATGCCGACAACACACTCTGGGGCGGCATCGTCGGCGAGGACGGCGTCGAAGGAATCGCGCTGGGGCCCGAGTATCCCGGCAATGTGTACGTGACTTTCCAGCGCAGACTTGCGGAACTCCGGCACCGGGGGCTCTTGCTTGGCCTGTGCAGCAAGAACAACCCTGATGACGTACGCGAAGTACTGAGTGACCACCCGAGCCAGGTTCTGCGCGAGGACGACTTCGCGGCGATCCGCGCGAACTGGGAGGACAAATCGGAGAACCTGGCCGCGATGGCTGCTGAACTCAGGCTGGGGCTGGATTCGTTCATGTTCATCGACGACAGCCCTCAGGAGTGCCTCGCCATGCGCACCCGACTGCCCGAGGTGACCACGGTCTGTCTGCCAAGCCACATCGACGATCTGCCCTTCCTCGTCGACGACCTGCCTCAGCTCCAAGTGCTGAGTCTCACCGCCGAGGACAGCGAGCGCGCTGACATGTATGTGAGCGAGCGCCATCGCCGCGAGATCGCCTCGACGGCCCGCACGGTGGAAGAGTACCTGTCGACGCTGAAGATGAAGATGTCCGTCGGCTTCGACGACCTCTCTCGAGTGCCCCGGCTCGCCCAGCTGACCCAGAAGACCAACCAATTCAATCTCACGACGAAGCGCTACTCCGAGTCAACGATGGCGCAGCTCGTCGAGGACCCAAGCGTTCTGGTCGCCCATTTCGCGCTTTCAGACGTCTTTGGTGAGAGCGGAATCGTAGGTCTGGGCGTTGTCCGACTCTCGCCCCCCGTTGCGGAGTTCGACACCTTCCTTCTCTCGTGTCGGGTGATCGGTCGCACCGCGGAGACAGCTTTCCTCAATGAGATTCTGGCTCGCCTCTCTGATTTGGGGGTCCGGACGGTCCACGGTGCCTATACCCCCACCCCCAAGAACGCTCTGGCCGCGAGCTTCTGGACCGATCAGGGATTCTCGGAGGACAGCCCGGGCTGCTTTGAGCTCGATCTGACGACGTGGAAGCCCTCGCCGACTCCAGCCATCGCCGTCATTGCCCCTGGCTAGAGGTCGCGCGACAATGGATGGCCGCCGGTGGCGCGGCGAGGCACGGCCATGACCAGCCAGAAGACCGGTTTCCCTGGGCCTTTGCCTAGGCACGTTGGAAGGGACTCGCATGAGTAGTAGCGATCGCGCTCGCGAACTGATCGCGTCGACCTTTGACCTGCCGGTCGAAGAGGTGACGCTCGAAGGCACGGACTCAACCGTGCCCGGATGGGACTCGTTCGGACATGTCACCCTGATGATGGCCTTGGAGGAGGCCGTCGGGGAGACTATCGACGCCGCCGAGATGGGCAAGCTGACTTCGGTCGCGGCAATCGCCGACTTCCTCGGGAAGAGCAGTTCTGACTCGAGGTAACGGGCGACAGGCTCTAGGAGCGCACCTGAATCGCGAATCTGAGGGGGTCTCGTTGGGCGAGTACCGGCTAGATGTGAGACTCGAGAATCCTGGACTGTGGACCCGGGTCGACGGGGTCGCGGCCCGCGGGCGCGCGTTCCTAGACGGTCGTCTGCTGGATGCACACGCAATCGCCGAGCTGTTCAGTGGCCAAGGAAGCGCGGACCAGGTGATTGACCTCGCACGAAGTCTCACCGGCCACTACGCGGTACTGAGCGACGCCGAGGCTCTTCCCTACGCGATCGTGGACTCAGCGCGGAGTTTCCCGCTCTTCTTCAACGAGACACCATCGGCGCTTGTCGTCTCGGACACCCCCTATGCCACACTTCAGGCCGGTGAATCGGCCGCCCCGCGGGAAGACTCCTTGGTCGACTTCGCCTACTGCGGCTACGTGTCGGGAGCCCGGACGCTCGTCGGTGAAGTCAAGCAGGTGCCGGCCGGGACGATCCTCCTTGTTGGCGGGGGGGAGAACCGCGCGCGTGGTGCGAAGCTGGTACCGTTCGACGTGTTCGTCCCGTCTATCGAGGGAGATCCGGGCAAGAGCGACTCGGAGCTTCACGCGCTCATGCGCGAATCGATGTCCGCGGCCGTGGATCGTCTCATCACGATCGCCGGTGGAAGAACCATCGCACTGGCGTTGAGCGGCGGCTACGACAGCAGGCTGCTCGCGATGCTGCTCAAGGAGAAGGGCTACGACGCAGTCCTCTGCTTCTGCTATGGCAAGGACGGGAACTCCGAGTCCGTGATCAGTCGGCCCGTCGCCGAGGAGCTGGGGTTCCCTTGGGAGTTCATCCGCTTCGACGAGTCGACTTGGGCGTCCTGGGTTCGTTCGAGTGAGTGGCAAGAGTATGTGCAGATGGCGCACCTGGGGGTCTCGCTGCCGCTCGTACAGGCGTGGGGCGGCGTCCTGGGGCTTCGGTCCGCCGGAGTGCTGCCTGACGACGCGGTGTTCGTACCGGGCATGCTGGGCGGGGGATGTCTCGCAGGCAAGTACTCGCGCCGCGACCTGCTCGACCACGCACCCGGAGACCGTCTGCGTGCGGCCCACGCCATCGTCAACGACCTCTACAACCTCTGGTGGGATGAGCCTGCGCGCTCGTTGCACCTCGAGTCGGCTCCGATGCGGATTGCAGACGATCTTGCGGTGCCGGGGTTGGGGGAGTGGGAGGCCGACTGCTCGGCGTATGAGTACTGGCGCTTCAGCCAGTACAACCTGGGGTTCCTCGCCAACGATTCTCGTGTGTACGAGTACTGGGGATATGACTGGTGGATGCCGTTCGCGGACAAGGCTCACGTCTCGATCTGGCAGCACGTGCCCTATGCGAGGCGTATCGGCATGGGTCTCTACGCTGACTTCGTCACCGACTACATGCCTGACGCACTCGGAGTCCGCGACGACAGCGTGTTGCGGCTCAAGCGAGGCAGCGGCTCGGCGGACCTCATCGAGGCGAAGACCATCGCGAGCGTGCTGAGACGGTTTGCCAGGAATCTCGACCGGGGCGGCCACGCGCGTGCGATCCGAGACCGGCTCCGCGGGCCGCAGGCCAAGCTGGACAATGCGTACTACTCTCATCCGCTGGGGTGGTGGGGTGTTGTCGACAAGTCTCAGTTCGATCGCCAATTCACGGGAGCCGAGAGTATCTACTCTTTCATGACTCAACAGATGCTTGCCGACCGATACGGGTGGTCGAGGGAGAGGGTCGCCGAGTGATCCGAACGGTCGCGGCGGCCGCCTCGCGTTCGACAAGAGGGCATCGTGGTGGATCGAACACCTTTGAGGAGCGCTAAGTGCGTATCGTGCATATCGGCAGCAAAGGTATCCCGTCGACAGGCGGCACTGAACGCGTCGTCGAGGCCATCGCCGTGCGGCATGCGCGCGCCCAAGATGTCACCGTGTACGGCAGGGCGGACGTATGTTCCACGGGGACGCATCGCAACGTCAGGGTGATTGCGTTCCGAGTGCCTCGCAACAAGTTCCTTGGACCTATCTGGCTTGTATTGGCCTCGACACTGCACGCACTGTTCACCCAGAAAGCCAGTCTTGCGCACGTCCACGGCGCCGAGAACGCCTTTGTCCTGCCGTTGCTGAAGACTCGCTTCCCCGTCGTCACCACCAACCACGGGCCGGCCTACGCGCGAGCGAAGTGGGGTCGGCTCGCGAGCGCACTCATCCGGTCGACCGAGCGCGGCTCGGTTGTGCGAGCAGACGCCGCCACAGCCGTTGCCGAGCGCGATGCCCTTGAGCTCTCGGAACGCTACGGGGTAGAGGTGCTGAGCATCCCCAACGGGGTCGATGAGGACACTCGTCCCGACGACGCCGCGGCCCAGAAGATGCTCGCCGAACTCGGGCTTGAGCGCGGCCGGTTCGCGATGTTTGCAGCTGCGCGCGTCGACCCCACGAAGGGCTGCCTCGACCTGTTGGGTGCGTGGAGGATTCTGGGCTGCCCGATGCCGCTTCTGGTGGTCGGCGATCTGTGGCACGCGCCGGGCCACGAGGCTGAGCTGCGCGAAGCCGCCGACGGGATGGCCGTGCATTTCGTCCCACGGATCGGGGACAAGGCGCTTGTCTTTGGATTGGTCGCAGCCGCGGATGTCTTCGTCTTTCCTTCCACGGTCGAGGCGATGTCGATGATGCTCCTGGAGGCGACAGCTCTGAGTGTTCCCGTACTGGCGAGCGATATTCCGGAGAACACGGACGTTCTGCCCGACAGAGAGTGGTTCTTCACCTCGGGCGACGCGTCGGATCTGGCTCGGGCATATGCGGCCCTGAAGCTCGAGCCAGACGACGCGGTGCGCGCGCGTTGTGAAAGCCGAGCGAGCTACGTTCGAAGCCGCTACTCCTGGGATCGCATCGCTGATGAATACCAGGTCGTATACGATTGTGTAGCGCGTGCGTAAGGGCGCCAACACATCGCGTTGGCACAGACACGTCGGGGAGGGCGCAAGCGGAGACGATGCCGTTTCCGGGTCGCGCGTCGTCACTCCGACGAAGGACAAGGGCGGGAACCGTGCACGTTTCATTCGTTGACCTGAAGGCGCAGGCTGAGTCGCTCGGCGGGACTTACGCCTCGTTACTGGACTCCATCGTCGGCCGCGCTGCCTATACCATGGGCCCGGAGCTCGCAGCGTTCGAGCGCGAGTTCGCGAGCTACTGCTCTTGCGAGCACGCTATCGGCGTCAGCAGTGGCACCGACGCGCTCAAGCTCGCGTACCTCGCAGCCGGGGTCGGCCCTGGCGACGAGGTCGTCGTGCCGGTCAACACCTTCATCGCCACTGCCGAGGCGGTCTCTCACGTGGGGGCGAAGCCGGTCTTCGTCGACTGCCTCGCCGAGACCGCGAACATCGACCCAGGACTCGTGGAGGCGGCGCTGACCGATCGCACACGGGCGATAGTCCCCGTTCACCTGTACGGTCAGCCGGCCGACATGGACCCGATTCGCGAGATCGCGAACCGACGCGGGATACCGGTGATCGAGGATGCCTGCCAGGCGCACGGCGCCGAGTACCGGGGCGGGCGGGCGGGGAGCCTGGGAGCGGCCGCAGCGTTCAGCTTCTATCCCGGCAAGAACCTGGGGGCTTTGGGCGACGGTGGAGCTGTCGTGACCAACGATGCCGACCTGGCCGAGAAGATTCGACTCCTTCGAAACCACGGACAGCAAGACAAGTACACGCACAGCGTCGTTGGCTACTGCGACCGCCTCCACAACCTACAGGCGGCGTTCCTCTCGGCGAAGCTGCCACACATGGAGGGCTGGAACGACGCCCGCCGAGAGACCGCCGCTCGCTACGATGCGTTGCTCGCAGAGGTTCCGGGTGTCGGTCGGCTCTCCACGATCGCCGGCGTTTCGCACGTGCACCATCTGTACGTCGTGTTGGTCGATGACCGCGACCGGGTTCGTGACGCGCTCGCGGAGGCCGGTATCGAGACGGGCGTCCACTATCCGGTCCCGCTCCACTTGACCCCGGCGTACCGCTCGTTGGGGTACGGGCCCGGCGACTTCCCAGTGGCTGAGGCGCTCGCAAGACGCGCGCTGTCCCTTCCGATGCATCCCCATCTCTCAGGGGAACAGACCAACTACGTGGTCAAACAGCTCGAAGCGGCGCTCGAGCGGTAGCCCGCAACCAGCCTCCAAGACTCCACTGTAGTTGCGGGGGCCTCCTGCCGATACAAACATTGTGAGCGCCGACACAGGATGCTCGCGAGCGATGTGAGTTGGCGGGGCCATTCTCCCGTCAAATGCGCATCGGTCGCGTTAACCAGCCTGAGCTGTCTGCGCACTGAGATTGACTGGTTTCACAGGTATACTGTCTCCTCGCACTCTGTCTTCAGGACTAGCGCAGAGTGCGCCCGGGCCTTGATGACGGGCTCGGGGGAACACGAGGGAGGGCGTGGCGGAGCCTTGGTCGACGCGACTCTGAGAGCTGGGACCAGCGGTCGCCGTATGGCGAGGGTTTCGGCGCGCACCAGACTCGGATGGGCCAGCGTGGGGTCCGACGTCCTTGCACTGTTCGGAGCCTATCTGTTTGCCGGCGCGGTACGCTCCCTGGTGCCATCGGCTGCGAGCCTGTCTGCGGTCCCCTTCCAGCTCGACTGGTCGATTGCGATATTCGCGGTCGTCGTGGTGGCCGTCTTCTATGTCTCGGGGCTCTACGAGCCTGAGGCCTACGTGTCGCGTCCTCTGCATCTGTGGATCCTGTTGAAGGCGTCGTTCATCGCGTTCATGGTGTCTGCGCTGACGGCCTACCTGGTCCGCTCCGCCACCTTCGATGGATCACGGATCGTCCTGCTGCTCACATTCGCCGTGTTCGTGGTGGCCGCGGCCGCGCTTCGCTTCGGCGCTCTTGATGGTGTGTGCGGCGCCTGGCTTCGTCAGCGCCGGCCCGTGTCACTGCTTGTTGGTGATTCGGAGATCGCACGCAAGCTGGCCGAGCATCTCGGCGATCTTCGCGGGTTTGATCGCATGGTGCGAGTGGATGCTGCCACGACAGACTTGGGCGACGAGGCTCTCGGTGCCGCACTTGAAGGTTCGTGGCCCAGGGACGCCGAGGTAGCCTCGGTCTTCATCGATGCCACAAGCCTGCCGCCGCGGGACGTCTACAGGACTGCAGCCGCGTCTCACTCATTGGGCGCCGAGGTGTATCTGGTCTCGGGGCTGTTCAAGGCGGTCCAGGGCAACGGGCTTCTTAGTAAGTTGTTTGACGTGCCGGTGGTGCGTCTGCACCGGAGCATGGAGTCCGCGAAGCCGTATCCGCTGAAGCGAACGCTCGACGTCGTCGGTTCCGCACTTCTGCTCCTCGTTTTCTCGCCCGTCATCCTCGTGCTGGGGATCTTGATTCGCCTGACCTCGCCCGGGCCCGTCTTCTACAAGCAGACTCGCATAGGCCGTAACGGCGTCCCGTTCGAGTTCCTCAAGCTACGCTCGATGGTCATGGACGGTGACCAGTGCATCCATTCGGAGTACGTGCGCGCCTTCATGAACGGAACCGCCGAGGCGGTCGCCATAGGCGGGGGCAACGACGCGATATTCAAGATGGTCGACGATCCCAGAATCACGCCCGTCGGTAGGTTCGTACGCAAGTACTCTCTCGATGAGCTGCCGCAGTTCTGGAACGTCTTTCGCGGCGATATGAGCCTCGTCGGCCCGCGACCGCCGCTGCCCTACGAGGTGAACGAGTACGATGAGTGGGATTCGCTGCGCCTGGTGGTGCCTTCGGGAATCACCGGCCTGTGGCAGGTCGAAGGGCGCAGCCGCGTGTCGTTTGACGAGATGATCCTTCAGGATCTGGTCTACGCTCAGAACATGCGGCTGCTGGTGGACATCGAGCTGTGCCTGAAGACACTGCCTGCCACGCTGCTGGGCGGCGGAGGGGGCTAGATCCGCGCGGGGGCCATGGCCCTTGGGCGACGAGGGGGATGCATGCCGAGGATCACAATCGGGCTGATCGGGTACGGCTACTGGGGCCCGAACCTACTGCGCAACTATATGGAGCAGGAGTCGGCCAACCCCAAGTGGGTCTGCGATATTAGCGCGGAGCGACTTGAGACGGCCGCCGCCCGGTATCCATCCGTGCGCACCACGACTTCTGTCGAAGAAGTCATCGGCGACCCCGAGGTCGACGCTGTTCTGATCGCGACTCCGATCTCGACGCATCATTCGCTGGCGATGCAGGCCCCCGCCGCGGGCAAGCCCGTTTTCGTCGAAAAGCCGCCTTCCACGAGCGTTGCAGAGTGTGACGAGATGTGCGCCGCCGCGGACGCCGCCGGTCTCGTTCTCATGGTCGGCCATACCTTCGTGTACAGCCCGCCTGTGCGCTCCGTGAAGCAGATACTCGACTCCGGGGAGCTGGGAGACGTCTACTTCATCACGTGCTCGCGTGTGAACCTCGGCCTGCATCAGAAGGATGTCAGTGTCGTCTGGGATCTGGCTCCCCATGACCTCTCGATTCTGGAGTACTGGCTCGGCGAGGAGCCTGTTTCGGTTCAGGCGATGGGCCGGAGCTGCATCAACAACGGTATCCCGGATGTCGCGTTCCTCAACGTGCGCTATGCGACCGGGATCATCGCGGAGCTGCAGGTCTCTTGGCTCTCCCCGGTGAAGCTGCGCCGAACCATCATCGTCGGCAGCAAGAAGATGCTTATGTACGACGACACGGAGAGCGTCGAGAAGGTGAAGATCTTCGACCAGGGCGTGGACTACAAGGATCCCGAGACCTTCGGAGAATTCCAGCTTTCGTATCGGACGGGGGACATTCACGCTCCCCGGATAGAGAACAAGGAGCCTCTGAGGGTGGAGGCGGGGCATTTCCTCGAGTGTGTGGCGAGCGGTCTTCGGCCCATGACGGACGGCTTGGCCGGCCGCTCGGTGGTCGCCGCACTTGAGGCCGCGCAGCGTTCGCTCGACGGGGCCGCCAGTGTCGCGCACGAGATTAATAATCCGCTGGCAGTCGTCACCACGGC
>CAZIPT010000003.1:0-61777 GCA_964541375.1 uncultured Eubacteriales bacterium
GCCACGCTCTTGATCTCGACGATGCCGTCGTAGACCTCGGGCACCTCGATCTCGAAGAGACGGCGGATGAGGCCGGGATGGGTGCGGGAAACGACGATCGAAGGCTCATTGGACGTCTTGCGAACGTCGATGATGTAGGCCTTGATGCGCTGGTTGTGGTCGTAGCGCTCGTTGTTGGGCTGCTCGGACGGCGGCAGAAGCGCCTCGACGCCCTCGCGGATCTTGATGAGGGTGTAGCGGCTGTCGCTCTGCTGCACGGTGCCGGTGACGCTCTCGCCCACGCGGTCGGCGTACTCGTCGAAGATCCGCTCGCGCTCGGCGTCACGAATGATCGAGCCGATCACGTTCTTGGCGGCCTGGGCAGCGATTCTGGAGACGTCAGCGGGGGTCACGTCGCGCTCTTCGTAGACCGGCTCCTCGCCGGCCTCCTCGTCCCACTCGCCTACCGGGATGAGCTCGAACACGTAGATGCGACCGGTCTCGCGGTCGATGGTGACACGGACGGGGTTCTCCAGGTCGAGAATCCGCTGGTACGTGGCCGAGAGCGACTGCTCCAGCTTCTCAAGCATCAGGAACTCGTCGATGTTCTTCTCTTGCGACAGCAGTCTGAGCGCCTGCGTGAGAGTGAGATCCTCGCTCACAGCTGACCCCTTTCGTTACCGAAATCGACGACACCCTTGAGGCGCGCCTTCTGAATGGTTTCGTACGGTACGCACACACGGTCCCCGTCGACCTCGACGACGACGTCACCGCCCTCAGTGCCGACAAGAATTCCGTTCACTGAGGCGCGTTTCTCTCCCCTTAGTACCTTCATACGCACGGTCTCGCCGGCGAAGCGGTCGAAGTCGGCCAGCTTCACCAGAGGACGGTCGATCCCGGGCGACGACACCTCAAGCACGTAGTGACCGCCTATCGGGTCGGCCGCTTCGATCGCATCTGAAACCCAGCCGCTGGCCGAGCCGATGACATCGAGGTCGGTGCCACCGTCATGCTCGAGAAGTACTCGGATGACCTGCGTACCACGACCGCCGACTACTTCGACGGCGACAAGCGACAGGTCGTGCGCGGAAGCCTCGGGCTCCAGCAGCTCGGTGAGCTGCGTAGCAAGATCGGTCTTGGTCATCCTTCACCTCCTTGTCCGCAGAACAAAAGAAGCGAGCGTAAGCCCACTTCTCGCGAGACGGCATGTTTCACGTGCTGGCTGATTCTAACACAGGACCTATGAGGGACAAGACCGCCACGCGCGGCGTATCGAAGTTCGCGTGACGTGTTCAGTAGGTACTCGACTTGGGCAATATCCCAATCGAATCGCAATAGCGGCCCAGCTGATGGGGGATCATGCTGAAGCCAATGGGGGCAACGCCGGCAACCCGCGTCGCGCGCGTCGCGCTGATGTGTGTTGCGGCATCCATTCTCATTTGGGTTGTCTTGGCGATGGTCGCAACGCTCTCAGGTACCCAGAGTGATTTCGCAACCTCACTCCTGGTCCCCGGCACGCCTGCCGCGGCCGCCCGAATACTCGCAATCACGCTGGTGCTCGCCGGTGTCGCCTTTGCACGATTCATTCACCTGCGCGGCGTGCGCAAACAGGCGGCTGCGCTCGAACTGGAGCGCCAGCGCGCCAGTGAGATGTATGAGAACAGTCCCGACCGCATCGCCTGCATGGCCGACGACGGGGCGGTCATCTACACCAACCTCCACGAGACACACGCCGACACCCCCCAAGCCGAACTGGAAGTCCCCTGCTACAGCCTGCTCTACGATCGCGCCGACGCGTGCGACGACTGCGCGTTCGAGCCCGCGCACGAGGGCGTCATATCCGAGTCGACACAGATCGAGACCGCCCCGGACGGATCTGTGCGCTGGTTCAGCAAGACGCTCTACCCCGTCAGCCGGGACGACGGCACGACCGACTCGGTTGTTGAAGTCGCGCGAGATGTGACCGATCTGCATGCCGCCGAGGCCGCGCTGCTGCTTTCGCAGGTCCAGCTCGAGGCGAAGATCGCCGAGAGAACCGCCGAGCTCACCAAGACAAACCGCCAGCTAGAGGAAGAGATAGCGGCCCGCGAACAGATGTCGCAGGCATTGCGGGAGTCAGAGACAAGGTTCAGGTTGCTCATCGACAGCTCGCCGGACATGATCATCCTCCACAGCGAAGGCAGGGTTGACCTGGTCAACCGCGCGGGCGTGTTGATGTTGGGTGCTGTCGGATCCGAGGACATCGTGGGCATGAAGTTCGCCAAGCTGTGGGACGTTAACGGTGTCCCCCCAAAGGCGAACGGCTCACCCGGCCTCCCCCTGGGTTTGACCGCGCAGACCGACCGAGTGCTAGGGCTCGTCCGGCTCGACGGCACCCGCCTCGACGTGGAGATGACTGAGTCCCTGGTCATGCTGGATGGCAGGATCCACGTCCAGTGCATCATCCGTGACGTGTCCGAGGCGCTCAGGGCCCGAGAGGCGATCAACCGCATGGCCTACTTCGATGCGCTGACCGGGCTCCCCAACCGCGAGCAGTTCGCCGATCGGCTCCAGACGGCGCTCGCGGGCGTGCGGCGCAACGACATGCTATTGGCGGTCGCGTTCATCGACATCGACGAGTTCTCCAAGGTCAACGACGCGTGGGTGCACCAGGTAGGCGACGCCGTTCTGACACTGTTCGCCGAACGGTTGCAGTCACTGCTCCGTGAGCAGGACACCGTGGCGCGTTACGGCAGCGACGAATTCGCGGTTCTCGCCGAGCTCAAGTCAGCCGACGAGGCGGCCATGTTCGCCAAGAGGATCCGCAGCGGCCTGCGACCGCCGTTCCACGTCGGCGACCGGCAGGTCGGCGTGACGATCAGTCTCGGTATCGCGACCACCGCCGGCCATGGCGTGCGGCCGGAGGAGCTGGTGCGGCGCGCCGACGAAGCGATGCTCGCCGCCAACCACTCAGGACCCGACGGCTACGAGATCTCGTGCATGGACACGGACGCCAACGGACTCATCCACAACTAGTCAGCGGGGCCGCGCAATCGAACCGCTGAACGGGGTCCTGCGCGCCGTAGCCTACTTCAGCCTCTGACCCTCCACCAGCGCCACGATCGTCGCGTTCGCACTCTCGAGCGGGACCTGCGTACGCTCGCCGGTCGAACGAACCTTCAGCTCGATGACGCCTTCTGCCAGCCCTCGCTTGCCCACCACGACCTGGAACGGCCAGCCGACAAGGTCGGCGTCGTTGAACTTCACCCCGGCGCGCTCGTCGCGGTCGTCGATGACCGCCTCCACGCCTGCCTCGGCGAGTTCGTTCCACAGTCTCTCGGCGACCTCGGCCACTTCGCCCTCGGCCATGAGCGGCAGGACGGCAACCTCGAGGGGTGCAACCGAGACGGGCCAGATGATGCCGGAATCGTCGCTGTGCTGCTCGATGACCGCCGCGAGCGTCCTGCTGACTCCGACGCCGTAGCAGCCCATCAGGAACGGCTGCTCGTCGCCGTTCTCATCGGCGAAGGTCGCGCCCATCGACTCCGAGTACTTGGTCCCCAGCTGAAAGACCTGGCTGACTTCGATACCGCGCGCCGTCTGGACCACTCCGCCGCACTCGGGACAGCCGTCACCCGCTTGCGCCAAGACCAGATCGGACCAGACCTCGACCTCGAAGTCCCTGCCGGGCTGCGCGAAGGTCAGGTGGTAGTCGTTCTCGTTGGCTCCGATACCCCATGCGACATCGTTCTTCAGGCTCTGGTCGGCCACGATCAGCGTGCCGGCAGGCGGGTTCACGGGGCCGAGCGAGCCCTTAGGAATGCCGAAGGAGGCGAAGTCGCTCTCTTCGAGCAGCTCCACATCCGGAACCGCCCAGCCGGCCTTGATCGAATTGAGCTCCCGATCGCCAGGCACAAGGAAGAAGACGAGTCGTCCGTCGGGCGTCTTGCCCGCCATCGTCTTGACCGTGTCGTGCTCGGAGATGCCCAGAAATGCCGAGAGCTCGGCTATGGTGCGGATGTTGGGGGTGTGGACGCGCTCCATGGGCCGAGCCTCTGTGACCTGCGGCGAGCGCGGGACGACCGTCTCGGCGGCCTCGACGTCGGCGGCCCACCCACATCCGCAGTAGACGATCTCGGCCTCGCCGTTCTCGGCGATCGCCATGAACTCCTTGGTGACTTTGCCGCCGATCTGACCGGAGTCAGCCTCGACCTCGCGGTAGTCCAGTGCGCAACGCTCGCAGATGCGGGCATAGGCGCGGCTCATCGCGTCGTAGTGCTCCTGCAGCGACTCCTGCGAGGCGTGGAAGCTGTAGGCGTCTTTCATGATGAACTCGCGACCCCGGAGCAGGCCGAAGCGCGGACGAACCTCGTCGCGAAACTTCACCTGGATCTGATAGAGGGAAAGCGGCAGCTCACGGTAGCTACGGACCTCGTTACGGACGAGCGATGTCACGAGCTCCTCGTGCGTAGGGCCGAGGCAGAAGTCGCGCCCATGGCGATCCTGCAGGCGCATGAGCTCGGGGCCATAGACGTCCCATCGGCCCGACTCCAGCCACAGCTCGGCCGGCTGCATCGCGGGCATGAGGAGCTCCTGGCTGCCGATCGCGTCCATCTCTTCTCGCACGATCTGCTCGATCTTGTGCAGCGAGCGCCATCCCAGGGGCAGGAAGCTGTAGATGCCCGCCGCGTTCTTGCGGATCATCCCGGCTCGCAGCAGAAGCCGGTGACTGGCGAGCTCGGCCTCTGCGGGATCTTCCTTCAGAGTGGGCGCGTAGAGAGAGCTCATGCGCAGAGCTACGGGCATGCTGGGACCTCTTCCAACTCGTCGGGTGTGCAGATGGCAGGATACCAGCACACACGCCCAGTGGCACTTCGACGAAGCCTGTCAGCTCCTGCGTGCTCGGTTACCGGCGCCATGCCCGCCTCGGCGTGGATCGTCCACGGCACGGAGCACGGGAGGCCGCAGCCGAGAGGCCAACACGACCGACGCGGCGAGCCCCGCTACGATAGCTGCGCACTCGAGCAGGGTCGTCGGCGACGTTGCGACCTTCGCGAGTCCCCCTGCGACCGCCGACACGCCGATTAGTGCACCTAGCACCACGCCGCCGCACCAGCCGGTGAACACGAGGCCGAAGTTCGCGCCGAGGCTCTTGGTGCCAAAGCACTCCGCCGTGCATGCCCAGGCGACGACCACGCCACCCGACCAGCACGCAGCGGTCAGGAACGCGGCCGAGACGAACTCCCCCATCGCGGCGAGTGTCGAGGCAGCAGCCAAACCAGCGACCAACGCGGCGACCACGAACCCGGGGCCCTTCTGAGACGTACGGTCGTGAAGGAAGCCAGCGGCGACCGCGCCGAGACACCCGCCTACCGAGAGAACCAGTCCCGTCAGCAGAACTGCCTGACGCTGGTCTTCAGGCATCGCCAGCAGTAGCACCGAGACGAATGCCGTGCCGGCGCCAAGAAGCACGCAGCTCGCCCAGAGCGATCTGAACGTGCGCGACTTGAGCATGCGTCTCGTGGACACGCCCGCCCACGGAACAGGTGCCAGTGGCACACCGTCGGCACCGGAGTATGAGCCGGGCGGGACGTAGCCCGGGAGTGGGTCCTCCAGCAGCTGAGAGAGAACCGCGACCACAGCCAAGAGAGTGACTCCGTGGATCATCAGCGTCGAGCTGACACCCCGCACGCCGATCGCGCTCCAAACGGCGCCATTCAGCCACGAGGGACCCAGCGCCAGCCCGCTGATCACCACTCCGACCATCAGGCCGTGCTGTCTGGGCACCGACCACTTGATCGCAGGAGGCACGACGCATGCGAAGATCAGACCGGCTCCACCCCCGACCATGAGCCCTAGACCCACAATCAGCGGAATCGTCGCGGGAGCACCATCTCCCGTTCGGGCGAACTCTGTAACGCTTACCAGGACCATACCGAGGCCGACCAGCACGCCGCCGATGGTCGACGGCCAGCGGGGGCCCATGCGGTCCTGGAGCGGTCCGCCAGCTGCGACGCCGACGACAAATGAGCCGCAAGCGAAGGCGAACGGGATGCTGATCTGGGCGATCGTCCAGCCATAGACCCCACCTGCCGACAGGGGCCGGAGGAGCTGGGCCAGTATCAGCAGCCAGATACAGAGGCTGCCCAAGGCAAGCGAGAGCAGGAGGCCGGCTACGACCGCCACCACGCCCTTGGTTGCCGGACTCATGAGCGCCCCTCCCCGCCGCTAGTGGATGTCGACACGGCGCAGCTGATTCTCCCGCCGTAGGCACGTGCGCGCGGGGCAGGGTCGCCGACGGCAGGATGGAACGGGAAGCGGCGGTGAGTGCGCGGTGAGCGGCGACTCAGTCCGCGAGCGAGTCGAGCCGGTCGATCTCCTCGAACAGCGCCTGGACAATCTGGTCCTCGGGGACTTTGCGCACCGTCTGTCCCTCCGCAAAGATGACTCCAACGCCGCGACCGGCAGCGACCCCGATGTCGGCATCACGAGCCTCGCCAGGCCCGTTGACGACGCATCCCATGACGGCGACCTTGATCGGCGAGCGCCGCTCCCGAAGCCGCAAGGCGACTTCCTCGGCGATGGGAATGAGGTCGATCTCGCAACGCCCGCACGTGGGACAACTCACGAGCTCCGGCCCACGGCGTCGCAGGTCGAGCGCCGAGAGAATCTCCCAACCCACGCGGACCTCCTCCACGGGGTCGGCGGTCAGGGAGACGCGCAGCGTGTCACCGATGCCCTCGGCGAGCAGGATCCCGATCCCGACGGACGACTTCACCGTTCCCGAGAAGGCCGTGCCCGCCTCGGTCACACCCACATGCAGCGGATATGCAACGCGCTCTGCCAGCAGCCGGTAGGCGTCGACGGTGGAGTTCACGCTCGACGCTTTCGCCGAGACCACGATGTCGGTGAATCCCCGTGACTCGAAGTGCTCGCAGAAGGCTGCGGCGCTGGCAGCGAGCTTCTCGGCGAGCGGCCAATCGAGGTCGGCGTATTCGGGAGCGAGCGACCCGGCGTTGACGCCGATGCGAATCGGTATGCCCGCGCTGCCCGCAGCCTCGATCACCTCGTCGACGCGCGCCAAGTCGCCGATGTTTCCCGGGTTGATGCGCAGCTTGGCTGCGCCGGCGCGCGCTGCATCGATGGCGATGGTGTGGTCGAAGTGAACGTCGGCGACCACGGGGAGCGGCGACTCTGCGCACACGGCCGAGAAGCCGTCCAGGGCATCTCGGCGGGGAATCGCCACGCGGACGATCTCGCAGCCGGCCTCGGACAGGCGCGCGATCTGAGCGAGCGTCGCGCCAGGGTCGCGGGTGTCGGTGGTCGTCATCGACTGCACCGATACCGGCGCCGAGCCGCCCACGGCGACTCCGCCCACCATCACCGGTCGACTTGTCCGACGCTTGGAAGGTTGCACGCTGCCCCTATCCGCCCTTGACGACGTACCTCATCACGTCCGTGTACATAAGGTAGCCGATGAACGTGAGCAAGAGGAGCGTTCCGGTCGCCGAGAGTCCCAGCGAGAACCGGCGCGACAACGGTCGGCCGATGATCGCTTCCCAGATCTCAAGCGCGATCTTGCCCCCATCCAGCGGCGGGATCGGCAGGATGTTCATCACGCCAAGCGATAGGGACAGCACCGCGACGATGAAGGCGTAGTCGATCGGGCCGCCCTTGACGGCGCGCGAGACCTCAACCGAGATCCCCACCACACTCGATGACTGGCTCACCGATGTCTGGAAGGTCGACGGGTTGAAGAACCCTCCGATCGCCTTGAACACCAGGCCGATCCACATAAGCGAGTCCTTGAGAGCCTCTCCCACCGAGAGCCGCACGCGTGTCTGCGCGACGCCGATGCCGAGCTGCGCTCCACCGGCGGCGTTCTTTCCCAGCGTGAGAGTCTTGGTGACGCTCTGGCCGCCCCGGTCGACGGTCACTGATACGACGTCGCCCGGCTTGTACTTGGCGAGCGCAGCCAACAGCGCCGGCCAGTCCTTGAGGGTGGTGTCGCCGAGCTTCTGAAACGTGTCGCCCGACTTGATGCCTGCGGCCGCCGCAGCGCCCGTGGGCAGGGTAGCCTCGACGGTCAGGGTCTGCGTGGGCACCCCGTACAGCGTCAGTACCAGCACGAAGACCAGAATCGCCGAGACCAGATTGACCAGAACACCCGCCGAGAGTACGAGAATGCGCTTGGTGGTCGAGAGCCCTCGATACGTGGTCGACCGCGCCATGTCCAGAAGGGCCACCGGATCCTCGGCAAGCGAGGCCGGAAACTTCGCGAGATACTCGTCCTCATGGTCGGGAGAGGCGCTCACGGCGTTCCAGTCGACCAACGTGTAGAGCAGAGAGTCGGCCTGTCCCGCGTCCACTCCGAGGTGCTCGGACAGCGAGAACGGTGTGACGGTACGTTGCTCTGTCACGAACGCCAACGCGGCGCCAAGCAACGGGTCCTCGGGACCGGGCTCCATACCGGAAATGCGCACGTAGCCGCCGAGCGGGATGGCGGTCACCCCGTAGTCGGTCTTCTTGCCATGGAACCGGATCGCAGGACCCGGTAGCCCGACCATGAACTCATGGACGTGAACGCCGAACGCACGCGCGGTCAGGAAGTGGCCCCCCTCGTGCAGGACCACCAGGATGGAGAAGGTCAGAATCCCCCAGAACACAGCCGAAAGCGTTGCAAACATGCCGAGAGGCCCCTTCTTGGTGTGAGTCTCCTTGGAGCCGGAATCCTCCGGCTCACGCAGAGGTGCAAGCACTGCGCCACGCCGGTCATCTACATAACATCCCCATTCCGGGGCCTGCGACCGCCCTGGCGGGTGAATCGCTCCCTCAGTCCGCCAGCCGACGCAGCCACTCGGCGGCACGCAGGCGTGACCGTGCGTCGACCTCCAGCACCTGCTCCACCGACTCCAGCGCTTCCGACTCGTGGGAATCCAGCACGGCCTCAACCGTGGACTCTATGTCGAGAAAACCGCACTCCCCCGCCAGGAACGCCGCGACCGCGACCTCGTTAGCCGCGTTCAGCACCGCGGGCGAGGTGCCGGCGACTCTCCCGGCCTCAAGCGCGAGCCGCAGGCATCCGAAGGTCGCGAAGTCCGGCTCGGCGAAGTCGAGTCTGCCGAGTGCCGCGAAGTCGACCGGCGGAACCGGCGCTTCCCAGCGGCGTGGGTGTGAGAAGGCGTACTGGATAGGGATCCGCATGTCCGTCGCCCCGAGATGTGCCTTGACACTCCCGTCGGCGAACTCGACCATCGAGTGCACGCACGACTGCTGGTGGACGACTACCTTCACCTGATCGATCGAGACCCCGAACAGGTGGTGGGCTTCGACCACTTCGAGACCCTTGTTCATGAGTGTGGCCGAGTCGACGGTGATCTTCGGGCCCATGTTCCACGTTGGATGTGCAAGCGCCTGCGCCGCAGTCACCATCTTCAACTGATCGCGCGTGCTACCACGGAACGGACCTCCGGAGGCGGTCAGCCAGATTCGCGTGACGTCTCGAGCGTCCTCCCCCAGGTAGCACTGAAAGATCGCCGAGTGCTCCGAGTCCACAGGCAGCAGCTGTCCGGGCGCAGCGAGCGCCATGACCAGTTCTCCGCCAACGACCAGCGACTCCTTGTTGGCCAGCGCGAGCTTCTTGCCCGCCTGCAACGCCGCGACGGTTGCCCGCAGCCCGGCCGCACCGACCAACGCATTGAGCACGATGTCCGCGTCCGAGGCCGCAGCGAGCTCCACGACGGCCTCGTCACCCGAACCGACCAGGGTGGTCGAAGGAAGGCAGGCCGAGGCTTCATCAGCGGAGCTGGGGTCAGCGAGCGCAACGTAGTGCACGCCGAACTCACGGCTCTGCTCGCACACGAGGTCTGCGCTGCGGTTGGCAGCAAGAGCGACGATCTGAACCCGATCCGGATGCTCTCGGGCGACCTGAAGCGTTTGCAGTCCGATCGAGCCCGTCGAGCCCAGAACGGCGACTCTCAGCGGGCGCGTCATCGGACACCACCCCACCAGAGGATCCAGTACGCCCACAGACACACGAGGATCAGTGAATCGAGCCGATCGAGAAACCCGCCATGACCCGGCAGCAGATTGCCCGAGTCCTTGACTCCCGCCTCACGCTTCATACGCGACTCGAACAGGTCGCCGACAAACACGGCGATGCCGACAACCAGCCCAACGATGAAGGAGAGCGGCACCGAAACGCCGGCCTGGGGAAACAGCAGCGCCAGCCCGACCCACACACCCACGGTTCCCAGCAGCCCTGCGGTGAAACCCTCCCACGACTTCTTGGGGCTGATACGCGGGGCCATCTTGTGCCGTCCGAGCGTCGAGCCCACCAGATACGCCAGCGAGTCGTTGGCCCAAACGCTTAGGACCAGTGCGTACGCGATGAGCATTCCCCCCGAGAAGACGCGAAGGATAAGCACGAGGTAGGCGAGCATGAAACCCGTATACACGGCGCCGAGAACGGTGAGAGCGGTGTCTGCCGTGCGCACCCTGACAAAGGACACATGCCAGAGCAGCGACGCGGCAATGAGGGCCGTGACGACCGCGGTCAGACCCGCCATCCCCCAGAGAGCGGCGAAGACCGGCATCGCCACAGCGGCAACGATTCCGAACGCGTCGTTGGGCAGGCGGGCTTCTCGGCGAGACAGAGCGTAGAACTCGGCGGCAGCGAACCCGGCGAAGACACCCATGACCACGCCGAGCACGATCGGTTCGTACCGTCCGAGAGGCCCGTGCGCCCCGAACCAGATGGCGCTGACGATGACCCCTGCATACACGACCGAGGTAGCGATCCGAACCACAAGGCTCTTGGGCTTGATGCCCGCCGGCTCGGCTATGCGGCTGTCAGCCATCAGCGGCCCCCGAAGCGTCGGTTACGCTTCTGGAACTCGACGACCGCGCGCAGCAGGTCCGCCCGGCCGAAGTCAGGCCAGAGCGTGGGAGTAACCCAGAGCTCGCTGTACGCGATCTGCCAGAGCAGGAAGTTGCTCACTCTCAGCTCGCCGCTGGTACGAACCATGAGATCGGGGTCGGGTATCGAGGCCGTGTAGAGCCGGCTGGCAAACAGCGCCTCGTCCACCGAGCCCGCATCCAGAGTGCCCGCAGCCACCTCCTGTGCTATCGATCGCGCAGCCTGCGTGATCTCGTGGCGGGCACCGTAGTTCAGTGCGACCACCAGGGTGAGGCCCCCATTTTCGGAGGTGCGGTCTACGACGCGGCCAAAAGCGGCGCTGGTCGCCTCCGGCAGCGCCTCCATTGCACCGATCACCTGCACGCGCACGTTCATGCGCTGGAGGTTCGTCAGCTCTCGCTCAAGCACCTCGACGAAGAGCGACATCAGCCCGGAGACCTCGTCGGCGGGCCGATTCCAGTTCTCGGAGGAGAACGAGTAGATGGTCAGGTAGGAGATCCCCAGCTCGATCGCGGAGGCGATCGCCTCTCTGACCGCCTTGGCACCCGCTGAGTGACCGGCAAGTCGCGGGAGCCCGCGCTTCGCCGCCCAGCGGCCGTTGCCGTCCATGATGATGGCGACGTGAGTGGGGGTACGGACAGGGTCGAACTCGGCAAGAAGCGCCTGAGCCCGTTTGCTGCGGAAGAACTTCGTGCGTGACTCCGAGTCTGGCGTCACGTCAGACTTCCATGATCTCTACTTCTTTGCGCTTGAGCGCCTCGTCGATCTGATGGACGTGGGAGTCGGTGAGCTTCTGCACCTCGTCCTTGCCGTCTTCGCGCTCGTCTTCGGAGATGTCCCCCGCCTTCTCCATACGCTCGAGCTTGGCGTTGGCGTCACGACGGATATTGCGCACCGCCACCCGTGACTCCTCGGCGTAGTGCTTGCACTGCTTGACGAGTTCCTTGCGCCGCTCCTCGTTGAGCTGCGGGAACGGAAGCCTGATGACGCTGCCGTCGTTGCTCGGCGTGATTCCCAGATCGGAGGACTGGATCGCCTTCTCGATCGCCGAGAGCGCCGTCTTGTCCCATGGCTCGATGACCAGGAGCTGCGCCTCAGGCGTCTTGACGCCCGCGAGCTGGGTGATCGGCGTCGGCGTGCCGTAGTAGTCGATCTGGATACTGTCCAGCACGGCGCTGCTGGCTCGGCCCGTGCGAACGGTGCTGAACTCATGAGCGAGCGCCTTCACCGTCTTGTCCATATGCGACAGGGCCTCGCTCAGAATCTCGCTCTTGCTCATCTGTTGTCCCCTCTCACGATGGTACCGACGCGCTCTCCGGAGAGTGCGCGTCGAATGTTTCCGTCGGTCTCCATGTTGAAGACCAGAATGGGCAGGCCGTTGTCCATGCAAAGCGACACGGCGGTGGAATCCATCACCTGGAGACCACGGTTCAGCACTTCAATGTAGGTGAGCTCGTCAAACTTGGTCGCTTCGGGATGGGTCTTGGGATCGGCGTCGTAGATGCCATCCACTTTGGTCGCCTTCATTATGCATTCCGAGCCCACTTCGAGCGCCCTCAGTGCGGCCGTGGTATCAGTGGTGAAGTAGGGGTTGCCCGTGCCCGCTGCAAAGATGACGACGCGGCCCTTCTCCAAGTGCCGCATTGCACGACGCCGAATGTAGGGCTCGGCCACGGCCTGCATGTCGATGGCACTCATGACCCGAGTGAAGACGCCGTTGCGCTCCAGCGCCTCCTGAAGCGCGAGCGAGTTCATGACCGTGGCGAGCATGCCGATGTAGTCGGCCTGCGCACGGTCCATCCCCTTTGCCGAAGCCGCGATGCCGCGGAAGATGTTGCCGCCGCCCACCACGATCGCGATCTCCACGCCGCCCTCGCGGACCTCTTTGAGCTGCTTGGCGAGCGAATCGAGAACCTTGGGATCGATGCCGTAGCTTACGTCACCCATGAGCGCCTCGCCCGAAAGCTTCAACAGCACGCGGCGAAACCTGTAGCCCTCGGACACGGTCGCTCCCCCTCGCTCTAGAAAGAATCGCGGCGCTCGGAGGACCCGAGCCGTCTCACAGAATACAGCACACGGGCCGGCACGTGGTTGGCGCCGGCCCGTGTGATACGAGGCGACCGAAGCGGTCGACTCGGACAAGTCAGGAACTACTCGGCGGCGGACGCACCCAGGACGAAACGGGTGAACGCCACGACCGAAATCGTGTCGCCAACGGCCTTGGCCGTCTCGGCGGTGTACTGCGTGACGCTGATGTCGGGGTTCTTGACGAACGCCTGCTCCATCAGCGCGACCTCCTTGAAGTACTTCTCAAGACGGCCGGTCGCCATCTTCTCCTGGATCGCCTCGGGCTTGCCGGACTCGGCGGCCTGAGCCTTGTAGATCGAGAGCTCGTGCTCGATGACATCGGCGGGAGCCTCGTCGCGGGTCACGAAGAGCGGCTGGGCCGCGGCAACCTGCATCGCCACGTCCTTGGCGTAGGTCTGGAAACCGACGTCGCCGGCGGTCTCGGCCTTGCCCAGGGCGAAGGTCACCAGGATGCCGATCTTGCCGCCACCGTGAATGTAGGTGGACACAGCGCCGGCACCGGCGACCTCTTCGCGAACGAAGCGGGCGACGCCCATGTTCTCGCCCAGCTTGGAGACCTTCTCGCCAAAGAGCTCCTCGACGGTGATCCCGCGAGACGAAATGGTCTGAGTCAGCATCGACTCGACGTCGGCGGGGGCCTCAGCCGCGATGTGCTCGGCGAGCTCGGCGGCAAACGAGGTGAACTCGGCGTTGCGACCGACAAAGTCGGTCTCGGAGTTGACCTCCACGAGCACTCCCACGTGGGAGTCGGGCGTGACGAACGCCGCGATGGTTCCCTCGTTGGTGGCGCGCCCGGCCTTCTTGGCGAGAGCGGCGAGCCCACGCGTACGCAGGATGTCTACAGCGGAGTCCAGATCGCCCTCAGCCTCAGAAAGCGCCTTCTTGCACTCCATCATGCCCGCTCCGGTGCACTCGCGGAGCTCCTTGACCATGCTGGCGGTGATGTCAGCCACAGGTGTTACCTCCCGTTACAGGAATCGTATGCGGTTCGGACCAAGCTCCGCCTGGTGGCGGAGCACAACATTCGGTGCGGTGAGCGGTGCTACTCGGTTTCGCCAGCCTCGGCAGCCTCGCCGAGCTCAACGGCAGGGTCGCCCGTCTCTGCGCAATCGGCTTCAGCGACAACTTCGGGCTCGGGCGCCGCTTCGACCACGGGCGCTTCTTCGAACTCCACGACCTCTGCGACCTCGACGGTCTCGGTCACGATCACCGGGACGTTCGCATCGCTCGGAACGACAACCACTGCGGGAGCCTGGCCATCAGCCGCGAACTCCGGAACGTCCCCGCCGCGACCCTCGATGACTGCGTCGGCGATGACACGGCTCATCAGCCCGACCGAGCGGATGGCGTCATCGTTGCCCGGGATGACGTAGTCGACGTCGTCGGGATCGGCGTTGGTGTCAACCAGGCCGATGATCGGAATGTGCAGGCGCTGAGCCTCGCGGATCGCGATGTCCTCACGCTTGGTGTCCACCACGAAGATGGCGCCGGGCAACGAAGTCATGTTGCGAACGCCGTTGAGGTTCGCCTGCAGCTTGCCGAGCTCCTTCTTGAGCAGCAACTGCTCCTTCTTGGGGAGCGTTGCCATGCGGCCGTCGGCGTCCATCGCCTCGAGCTGCTCCATGCGGGCGATGCGGCCGCGCATGGTCACGAAGTTGGTCAGCATACCGCCGAGCCAACGGTTGTTCACGTAGGGCATGCCCGAACGCTCGGCCTCGGACTGGATGGGCTCCTGCGCCTGCTTCTTGGTGCCGACGAAGAGAACCGTGCCGCCCTTCTGGGCGACTGAGCGGGCGAATTCGAACGAGTGCTCGAGCTCGCGAAGCGTCCGCTGGAGATCCAGGATGTAGATGCCGCTTCTCTCGGTGAAGATGTACGGCTTCATCTTGGGGTTCCACCGACGGGTCTGGTGTCCAAAGTGGACGCCCGCCTCGAGCAAGTTCTTGATCGTGACAACAGCCATAGCAAGACCTCCTGGTCGGTTGTTCTTCCGCCCGGTTCAACCCCCGGATGCGACCACCCTTATGGGTGGCACCTCGCACCGAAGTCCGCGAGCGTGCTTAGTTTTGGAGCCGCAGCAGTATAGCAGAGACCGCCGGAACGGCAACCTCCGCGGCGCGACTTCGGTCGGCCTCGTCCACAAGGTCGCGCCGCGAGCGCAGACGGTCTAGCTGACCGCTTGAGCCGCGTGGAGCCTCGCTCGGAGCCGCAGCACAGCCTTGGTGTGCAGCTGACTCACTCGTGACTCGGTCACACCGAGAACCTGCCCTATCTCCTTGAGCGTAAGCCCCTCGTAGTAGTAGAGGGCGATCACGGTCTTCTCACGCTCCGGTAGCCGCTCGATCGCCTCGGCGAGGATGTCCTTGATCTCAAGGCTCTCGAACAAGGCCACCGGATCCTCGGCGCTCTCGTCCCGAATCGAGCCGATCGCGCTTTGCGTATCATCACGCTCTCCGCCGACCCAGAGTTCCTCGAAGGAAACCACAGAGGTGTAGGAGAGCTTGGCAAGGATACCGCCGAACTCCTTGACCGTGATTCCCATCCGGTCGGCGACTTCCTGGTCGTCGGGCACTCGGCGCAACTCGTTCTCGAGCGTCACGTACGTCTGCTCGATCTCGCGCGCCCGCGATCGCACAGAGCGGGGCACCCAGTCCATCGCGCGCAACTCGTCGATGATTGCGCCCTTGATGCGGGCGATTGCGTACGTCTCGAACTTGATCGCACGAGTCAGGTCGAACTTCTCGATCGCATCGATGAGGCCGAAGATCCCATAGCTGATCAGGTCAGCGGTGTCCACACTCTGGGGAAGGCTGGACGCCAGGCGACCGGCGACGTACTTCACCAACGGTGAGTAGTTGAGGATAAGCTCGTCACGAGCTTCAGGATCCTGCTCGGCTTTGTATCGAGCCCAAAGGGCGGAAACATCCGTCCGCGGGTCGGCTCTCATGCAGTGGCCCCTAACTGCTGGTCGGCCCCGGGTACGTGATCAGACGCGGGGGTGTGCCTTGCGGTGTACATCTTGAAGCCGCTTCATGCTCAGGTGAGTATAAATCTGGGTGCTGGACAGGGCAACATGCCCCAGCAGCTCCTGTACGGTGCGCAAATCCGCTCCGGCCTCCAGTAACCGCGTCGCAAAAGTATGGCGCATCGAGTGCGGTGAAACCCCGGCGTCCGCCCCCGCGTCCGCAGCGTACTTCTTGAACATCCGGCGAACGGAATCCGCCGAGAAGGGCCCGCCACGCGACGACAGGAACAGGTGCTGCTCGGAGCTCGAGCGGGCGAGCTTGGGCCGCCCATCGCGCAGATAGTCCCGCACCCGAGCGAGTGCGACTTCGTAGACCGGGACGATCCGCTCCTTCGCGCCCTTGCCGAAAAGCCGGATCTGTCGCTGACCGAAGTCCAGATCCGAGACGCGCAGCCCTGCGACCTCGCTCACTCGGGCACCGGTAGCATACAGGAGCTCCAGAACCGCCCGATCGCGCAGTCCGGTGGGCTTCGAGAGGTCGGGCGCCGAGAACAGCGCGTCGAGCGTATCGTCGGCGAGCACGTTTGGCAGCCGCGCGGGCACCTTGGGCGTGCTCAGTGCCCCTGAGGGGTCGGAGGCGACGAGACCCTCGGTCACGGCGTACGCGAAGAACGAACGAACGGCCGATAGCCGCCGAGCCACCGTACGGCGAGCGTATCCCGCGCGGTCCATCTCGGCGAGGTACAACCGCATCTGGCGGTGTGTGAGGACGATCGGATCCACGCCGGTTCTCTCGGCCCACTCCAGATAGCGTGCGAGGTCGGCCGAGTAGGCGCGAACCGTCTGCGGCGACGCGGCCCGCTCGACCCGCATGTACACGAGATAGCGGTCGACCAGCTCGGCTGCGGTGAGCCCGGCCTCAGCCATCGTTGACCTCGCTGCAGAACAGATCGCTGCGCTGTGCCACCCACTGGGCCATCTCGCGTGTGGCCCGCTCGGCGTAGGCGGCGTAGCGTTCGCGCTTTCCGCGCACGGGCGCGGGCAGCGGCGGCACAATGCCGAAGTTCACGTGCATCGGCTCGTAGTGGCCCGTTTCCGGATCGGTCGCGTAGCTGATCAGGGCCCCAAGAGCTGTGGAGCCCGGAAGCACCGCGGCCGGCGCACCGATCATGTCAGCGTAGGTGTTAAGGGCCGCCAGGAGGCCCGATCCGGCCGCCTCGCAGTAGCCCTCGGTTCCGGTGACCTGGCCCGCCATCCGAACACGCGACAGACCCCGCACCGCAAGCGTCGAATCAAGGGTCCGGGGCGCATCGATGAAGGTGTTGCGGTGCATGACCCCGTACCGCAGCAGAACCGCGTCCTCCAGGCCCGGGATCATACGGAACACCCGCTCCTGTTCGCCAAACGCGAGATTGGTCTGGAATCCAACCAGGTTGTAGGCGCTCCCTTGTCGATTCTCTGCGCGCAACTGCACGACCGCCCATGGTCGGCTCCCGTCCCGAGGGTCGGTCAGGCCGACGGGCTTCATCGCTCCGAACCGGAGGGAGTCCTTGCCCGTGCGCGCGACTTCCTCGACCGGCTGACATGCCTGGAAGAGGTCGGATCGGCCGAACTCCTTGTCGGTCACGCGACGCGCACTGACAAGCGCATCGTGGAAGGCGTCGTACTGCTCACGGTTCATCGGCGCGTTGAGGTAGTCGGGCGTCTCCCCCTTGTCGTAACGCGACTGCGCGAACACCACCGAGCGGTCGAGGGACGCTTCCTCCACGATGGGCGCCGCGGCGTCGAAGAAGGCGAGCCGCTCGCCGCCAACGAGCTCCCGTAAGGCGTGCTCGAAACCCTCGCTGGTCAACGGGCCGGTGGCCACGATCACGCGCCCCTCGGGCAGCGCGGTAGCCTCGTCGCGCACCACCCGAACCATTGGGTGGCCCTCGAGGGTTCGAGTGAGCGCCGCCGAGAACGCCGCCCGGTCCACCGCTAGTGCTCCGCCTGCAGGAACGCGCGTCTCGCGGGCGATGTCGATAACCAGACTCTTCATCGCAGCGAGTTCGCACTTGAGCAGGCCCGCGGCTGAGTCGGGATTCTCGCTCTTCAGGGAGTTGGAGCACACAAGCTCGCCGAGATCCGCGGAGTGGTGAGCTGGCGAAGGCGTACCCGGACGCATTTCGACCAGCCTGACCCGCACCCCTCGGATGGCGAGCTGCCAAGCGGCCTCGCAACCGGCGAGTCCACCGCCGATGACGGTGACTGTCTCGTCTGCGGGCGATGAATGGCTGCTCGGCACGGGTCTCCTCGGCACGGGGGTCGGTATCGAACCAGTGTACCGCGAGCCCCGTGCTGGTCAGCAGGCGCCGTATCGCCCGTCCCGGTACTTGGTGACCGCACCCTCGGCCTCCAAAGCGCCGATTCGGCGGGCCACTTCGATGATGTCCAGCCCCAGGTCGCGGGCCAGGTCGTCAGGGCGCGAGGGGTTGCTCCTGACCGCGGCCATGACCGGGTCACGCCCTGCATCCAGCAGGGCGGACACAGAATCCATGGCGCGAAGTCCGGACCTGTCTTCCAGGACGGCCCGCACTTCACTCACGTCGCTCACGGGAATCGCACCCTGGCTGAGTAGCCGGTTGGAGCCGGCGCACTCGGGCGCGAAGATCGAGCCCGGTACCACCATCACGTCCCTGCCGGCGTCGAGCGCGTAGTCAGCCGTGCTGAACGTCCCGCTTCCCAGCCCAGCCTCAACTACCAGAAGAGCACTCGCCAGCCCCGCGATGATGCGGTTGCGAGCCCGGAAGGTCCACCTCGCGGGCGGGTAGCCCCATTCGAGCTCCGAGACCACCGCTCCGTTCCGCGCAATCTCGTCAAGCAGTACTCCCGATCCTTGCGGGTAGGCGATGTCGGCACCGCACCCGAGAACCGCCACCGACCGACCGCCCACGTCAAGCGCAGCCCTATGTGCAGCTGTGTCACAACCCACTGCGGCTCCGGAGATGACCACGTAGCCCGCTGACGCAGCCCAACCGGCAAAGAGTCGTGCGCATCTCAGGCCGTACGGCGTCGCCTTCCGTGCGCCGATGACCGCGAGACCGGGGAGCATCGCCTCGGGATCGCCGAAACCTCGCAAGACAGCGGGTGGCTTCTGGGTCTCAAGCAAGCGCGGTGGGTACTGATCGTCCCCGCGCGCGATCTCGAACGCCCCGTCTTCTGGCGGCCAGCTTCTGTCGCTCACGACTCCTCCTTAGCGCGGTACCCCAGCATCTCGGTGATATGGTCTGCCTTCACGCGCGCGCACCCCTCAAGATCGGCTGCGGTACGCGCAACACGCAGCAGCCGAGTGACCCCCCGGCCCGACAGGTGCTTCAGTCGCGCCACCCCCTCCAAGCGACGCCTGGCAGCGTTGTCCAAATCGCATGCTGCAAGCAGTTGCGCGCCACTCAGACACGACGTGGGACCTAGCCCGCGAGCCGCGGCCCTGTCACGGGCGTCGAGCACCCGCTCGCGCAGAACCCCCGATCGCGTACCCGTCGGCCGCGTCAGCAGGAGAGACGGGTCAATCCGGGCCACGTCGATGACGATGTCGATGCGGTCCGTGAGCGGCCCGCCTATTCGGCCGCGATACCGGTCGACAAGCCTGTCGGAACAGCTACATCGTCGCCCGTGGTCGCCGAAGAAGCCGCACGGACAGGGATTCGCCGACCCGACCAGCGCGAAGCGCGCCGGAAACACCATGCGGCCATCCACGCGAACGAGCGTGATCGAGCCGTCTTCGAGTGGTTGCCTGAGCGCCTGCAGCGCCGCCGGACCGAACTCGGGCATCTCATCGAGAAAGAGCACTCCGTTGTGGGCCAGTGAAGCCTCTCCCGGTCGTGCAGGAGACCCGCCGCCGACAAGCCCGGCGATCGACGCCGAATGGTGCGGTGCCCTAAACGGGCGCAGCCCTGAGAGTGCGGCGCATTCGTCGAGCCCGGCGACCGAATGAACGAGCGCGGTCTCAAGCCGTTCCTCGGCGTCCAGCGGTGGAAGGATGCTAGGTAGCCGACGGGCGAGCATCGTCTTCCCTGAGCCCGGTGGGCCGATCATCAGCGCGTTGTGACCCCCCGCGGCCGCGATTAGCAGCGCGCGTTTCGCAAGGTCGTGACCGACCACCTCGGCGAAGTCACATCCGTCTCGCGCAGGGAGAGCGGCTACCGACGCCGAGTGGCCCGACACCGTGATCGCGTGTCGCAGGGCGCTGACATGGGCGATAGGGCGATAGTCCACGCCCGTTTGGCACGCCACCGTCGCGGCATCGGCAGGTCCGAGCAGGGGCAAGCCCACTCTCCTGGCCCCGACGGCGTAGGCGAGCATACCTGGGACCGTCCGCACCGACCCGTCCAGCGAGAGTTCGCCTACCGCCGAGAGCTCTTCTGCTAAACGGCCAGGAAGTTGACCCGTGGCGACGAGAAGCCCCAGCGCGATCGGGAGATCGAATCCGGTGCCGTGCTTGCGCAGCGGACCGGGGGCAAGGTTTACCACGATTCGCGCGTTGGGAAGCTCGAACCCCGAGGCCCTGACCGCCGAACGTACACGCTCCCTCGCCTCCTGGACCGCGAGGTCAGGCAGTCCCACAATCGCGAAGGTCGGAAGGCCGGCGCCCACGTCGACCTGTACTTCTACCGGAACCGCCTCGACGCCTACCAGGGTGGCGGTGCGAACTGAGCATTGCACCACACCTACTCCATCACAAAGGCGCCACGGTGATGGCGGAGCAGCGCCCGGTCTTCCGCGATCACCAGGAGCGCGATCACGTCGAAGCGGATGCTCACCTCTGAGAGTCCGGACTCCTGGACGTACGCTTCGGCCAGCCGAGCGTACCGGCGGCGCTTGGCCGCCGTGATGGCCTCCTCGGGACTACCCTTGGCGCGGGTGCGCCGGGTCTTGACCTCGCATAGGACGAGGTTCTGTCCGTCGAGCCCGACGATGTCGATCTCCCCATGGGTGCAACGCCAGTTGCGCTCCACCACCGTGATTCCGATCCGCTCCAGATACGCCGCCGCGGCATCCTCGCCGCGCTCCCCAAGCCGTTGGCTCTTCTCGGTCATGATGACCACCTCCGAGAAGCAGCATGCCGAGAGGGGCTTGCCGAATCCTTGACGTGGTCTGAACCGCACGAAGATGACGTCTAGAACAGCGTCTCTGTGTTGGGGCCCCATGAGAACGAGCGGCGATGCAACGGGCACGGCCCGTGGCGGAGGATCGCAGCCAGGTGCTCGCTCGTCCCGTAGCCTTTGTTGACCTCGAAGCCGTACTCGGGGTGCTCGGCGGCCAGCGAGCGCATAAGCGCATCACGGGTGACCTTCGCTACGATGGATGCAGCTGCGACGGCTGCGACCTTTCCATCGGCCTTCACGATGGCGGTCTCGTTCTCGGCCACGCGCAACGGTAGCCCATCGAGGACGACGTGGTCCGGGGGTGTGGAGAGCTGGGAGATCGCGAGGCCGATCGCCCGTCGGAGCGCCGAAGTCACGCCGAGCGAGTCCACCTCTCCCGCAGACACATGCGCCACTCCGACCCCGAGAGCCAGCGCACGCACGGCATCGGCCAGCTCTTCACGCCTCGCTGCCGAGAGACGCTTGCTGTCGTCCAAGCCCTCGATCCGGGGGCTCGGCGGAAGTACCACCGCCGCCACGGTCAGCGGACCTGCCAGCGCTCCCCTGCCGACCTCGTCGACTCCCGCGATGACCATCCAGCCGTCTCGCCTGAGCGCATGCTCGGTCGAATACATCCCCGATGTCCGAACCCGTTCGGCCCTTCTGCGCTCTGCAGCCCCCATGGCCGCGCGACAAGCCGCTCTCACGCCGGCACGTGCGTCCCCGGAGTACTGCGCGACGAGTCTGTCGAGCTTGTCGCCGCGCGCCTCGGCGAGTAGCCCTACGATCTGGCTCACGCTCAGGCGATTCAACATGCGGGTCCAATCCTCTTTGTCGTCAAAACCAACGAGCGAGGCGCCGCGTCGCGGGCCTCGCTCGTCTCAGATAACCAATGGGCGCTTCGAGGCCCACGCGTTTGCGTGGCCTAGAAGCCCTTCTCCTTGAGACGGGCGGCCTTACCGACCTTGTCGCGAAGGAAGTACAGCTTGCTGCGGCGCACCTTGCCGTGGCTCAGCACCTCGATCTTATCAATCTTGGGCGAGTGCACGGGGAACGTACGCTCCACGCCCACACCGAACGAGATCTTGCGGACAGTGAACGTCTCGCGGTTGCTCGCCCCGTGCTTGCGGATGCAGACACCCTGGAAGACCTGGGTGCGCTCGCGTGTACCTTCGATGATCTTGTAGTGAACCTTGACCGAGTCGCCAACGTTGACTGCGTCAAGATCCTCTCGGATCTGCTGCTGCTCAAGAGCGCGAATGATATCCATGTTCCTGCGGTTCCTGTTCGTCGACGTGTGTAGCGCGCACGCCGGAAGCGGACGCGAAGTGGGAGTATAGACCACAGCCGGAAACGGGGCAATGCCGAGAATGCGATCTCGGCCGTATCCTGGCCCCTGTCTGCGCGACCCCGGCTACTCCAAGACGCCAAACTGGCTCGGCGGCCAGTAGGTCCACACCGCGTGACCCTTGATCTGAGAGATCGGCACCGGGCCGAAGAAGCGGCTGTCGCCGCTGTTGGTACGGTTATCTCCCATGAGCCACACCATTCCGGCGGGGATTTTGACAGGCATCGGAACGGTTCCGAGTTCGTTGGGCTTGTCGTGGATATAGGGCTCGACCAGCCGCTTGCCGTCGACCCATACAGCCCCGTCGCGCACGTCGACGGTCTGGCCGCCCACCGCTATCACGCGCTTGATCAGCTGCGGGTGCTGCCCGTTGGGATCGTCGAACACCACGATGTCGCCGTACGCCGGCTGAGAGAAGAAGCGATAAGAGATCTTCTCGGCCAAGACGCGGTTGCCGATGGCGATCGTCGGCTCCATCGACCCGGTAGGAATCACGAACGGCTGGACAAGGAACGTCTTGATGCCCTGCGCCAGTGCGAACGCCAGAAGAATCAGCAGAGCGGTCTCGATCAGCCAGCGGACCGTAGAAGTCTCTTCGGGTGCGGGCGTGGCGGTGTCATTCGGGCTTGGACTCATCGATGACTAGCCTTCCTCGGACTGGTTGTTCGGTTCAGCGTCTGGTTCAAGCAACGCACGCTCGCGGTCGGTGAGCGACGCGCGTGCCATCAGGTCCGGCCTCACGCGCACGGTCTTCGCAATCGACTGCTCACGGCGCCACTCAGCGATCTTGGCATGATCGCCAGAGCGTAGGACAGCAGGAACCTCCATCCCGCGGTACACCGCGGGACGCGTGTACTGAGGGTACTCCAACAGTCCGTCAGCGAAAGACTCGTCTTCCGCCGACTCCTCGTCGCCCAGAACCCCCGGAACGTGACGCGCGACAGCGTCGATCACCGCCATGGCCGCGATCTCTCCCCCGGTCAATACGAAGTCTCCGATCGAGAGCTCCAGGTCGGCCAGGGTCAGCACCCGTTCGTCGAAGCCCTCGTAGCGCCCACACACCAGGACAAGACGCTCCTTCTCGGCGAGCTCCAGGACGATGTCCTGGTCGAGGGGGCGGCCTGCCGGGGTCAGGAAGATGACGTGGCCAGGCTCGTCTTCGATCGCCTGGACCGCTTCGACGGCTTCGAACACAGGTTCCGGCTTCATGACAAGGCCAGGCCCGCCGCCATACGGGTAGTCGTCGGTGGTGCGATGCTTGTCACGCGTCCACGAACGCAAGTCATGAGTGCGCAGCTCGAGCAGTCCGCGCTCGCGGGCAAGACCGACGATCGACGCCGACAACGGGGCCTCGAACATTTCCGGGAAGATCGAGATGACGTCTACGATCACGCAATCTCCCCCTCTCCGGGCAGCAGCCCGTCCAAGAGCCGGACAAAGATCGGTCCGCCCTCATGGTCGACGCCCATCACCACGTCGTCGATGACCGGGATAAGGATCTCTCCCAACGGGCCGTCGACCACCCACACGTCGTTGGCGCCGGTGTGAATGACCTCGACGATGTCGCCGAGCAGCCCGTGGGCCTCATCCTCCACCGACCTTCCGACAAGGTCCTCGTCCTCCTCGGGCTCCTCCCAGCCAGCGGGAACGTCGGCTTCGCGAATCAGGAGGTCGCAGCCGGTCACGGCACGCGCAGCATCCAGATCGTTGAAGCCGGAGAGCTTGACCAGCGGGCCTTTGGGACCCGGCCGCACCGACTCGATCCGACCCGTACGGACCGTCGAAGGCGGCGGGACGATCCAAACCTCGACTCCGACGAGAGACGTCAAAGGAAGCCCCGGAGCGGCTGCAACCGAGACTTCCCCTTTGAGTCCATGTGTCTTGACGACCCGACCGACCGGGACGTACGGCGAGTGCGCCAACGTCCTATCCGAGGATTTCGACCTCGACCTGCTTGTCGTCCGAACTGCCCGCAGCGCGCGCGAGAGTCCTGATGGCCTTGATGATGCGGCCCTGACGACCGATCACCTTGCCGACGTCAGACGGGTCAAGGGTCACCTCGAAGGCGATGGAGCTATCTGATTTCTTGCACTCGATCGAGACAGCGTCGGGCATGTCGACGAGCGACGTGACCACGTAGCGTACGAGCGCCTCAGTATCGGCAACAGAAGCCATTCACGTCTGCCTGACTACTCGGCAGCTTCGGCCTCGGCGTCGGCGCCTTCTTCGGCAGCCTCTTCCGCGACCTCAGCTTCGGCGGCGGGCTCATCGACTACCTCGGCGGCCTCTTCGACTACCTCGGTGTCCTCGACGACTTCTTCGACGACCTCTTCTGCGTCCTCGGGGGTCTCATCGGGAGCCGCAGCAGCTTCCTCCGCCTCGGCGTCAGCAGCTTCCTTCTCTGCGACGGCGGCCTCGGCGGCCTCCTTCTTGGCGGCCTCAGCGTCAGCAGCGGCCTTCTCGGCAGCGGCGGCCTCTTCGGCGATCTTCGCGGCAGCCTTCTTGGACTGCTTGGACTCCTCGACCGGCATCTCTTTCTCGCCGCGAGCGATGGCGATGATCTTGCCAGCAGCCTCAGTGGGCTGCGCGCCCTTGGCGATCCAGGCATCGACCTTCTCGAGGTCGACCTCTACGAATGACGGCGTCACGCGAGGATTGTAGCGGCCCACGATCTCAATGAAGCGGCCGTCACGGCGCGCGCGCCCGTCAGCAACGACAACACGGTAATACGGCGCCTTCTTGGCACCGTGGCGCGCCAGACGAATCTTGACTGCCAACAGGTTCACCTCCGGTCAAGGCGGCCGCCGGTGCGGCCGCACTACAAAGCAAGCAAAGCGGTTGCATATTCTACGACAGTACCCCGGTGGGGTCAAAGACACGCCTCCGGGCGTTGCGCATCTGCCCTCACCCGTCTCCTGGCGTGTCGCGGTCTCCGGCTAGAACCCTCCAGGAGGCATGCCCGGAATCCGCATCCGGCGCTTGCCCTTGCCCGACTGATCCTGGAACTGCTTCATCATCTTCCGGGTCTCCGCGAACTGCTTGATGAGCTGGTTCACGTCGTAGACCTGAACGCCGGCACCGCGGGCTATTCGCTCACGGCGGGACCCGTTGAGGATCTTGGGCTGGGCGCGCTCAGCTGCCGACATCGAGAAGATGATCGCCTCGATCTTGTCGAGAGCACCTTCGTCGACCTCGGCCTCGGCCCCCTTCAGCTTTCCCATTCCCGGGAGCGACTTGAGGATGCCGCCGATGCCACCCATCTTGCGCACCTGCACGATCTGCGTGAGGAAGTCGTCGAACGTGAAGTCGGCCTTCTTGAGCCGCTCCGCGGTCTCTGCGTCAACCTCGGCGGCGCCGACCTCTTGAGCCTTCTCGATCAGCGACACGACGTCGCCCATGCCCAGGATGCGCTTTGCCATTCGGTCGGGGTAGAACAGCTCGAGCGAATCCGGCTTCTCGCCGAAGCTCGCGAACTTGATGGGCTTGCCGGTCACCTGGCGGATTGAGAGTGCGGCGCCACCTCGCGCATCGCCATCGAGCTTGCTCATGATGACGCCGTCGAAGTTGACCTGCCCGGCAAAGGCCGCGGCGACATTCACGGCATCCTGGCCTGTCATAGCGTCGACGACCATCAGAATCTGATCGGGCTTGACGGCGTCTCTGATGGCGACCGCCTCGGCCATCATGACCTCATCGACGTGAAGCCGGCAGGCCGTGTCGACGATGACGAAGTCGCGCAGCGTGTCGACCGCGTTGCGAACTCCGGCCTTGGCGATGGCGACAACGTCGGTCCCCTCACCGCGGTACACGGGGATGTCGAGCTCTTTGCCCAAGGCCTCGAGCTGGTCGATGGCAGCCGGCCGATAGACGTCGCATGCCACCATCAAGGGACGCTTCCCCTGCTTGCGCATGAGGTTGGCGAGCTTGGCCGTGGCGGTGGTCTTGCCCGAGCCCTGGAGGCCGACCAGCATGACAACGTTTGGGATGCGACCCGATAGCACCAGCTGCGACCCGGCACCGCCCAGAAGGTCTGTCAGCTCGTCAAGGACAATCTTGATGACCTGCTGTCCGGGCGTCAGCGACTTCATCACGTCGGAGCCCACTGCACGTTCGCGCACCTTGGCGACAAACTCCTTGACGACCTTGTAGTTCACGTCGGCCTCGAGAAGTGCCATGCGAATCTCGCGCATTGCCGCGTCGACGTCTTCCTCGGTGAGCCGACCTTTGCCGGTCAATCCCGAGAAAATCGCCTGAAGCCGGTCGGACAGATTCTGGAACATCAGCGCGGGGCCCTTCAGGAGTGGGATGAGTAGTGCGCACAACGGTAGCCACCCGCGTGCCGAAGCGTCAACCGACGTACCTAGTGGACGAACCTGAGTCTCTGGATGGGCGCGAACACCGCGACGACCCTGCCCATGACGCCGCTGACGGGAACGGTTCCGATATAGCGGCTGTCCTCGGAGAGCGGACGATTGTCGCCCATGATGTAGAGATGCCCGTCAGGCACTCTGACGGCGGGAAATGAATCCGCGTACCTTGGAGCGTCGAGCTGCTGACCGTAGTCGGGCTCGCGGACGCCATTGACAATCGCAACGTCGTTGCGGATCTCGACCATGTCACCGGCGACGCCGACCACCCGCTTGACGAGCTCGGTCTTGGTGCCACCCTCGTCGGCGACAAGCACAACCACATCGCCCCGGTGCAGGGACGTTGCGCCTCGAGTGATCAGAACGCGGTCCGCAGAGCGCAGAGTCGGCAACATCGAAGGGCCGTCGATGCCTACAGCCTGGAAGAAGAAGAAGAACACGAGAATGATGAGGGTCAGCAGCGCGACCAGCGGCAAGATGATGAAGCGGGCGATCCTCTCGCCCGACGACTGCCGTACCCCGGGGGCAAGTGTGCTGGGGCCGATGTAGAGGTCGTCACTCACCGGAGACCAGCGCCCGGGCGAACTCGTGAGCTACGAACGGTTTCAGGTCCTCTATCGACTCCCCTACTCCGATGCGAAGGATGGGGATCTGCAGCTCCCGAGCGATGGCGACGGCGATTCCGCCCTTCGCGGTGCCGTCGAGCTTCGTGAGGATGATGCCGTCGACATCGAGCGCCGACCCGAATTCCCGCGCTTGAACCAGCCCGTTCTGCCCTGTGGTGGCATCGAGCACCAGCAGAGTCTTGACCGGCGGCTTACTACGATTCTCCGTGACGCGCTTGACCTTGACGAGCTCGCGCATCAGGTCGGCTGAGGTGTGGAGGCGGCCCGCCGTATCGATCAGCGTGAAGTCCGCCGACAGTTCCTCGGCGGCAGCCACTGTGTCGAAGGCGACCGCCGCGGGGTCGGCTCCACGCTCCCGACGCACGACCGGCACGTCGGCGCGCTCCGCCCACACGTCGAGCTGTTCGACGGCCGCAGCGCGATACGTGTCCGCCGAGCCCAGAACCACGATGCGGCCGCCCTCTTTGGCCTGCTTGGCGAGCTTGCCCACGGTGGTCGTCTTCCCCGCACCGTTCACGCCCACGACAAGGACGGTCACCGGTGACACTCCGAGCAGATCCTCCGCGTCTGGAGGGAACTCGGAGGCGATCTGCTCGGCCAGGGCGTCGACCACCGCAGGCGCGTCGGGCAGTGCACGCTCAGCGGCAAGGCGGCGAAGGCGCGCGACGATCTCGCTGGTTGCGGTGAAGCCGATGTCTGCGCCGATCAGGGTGTCTTCCAGATCGCTCCAGAACTCCTCGTCCAGGTCCGGTCCACGGCGCAGCAGGACGTTGAGCTGACCGCCAAGCCGTTCGCGACTCCGGGACAGGCCGTCTGAGAGACGCCTAAACCAAGGCGTGCTCATCGGCCACCTTCGGACCCGACTTGGAGCGGTCCAGTTTCTGGCTGACAACCTTGGACACGCCGTCGGCCTGCATGGAGACGCCGTAGAGAACGTCGGCCATCTCCATCGTGCGACGCTGGTGGGTGACGACGATGAACTGGGTCTGTCCGCGCAAAGAGTCAGTGAACGCGATGAAGCGACGCAGGTTGGTGTCGTCGAGCGCCGCCTCCACCTCGTCAAGGATGTAGAAGGGGCAGGGGCGCGTCCGGTAGACGGCGAAGAGCAGCGCCAGGGCGGTGAGCGACTTCTCGCCACCCGACATGAGCGTCATCTTCGAGAGCTTCTTGCCCCGCGGTTGTGCTATGACTTCGACGCCAGTCAGGTCGGGATCGTCCGGCTCGGTGAGCTGCAGCTGCGCGGTTCCGCCGGGGAATAGCAGCGCGAAGATCTCCTGGAATGAGCGGTCCACGACCTCGAACGTCTCCATGAAGCGGTCGCGCATCTTGCGATCGATGGCTGCAACCACCTTCTGCAGTGAGCGCCGGCTGCTGTCGAGGTCGTCGATCTGCGAGACCATGAACTCACGCCTGCTGCGTAGGGACTCGAACTCCTCCATCGCGATTGGGTTTACCGGGCCGAGGTTGGAGATCTGCTTGCGGAGCCGATGCGCTCTGTCCTCAGTGACAGAGCGGTTCTCGATCTCCACACCCGACAGGGCCGTCTCGAGCGGAATGCCCATCTCCTCGACGATGCGGCGCACCGCCTGGTTGACCTGGACCTCGAGCTGGCCCTTCTCAACGCGCAGGTCGGTCGCCGATTCGCCCTTGCCGTCGATCTCGGACTGCACCTCACGCACTGCGGCCTGCGCTGCGAGAATGGTCTCGCGGAGCGACTCCGAGTCCGCCTGCTCGAACCGGGCGCGGTCTTTGAGCTTGTGGGCCCAATGGTCCGCCCGCTCCTGGAGGACGACATAGAGGTCGTGAACGGGCTCGATCCGCTGGCGCAGCAGCTCCAAGGCGATCTCGCTCTCGCGCGCGGAGCGAACCGTATCGGCCAGCTCACGGAGCTCGGAGTTGATAGTGTTGACCTGGCGCTTGAGATGGACCTCGCGTTCCGAGACCGTCGCAATCTCGACCTGGCAGGTGCTGAGCCTCTCGGAGACGGCACTCTCTTCCCTGAATCGCAGGTCGCGCTGCTCACGAGATACGACCGACGCCTCTTCCAGCCGATCAAGCTCCGCTTCCGACGCGGTGATCCGAGCCGCCAACGCGGCCGCCGTCGGGCGGTCCTTGTCAGTCCGCGCACGGATGTCGGCGATGCGCTCGTCTACGCCTTCTGTCTCCGAGTCCAGGCTGCGGAGCTGTTGCTCCAACCGGCCGACTTCTTCGAGGAGCGAATCGTGCTCGCCGGTGAAGCCGGCGATCTTCTGCGAGAGTTCCAGCGCGTCTTGCTGGGCGGCCGCAACGGCCTCCTCGGCATCCATCACCACGGACTCGGCGTCGCCGACCGAGGCGGTGAGTGCTCCGCTGTCGTCGTGGAGCTCGTTCAGACGCCGCTTCCGCGCTAGCACACCTTCGGTGTCACTGACCTGGGTACCGAGCGTGAGCTTGCCGGTCGGCCAGACGACTGCGCCTCCCGCGGTCGCGAACCGCGCACCGCTCTTGTCGGCGGCAGAGAGCGCGATCGCCTCGTCGATGCTGTCGACCACGAACACGTCGCCAAGAAGCGCTTCCACGGCTGCAACAGCTGAGTCTTCGTACTTCAGGTCGTCGATCAACCGCCTTCCGGCGCTCGGCGTGCCCAAGAGCCGGGTCCGCGAACCAACAAGCGGCACCAGAGACATCTCCCCCGCCGCATGCTCCACGATCTGGGCGGCTATGCCCGATGCGGCCACCGAGTCGGCTACCAGTAGCCCGAACAGGTCGGCGCCCAAGAGCCGCTCGACCAGCACCTCGTAGTGCTGTGGCGCGCTGATTGCCTCGGCCACAGGGCCGACGAGCCCCGTAAGCGCACGCTCCTGCGCAAGCGCCCACGCCAGCGCCGGAGACGCGCTGGCAAAGGCACGGTCGACCTCTTCCAGGCCTCGCGCTTCGGCGCGGGCTTCAGTCAGCCGGTCCCGGAGCGCGTCGAGGTCCCGGCGACGGGAGTCAAGCACGCGTACCCGCTTGTCCACGTCGGAGTCGGCCGCCGCGATCTCTCGCCGCGAGCGCGCGATCTGGCCAGCAAGCGTCTCCAGGCGAGAGCGCCTGGCCGACAGCGTCGATTGGGCCACCTGGCGTTGCTCGCGAATCTGCTCGGCACGCTGGCCCAGAAGCTCTTCCTCGAGGCGGAACGCACTCAGAGCCTGCTCGGCCTTAGCGATCTCGGCGCGATCGTCCTCAAGCAATTTGCGACTCCGGCGTATCTCTGCGGTGATACGGCCGAGTTCGTCGTCGGCGGCCATCCGCGCCTTCCGGACGCCCTCGGCTTCTCGGCGCAGCTCATTGAGCTGGCCGTAGAGCGCCTTGAGCCTCGCGTCCGTTTCGCTGCGGTCCTGCGAGAGCCGGTCGAGCTCGCCCGCACGAGTGGCGGAGCGTGTCTCGGAGTGGTGAAGCTTCTGACGCAGCTCGGAAAGCCGGCCGATGAGGTTCTTGCCCTTCTCTTCGAGCAGCAACAGACCCGCATCAAGCCGCTCGAGAATCGACAGCATGCGGCGGCGTTGCTCCGAGAGGTCGCCGACGAACAGCCCCTTCTCCTCGAGCAGCGACTGGAACTTGCCGAGTTCCCGCTCTTTCTCGGCGAGGCGGTAGCGCGACAGGTCGATGTCGGCGTCGGCCTCCTTCTCGCGCTTGGCGAGCTCGTCCCAGACCGACTGAAGTCTGCGCAGGTCATCCACTGCCAGCGTCAGATCGAGGTCGCGGAGCTCGGCGACGAGACCGGCGTGCTCCTGCGCCTTGGTCGCCTGACGCTGCAGCGGCCGGAGCTGCCGGTCGATCTCGGAGGCGATGTCGCGCGCGCGCTCGAGATGCGCGTCCATGTGCGAAAGCTTGCGCAGCGCGCGTTCCTTGCGCTTCTTGTGCTTCAGAACGCCTGCGGCCTCTTCGATCAGCGACCGACGGTCTTCCGGGCGCGAGTTGAGAACCTCGTCGAGCCGTCCCTGGCTGATGATCGAGTGTGTGTCTCGGCCAAGTCCCGAGTCGTGCAGCAGGTCCTGGATGTCCATCAGCCGCGCGGGAGCGTTGTTGATGAGGTACTCGCTTTCGCCGCTGCGATACATGCGGCGCGTGATGGTGACCTCGGTGAACTCCAGCGGGAGTTGCCCGTCCGAGTTGTCAAGCACGAGGTCGACCTCGGCGACGCCCACGGCCTGCCTCGCCGAGGAGCCCGCGAAGATCACATCCTCCATCGCCTGGCCGCGGAGCGTCTTGGCTGACTGCTCGCCGAGAACCCAGAGCACAGCGTCGGAGATGTTCGACTTGCCGGATCCGTTCGGGCCGACGATGACCGTCACGCCCGGTTCGAGCTCCATGGTGCTCTTGTCGGCGAACGACTTGAAGCCCTTGAATATGAGCGACTTGAGGTGCACGGTCCCCCTCGAATTGGCGTGTGAACGTAAGGGGCCGCAATACCCCCAAAAGCGTGAGTCAGTTTAGCACAGGGGTTGCGCGAATCAGGTGCTCAGGAACGCTTGGGAGGACGCTTCCGGGCCGGCTTGGCCAGGTGTCCGATCGCGGCCGCGGCCGCCTCCGCCTCCGCCTCCTTCTTGGTTTGGCCGGTACCACTTCCCACGACCGTGCCACCCACCGAAACCTCGACGGTGAACGTTCGGGCATGAGGAGGGCCGTCCTGGGAGACCAGGTGGTATGTGGGCGCATTGCCCCGGGCCTGCAGCCTCTCCTGGAGCTCGGACTTGGGGTTCTCGAGCGATACCGCGACGTCCTCGCTGATAAGCGGGCCGAGGGTTGCCAGCACCCAGCCACGGGCGGTGTCCAGACCCGCATCCAGATAGAGCGCCGCAACCAGGGCCTCGTAGACGTTGCCCAGGGCGCTCTTCAGTCCGCGCCCTCCCGTCCCACGCTCGCTCTGTCCGACCACGAGTGCATCGGCCAGACCCAGTTCTGCAGCGACCTTGCCTAGCGCCGATCGTGAGACGACTGAAACCCGGATCCGCGTCAGGCCGCCTTCGTCCATCGATGGGAACCTTCGGAACAGCTCCTCGGCGATGAGGAATCCCACGATGGAATCCCCGAGGAACTCCAACCGCTCGTAGTAGGCGTTGGGATCACGCACCTCGACCGCGGATGGATGCGTCAGTGCCCGCCGCGCGAGATCCTTGTCGGCGAAGGTGTGGCCGAGAATCGTCTCCGCCAGTTCAATACGCTGGCGGACATCGACGGGTGACGCCTCGGGCTTCCGGCCTCGTGTCATGGCCGGCTACTCAGACGCGCGCGAGAATCAGCGTCGCGTTATGTCCGCCGAAACCAAAGGAGTTGCTCATCGTCACTGCGAGATCGGCCTCGCGCGCGACCAGCGGTACGTAGTCCAGGTCGCACTGCGGATCGGGGTCCGTGAGGTTGATGGTCGGAGGGATGAGGCCGTTCTCCATCGCCAGAACGCAGACCGCGGCTTCGGCCGCTCCTGCTCCGCCGAGCATGTGGCCCATCATGGACTTCGTTGAGCTCACGGGGGGTGCGCACGTGCCGAACACTCGCTTTATGGCGTTGGTCTCGGCGACGTCGCCCACCTCGGTCGACGTGCCGTGCGCGTTGATGTAGTTGACGTCGCAGGGGGCCAGTTCCGCCTGCGCGAGGGCCATCTCCATCGAGCGTATAGCTCCGCTTCCGTCCGGCGCGGGAGCCGTGATGTGATACGCATCGGCCGTTGCACCGTAGCCAACGACCTCGGCGCGAATCCGCGCGCCACGCGCTACGGCGTGGTCCCAGTCCTCAAGCACGAGTACGCCGCCGCCCTCAGCTATGACGAACCCGTCACGACCGGCGTCCCACGGCCGTGACGCCGCAGTAGGATCGTCGTTGCGAGTCGAGAGTGCACGTGCTGCGGCGAAGCCTGCGACACCCAGGGGTGTCACGCCTGCGTCGAAGCCGCCTGCGACGATCACGTCCGCAGTTCCTCGGCGAATGGCCTCGGCCGCCTCACCGATCGCGTGCGAGCCCGTCGCGCAAGCCGAGACGGGCGCGTAGTTGATGCCCTTGAGGTTCCAGCGAATCGAGATCTGCCCGGCCGCGAGGTCGACGATCATCATCGGCACGAGCATCGGACTGATGCGGCTCGGTCCCCGCTCGGCCAGGAGCATGCACTGCTCCTCCATGAGGCCGAGTCCGCCGATGCCGGAACCGACGATGCAGCCCGCACGAACTGCCAGCGTCTCGTCGATCTCGGTCAGCCCTGCGTCGGTCAGCGCCTCGTCAGCCGCCACCATGGCGAACTGCTGAAAGCGGGACATGTGACGCAACTCTTTCCGGTCGAGCACGCTGCTCGGGTCAAAGTCCCCTATGTAGCCCGCGAATGTGGTGCGGTACTCGGAGGCGTCGAAGTGCTCGATCGAGCTGATACCGCTCCTGCCGTTCGCCAGCGAGTCCCACATAGCGGTGGTCCCCACGCCCGTGGGCGTGACGACGCCCAGCCCGGTGACGGCGACGCGTCTCATGAAGGCACCTCCGCAGCTTCGCGGTATTCAGCCTCGAGACGCTCCATCAGAACCGCGACCGTCGGGATGTCGTGGACGTCTGCGGCAGCCGAGCCCGCGAAGACCAACCCCTGCTCGACGTCGCCGCCCTGAGCCATCTCAAGCTCGTTGATGATGCAGTACTCCTTGTGACACACCTTCAGACACGAGATGCACCGCTTGATGGGCGGGTAATCCTGCTCCTGCGTGCGCTGCCAGAAGGGATTCTTCAGCGCCCTGCCGGGAAGCCCAACCGGGCTCTTGACCAGCACGACGTCGTCGGGTGCCGCGTCGACGTACATCTGCTTGAACGCCTGCGGTGCCGACGACTCGACGGTCGCCGCGAACCGCGTCCCGATCTGGACTCCCGATGCCCCCAGTCGCAGCGTCTCGAAGATGCCGCGCCCCGTGGTGATTCCGCCAGCGCCGATGACCGGGATGCTGACCGCCGAGACGATCTCCGGCAGAAGGTCGAGCATCATCCGATCAGTGCCGAGATGCCCGCCGGCTTCGTAGCCTTCAACCACAACGGCTGACGCCCCGAACTTCTCGGACAGCTTCGCGACCCTGGGACTGCCGACGATCGGCACCATCGGCACCCCCGCCTCACGACACCATGTGAAGACGTCTCGCGAGAAGCCGGCGCCGGCGATCACCAGATCGATGCCTTCGTCCAGTGCCGCCTGAACCATCTCGCGGAACGCCTTGATGGCCACCATGATGTTTACGCCGATGATTCCATCAGTGAGCGCCCGCGCCTTGCGGATCTCCCCGCGCAGTTCGTCGGGGGACAGTCCGCTTCCGGCGATGATACCGATGCCTCCCGCCTGTGCCACCGCCGCCGCGAGCGGAGAGAGGGAGATGCGCACCGCCATGCCGCCCTGGATGATTGGGAGCCTCGCAGTGCGGTTTCCGATGGTGAGGGTGGGCATATCCACAGACGGACCTTTCGGGGTCACGGGGGCCTTAGGAGTACGTGACTACACCCGGTGACCGCGAGCGGCCACCGGGTGGTTACGTGTTTGGGGACTAGCCGTTCGAGTCGATGTAGGCAACCGCATCGCCAACGGTCTTGATGCTCTCTGCATCCTCATCGGGGATGGAGATGCCGAACTCCTCCTCAAGCGCCATGACCAGCTCGACGATATCGAGCGAGTCGGCGCCGAGGTCGTCGACGAACGCTGCATCTTCGACCACGTCGTCTTCCTCGACGTTAAGCTGCTCGACGATGACGGCCTTGACCTTCTCCAAAATCTCTTCGCGCTCCATGCAACACACCTCCTTCCGAGTCTCACCAGCGGACTATGTCTCGGGCAAATCGGTCGCCCGCTAGCGCACTTTACGTAAACGTCATCCCGCCGTCGATAGCCAGTGTCTGACCGGTGACGTAGCGGGCCTCGTCACTCGCAAGAAACGCGACAGCGACCGCCACGTCATCAGGCGAGCCGAACGAGCGCATAGCGATGGTCTGCTTGGCAGCTTCGCGAACGTTCTCGGGAAGCTTCGCGGTCATGGCCGTCTCGATGAACCCTGGGGCCACAGCGTTTGCACGGACTCCCCTGCTGGCAAGCTCCTTTGCCGTGCTCTTGGTCAGGGCGATCACGCCCGCCTTAGCTGCAGCGTAGTTAGCCTGACCGGCGTTGCCGACAAGGCCGATGACGGAGGCCACGTTCACAATCGCACCGGTGCGGGCCTTCATCATCACTTTGCCCGCCGCACGGGTGCAGTAGAAGACGCCCGTGAGGTTGGTGGAGATCACCGCAGCCCAGTCAGCGTCGCTCATGCGAACGATGAGCCCGTCGCGAGTGATCCCGGCATTGTTCACCAGTACGTCGAGCGCGCCGAACCTCTCGAGCACCGTGGAAACGAGCGCTTCGCACTGCTCCGAGTCGGTCACGTCCGCCGGAAACGCGGCCGCCGACCCGCCAGCACCTTCGATCTCAGCGACAACGCTCTCAGCATCGGCCTCGGTCCCAGGGTAGTAGTTGACCGCGACGACGGCGCCCTCGCTGGCGAGTCGAAGGGCGATTCTGGCTCCGATGCCGCTCGACGCGCCCGTCACGAGCGCGACCTTGCCGGCTAATCTGCTCACGATACCTCCTCGATGATTGCCTCCAGGCCTGCCGCCTCGACAGCGACCGGAGTCGCCCCCTCGACGCGCTTCGCCAGCCCCGCGAGCACTGCTCCCGGACCGGCTTCGATCAGTGTTGCCGGGCCCTCGGCGACCAGTGCCTGCATCGTCTCGGTCCAGCGCACGGGTGAGGTCATTTGCAACATGAGCCGCGAACGCAGCTCCTCAGCATCGGTCGATGGCGTGGGGTCGGTGTTCGACAGAACGGGATAGCTCGCCTCCTGGAAGGCGGTCTGCGAAAGAAGTCGGCCGAAGGACTCGGCCGCCCCGGCCATCAATGGAGAGTGGAAGGGTCCCGAGACCTCCAGCGGCACCACACGTCGCGCGCCTGTAGCCGCAAGCGCCGATGCTGCCGCGGAAACCCCGTCGTGCGTTCCGGAGATCACGACCTGCCCCTGCGAGTTGTCGTTGGCAACCCAGACCCCCGGAATGCCCGCGAGCGTGTCGGCCACCAAGCCGGCCTCCAGGCCGAGCACCGCCGACATGGTGCCCGGGGACTCCACCGTCGCCTGGGCCATGTACCTACTGCGCTCGACCACAAGCTCAAGGCCGGCCTCCGGAGAGAACACGTCGGCCACTGCGAGGGCCGCGAGCTCACCCAGAGAGTGCCCCGCCACCGCAAAGGGAGCAACGCCGCTCGCGAGCAGTGTCACGCCCCACGCCCAGTCGCAGAGGAAGAGCAGTGGTTGGGCGACTCTCGTATCAGCCAGCTCGGATGGAGTACCTGAGCGAGAGATCGTGCGCAGGTCGAAACCGGAGAGAGCCTCCGCTGCATCGAGCAATCGCCCGAGGGAGTCCAGCTCCGGAAGATCGTCCACCATTCCAACGCGCTGAGATCCCTGTCCGGGAAAGACGAGTGCTGCACGCCCACTCATCGGGCTACCCGGCCTCAGGGATCGAGCCGAGAGTGCGCATCACGGCCTCGGCGCCCGTCATCAGATCGTCGACGATAGCAGCCGCCGATTGGATCTCGCAGACCAGCGCCGAGGACTGACCCGCCATGAGCGAGCCCATATCCGTGTCACCGGTGCGCATTGCAAGCGCGAGCTTGCCGCTGCCAAGAGCCTCGATCTCTTCCGCCTGGTTGTTGCGGTCGAGCACTTCGATCTGCCGAGAAAGCTTGTTCTTCAAGACCCTGACCGGGTGGCCGGTTGAGCGTCCGGTCACGACGGTATCGCGGTCTTTGGCACGTATGACCTGCGCCTTGACGTCGGGGTGAATCGTGCACTCCTCGGCGCACATGAAGCGCGTGCCGACCTGAACGCCTTCGGCGCCCAGCGCAAACGCTGCAGCCATCCCACGCCCATCAGCGATTCCGCCGGCGGCGACAACCGGGATTCCCACCGCGTCAACCAGCTGCGGGACGAGCACCATCGTGGTCAAGTCCCCGATGTGTCCCCCCGCCTCCATACCTTCACCAATGATCGCGTCCGCGCCGATTGACTCCATCCGCTTGGCCAGCGCAACCGAAGGCGCGATCGGCAGGACCTTGATTCCCTGCTCCTTGAGAGCGGCCATATACTTGCCCGGGTTACCCGCGCCGGTGGTGACCACCCCGACGCCCTCTTCGAGCACCATGGCGACGATATCGTCGATATGTGGGGTGAGCAGCATAAGGTTCACGCCGAACGGCCTGTCCGTAAGCAGCTTCGCGTTGCGAATCTCACTCCGCAGTACGTCCGTGGGCATCTGGCCGGCACCGATGATGCCCAGTGCCCCCGCGTTGGAGACCGCCGCTGCCAGCTCCGCGGTGGCTGTCCAAGCCATACCGCCCTGGATGAGCGGATGCTCGACGCCGAGAAGCCTGCTGAGCCGGGTGTGAAACGCCATGCTAGTGATCCCCTTTGTCCGGGACGGTCATGGTCCATCGAATGGTTACGGCGCCCCATGTGAGGCCCGCGCCGAATCCGACCAGAGCGATGAGGTCGCCGGGCTGAAGTCGCCCGCTAGTATACAGGTCGTCCAGAGCAAGCGGGATCGATGCCGCCGACGTGTTGCCGGTGTTCTCCACGTTGGAGTAGACGCGCTCGTCGGCGATTCCCAAGCGCTCTTCAATGGTGTCCAGGATGCGCTTGTTCGCCTGATGAGGCACCAGCCAGGCAAGGTCAGCCACGCTGTTTCCCGTCGCCTCAAGAGCATGAACGGTGGCCTTGGGAATCTTGCGGACGGCGAACTTGTAGACTTCGTTGCCGTTCATACGGAGATACTGCTGGCGGTTGCGGATGCGCTCCTCGGTGCAAGGTGCCGCCGAGCCGCCTGCGGGCACTATGAGAAGGTCGCCACCGGCGCCATCTGCACCGAGCTCGATGGCTAGTACGCCCGCCTTCTCGGAGGCGCGAAGCACGACCGCTCCGGCACCGTCGCCGAATAGTACGCACGTCGCACGGTCGGTGAAGTCGACATGCCTTGTGAGCGCGTCCGCACCGATGACCAGCACCGTCTGGTGACGACCAGACTCGATGGCTGTGGTTCCCGCGTGTAAGGCGTAGATGAATCCCGAGCAGGCCGCATTGACGTCGTATGCGGGGCATTCCAGACCGAGTTTGGTTTGTGCAACACAAGCGGTCGATGGAAAGAGATAGTCCGGCGATGAGGTTCCGACGATCAACAGATCGACTTCGCTCGCGGACACGCCCGCGCATGCCAAAGCCCGCTCGGCAGCGCGTGCAGCCAGATCCGACGTGGCGTCATGGTCGTCAGCGATGTGACGCTCGCTGATCCCGGTGCGCGACATGATCCACTCGTCGGACGTGTCGACCATCCGTTCGAGATCCTTGTTCGTCAGGACCTTCTCGGGCAGGTACGACCCGGTCCCGATGATGGTTGCGAAGGGTGACATCAGTTGAGGCGCTTCCTTGTGTAGTGGTGCGTCGTGTCGAACTGCAAGAGCTGTTGGACAGGGTTTGCGTCGGCGAAGTGTACACGACCCGTGTCGGATAGATGAAGTACCGGGCGGTCTAGTTCTCGGAGACAGCGGCAGCGATCTGCTGCGTCAGTCCCCCACGCCCCGCCTGGGCCGCCACGCGGATAGCACTCGAGATGGCTGTGGCCTTAGATGACCCGTGCCCGATGATGCAGACACCGGCCACCCCGAGAAGGGGCGCACCACCATACGTGTCAGGATCGAGCCGGCTGCGGAGCCGATTGAGCGCGGGTTTGAGCACCGCCGACGCCGCAGTGTTGATCGGCGTCGAGGTGATGGCGTCCTTGACCTGCCCCAACAGGATCTTGCTGGTTCCTTCTAGAACCTTGAGCACCACGTTGCCGGTGAACCCGTCAGTCACAATGACATCCGAGACACCCGCCAGGACGTCGCGCCCCTCTACGTTACCGATGAAGTGCGGGATCCGCTCGGCCATCAATGCGTGAGCGTCCTGGGCAAGCTGCGATCCCTTGCTTGGCTCCTCGCCGATGTTGAGTAGCGCGATGCGGGGGCCGATCACGCCCAACACGACGTTAGCGTATGCGGCGCCCATCTGCGCGAACTGAAGCAGGTTCTGCGGCTTGCAGTCAGCGTTTGCGCCGACGTCCAAGAGCACGCACGGTGGGCCCGCGGTGGGAACCACGGTGGCGATCGCCGGCCGATTCACGCCCGGGATGCGCCCCATGATCAGCGTTGCCGCCGCCATCGCTGCGCCCGTGTTGCCCGCCGAGAAGAACGCGTCCGCACGCCCTTCCTTGACCAGCCGGGCGCCGACAACGATCGAGGAGTCCTTCTTGTTCCTCACGGCGCTCGCTGCATGCTCGTGCATCTCGATGATCTCGGCGCAGACGACCGGCTCCACTCGATCCTGGTGCATGGCAGCGAAAGGCTCGACGACATCGGCCGGGCCCGTGAGCAGGACACGGAGCCCCGAGTCGGCCGAAAGCGCGGACGCGACGCCCACGAGAACCTCACCCGGAGCATTGTCGCCGCCGACTGCGTCAACGGCCACCGTCACGGGACGGCTATCTGACATGTTGGCCCTCTCTCGATCACCAGTTGGTCTCCCGCGGCTTGCGCGGACATCCCGAAACGACGCAAAACGCCGACATTGACCAAATCGTTCAGAGCATTCTAGCAACCATCAAATCCGAGAACGAAGCGGCCGACCCCACCCGAATGCCGGGTTGGTCGGCCACTGCAACTTGAAAGCCGTCTACGGAGCTTCGACTGCAACCATCTGCTGGTCCCGCACATCGAAGCGTGTCTCGCCGCACTACTCGGTATCGATGACCTCGCGGTCCTTGTAGAAGCCGCACGTCGGGCAGACCCGATGCGGCAGCTTGACCTCGTGGCACTGCGGACACGTGGACTTGGCCGGCGCGGTCAACACGCTCGATGAGCGGCGACTATGGGTCTTCATTCGGCCGGTCTTGCGCTTCGGTACTGCCATTGGAGCCGTTCCTTCCGTCAATGCGCCACATCACGCCAGCGCTCATCGTATCAACACGGTTCGGCGACCCTACGGCCGCACGAACAAAAATGATAGCACGCGTCTGCGCGGTTGGGTAGAAGAATCGCCGGGCCTATCCGGAATCAACCGAACCGCGCGATGCTACGGCGCCTCACTTGCCGCCTCATCCTCAAGAAGCACCCCAAGAGCCGCGAACGGGTGGTCATTATCTGTGCCGGAGGTGCAAGCGCAGGGTCCCGCATTCAGATCGGCCCCACAGGTCGCGCAAAGCCCGGCACATTCTTCGTCGTGTACCGGTGCGAAGGGAGCCTCCAACACCAACGCGACCATCAACGAAGGGAGTACGTCGACGATTCCGTCGGCGCCAAGAAGTTCGTAGTCCTGATCCTCGGGAATGCCATCTTCCTTGCCCGGTTCGACGTAGAACCCGTCCACTTCGCCCTCGATCGAGAACGGGAACTCGCATAGACAGCGGGAGCACGTCCCTACCACGTCGGCCACGACTCGTCCACCGCTCACCACGCTGGTGCCGGTGTGGGTGAGCCAGATGTCGAACCGCGCCGGCGACTGGAGTACAAAGATCTCGTCGCCTACTTGCAGCTTGTCGAGCGGAAACACGTCGGAGACCTCGATGGTGGCGCCGAGGTCGTCGAGGATAGAGGTCAGATTGACCAGGTAGTTGTCCATGGGGACTGCCGTACTCTCCTGAAAGGCTACTGCCGCTGCCCGCCGACTTTGCCCTGAAGACGGTCACGTCCACGCTGAACTGCGGTCAGTAGCTTGCCGAGGTTGACCTCGAGGTTGGCGAGCATCTCGTCGGCGTAGTCCTCGGCGCCGAGCCGTACCTCTCGCTCTTGGGTGCGCGCTTTGTCCATGATGTCGGCGGCCTGTGCCTCGGCGAGCCGGACCACTTCCGTCTCGTTGGCAAGCGCCTGTGCGCGATCGCGAGCGTCCTCCAGGATGCGGTTGGCCTCCTTCTCGGCCTCTTCCAGCATCTCCTGACGCTCCTTGACGATCCAGCGAGCCTGCTTCAGCTCATCGGGATACTGCGCGCGTATCTCGTCGATGATCTCGTAGACCTTGTCCGGGTCGACCATCTTGTTGCTTGAGAACGGGACTGTACGTGCGTTGTCCACGATCTCTTCAACTCGGTCGATCAGGGCCATGATATCCATGAAACAGCCTCCCTAACGGGCTTCATTCACTTTGCGCTCGAGCGCATCACACACCACGTCGGGCACCAGGCCCCGAACCGCCCCGCCGTGCCAGGCGATCTCCCTTACTGCAGAAGAACTCAAGTACATGTACTCCGGTATCGCCATGATGAACATGGTCTCAATCTTTGAATCCAGGCGCCAGTTCAAAGCGGCCATCTGGAACTCAAGCTCGAAGTCCGTGACGACGCGAAGTCCCTTGATTATGACCGATGCGCCCACTTGTTCCGCAAAGTTAACCAACAGGGTATCAAAAGGCCGCACCGTCACGTTGGGAAGATGCGCCGTAGCCCGCTGAACAAGGTCGACTCGCTCGTCGATTGTGAATAGCGGTCCGCTGCCGTTCTTCTTCTCGGACTGCGCTACTCCGACCACGAGTTCGTCGAAGATGCCTGCCGCTCGCTCGATGATGTCGAGGTGCCCGGAAGTGATCGGGTCGAAGGTTCCCGGAACGATGCCCCGCTTCACGAGATCCCCTCCCCCTCTCGATAGACCGCAATGTCGATTCCGGTGGAACCGTACTTCTTGCGGACCCTGAGTTCGAACCCTGACGGCCACTCGACGGTAGTCCCGCGTGCGTACTCGTAGACCACCGTTGCGCCGTCTTCAAGCCGTCCTCTTCGCGCAAGTGCCGAGGTCAATCCCTCAATATCGCACCACGCAAGTCTATACGGAGGGTCGAGGAGAAGCAACGAGAAGCGGGGGCCTGGAAGCACGCCTCTGTCGGCGAGTGAGAGTACGTCACCCTGCACGATGCGCGCCTGTCCCTGGGCTCCAAGGGAGTCGAGATTCGCCCTCAGGGTGCGCAGGGCCTCGCGGTCGTTGTCCACGAAGGTCGCGCTCACACAGCCCCTAGAGAGCGCCTCGATACCCAGTGCACCGCTGCCGGCGAACGCGTCTAAGACAGTGCCGCCACCCAGATCAGCTCCAAGCTGCGACGCGAGCGCCGAGAAGAGTGACTCCCGCACCCGGTCGGTGGTCGGACGGGTGCGGTCGCCCTTGGGCGCCACCAGCGTGCGGCCCCGATAGACGCCCGCGACTACTCTCACCCGCTGCTCACCCACTCCCAAGCTGCGGCGTACGTGCGCTTTAGCTCCGCCAGCAGCGGTCCGTGCTCGCGAGAGGTCAGGTGAGGGTCGCCTTCGACCAGGATCCCGGCATCGACGCGAGCGAGCTCGATCAGCTCGCCATCGGTGATGACCGATGCCAGCCGTAGTGCCGGCAGACCGTGCTGCCTGTCGCCCAGGACCTGCCCCTCCCCCCGCAGCCGCAGGTCGATCTCGGCGAGTTCGAATCCGTCGTTCGTCCCGACGACGGCTTCCATGCGCTGGCGCACTTCAGCGCTCTTGGCCTCGGCTAGGAGATAGACCTCACCGGGAACGTCACCGCGCCCGACCCTGCCACGCAGCTGGTGTAGCTGCGCGAGGCCAAATCTCTCGGCATTCTCGATGATCATCACCGAGGCGTTGGGGACGTCCACTCCGACCTCGATGACGGTGGTGGCGACCAGCACATCGATCTCGCTGCTCCGGAAGTCCCGCATCACGCGGGTCTTCTCGGCTCCCCGCATCCGGCCCGTCAGTAGCCCCACCCGCAACTCCGAGAAGACCTTGGTGCTCAGCCTTTCGAATTCCCGGGTCGCCGCGCGAGCCTCGGCGGACTCTGACTCGTCCACCAACGCGCACACGACGTACCCCTGCTGTCCGTCACGCACCGCCTCACGCAGGCGCTCGTACGCTCCGTCGCGCTCAGACGGCTTCACGAGCGTGGTCTTGACGCCAAGGCGATGCCGGGGTCGAGTCCTCAGGTAGGAGGCGGCAAGATCGCCGTACATCGTGAGCGCGAGCGACCGGGGAATCGGGGTGGCCGTCATCACGAGCAGGTCCGGTGCCGCACCTTTCCCACGCAGCCCAAGCCGCTGGTTCACGCCGAAACGATGCTGCTCGTCAACGAGAACCAGCGTGAGGCGTCTGAACTCGACCGACTCCTCAAGCAGCGCGTGGGTCCCGAAGATCACTTGCAGGGTACCGTCGCCCAGAAGGCGCAGGAGCTCCCGGCGCTCAGCAGCCGGCGTTGAGCCGGTCAGGAGCCCCCATCGGATCTGGGCCGCGTCCAGCAAAGGCCCGAGCGCTCCGACGTACTGGTTGGCCAGCACCTCGGTCGGCGCCATCATGGCCGCCTGCGCGCCGGCGTCAGCCGCAACAGCAAGTGCGTGGGCGGCGACCAGCGTCTTGCCCGTTCCAACGTCACCCAGAAGCATCCGGTTCATGGGATGCGGGTCATGCATATCGGCGAGAATCTCGGCGGTCGCAGACACCTGGTCGGCTGTGAGTTCGAACGGTACCGCCTCTTGGAGTCGCGCGAGCGCCGGGCCGTCTACCGGATGCGCGACGCCGGCGTGTTCGCGCGTGAGCGAGTGGCGGCGCAGAGCCATGTACAGCTGTAGCTGCAGGATCTCATCGTAGGCAAGGCGGTGCCGAGCCTCTTCGGCCTCCTCGATCGTATTCGGGAACTGGATGCGCTTGAGGGCGGCCCCCAAGGGCATCAGACCGCGGCGCCGCCGAAGAGCTGACGGAAGGTGGTCGGGAACGTCGGCGAAGTCGTCCACGGACGATGCAACAAGACGTCTCAACCAGTTGGTGGAGAGCCCCTCAGACGTGCGGTGCACCGGGATGATCCGGGCGGACGCGGCCTCGCCGGCCTCGCCTTCCGGCAACTTCTCGACGAACGGGGCCCTGATCTGCTTAAGGCCGAAGTCCAGTACCACCTTCCCCGAGAACGCGACCCTGTCTCCCGCCGAGAACCTCTGTTGGATGTAGGGCTGGTTGAACCACACACCGATCAAGACGCCGGTACCGTCCACGATCGAAACCTCGGTTATGGTCAACCGAGGGCGGGGCTTCTTCACCTTGACTTCGTGAACGCGCCCGACAACAGTCGCGTCAAAACCGGCTTTCACCTCGGCGAGCGAGGCTATGTGCGTCAGATCCAGGTACCTGAAGGGATAGTGGCGCACCATGTCGCCTACGGTCTCGACACCCAGTTTGCCCAGCGCTGTCGCGCGCGCCTTGTCCACGAACCTGGCCTCAGAGACCGGCAGCCTGTGTGCTGCGAGTCTTTCACACCGGGAGTGAGTCGCGTGCGCGGAGACCGCGGGCATCTCGCCGAGCCTAGCCGATTGGATAGTATGTGACGCCAACGGCGCCGGGACCGGTGTAGACGCCGATCACGGCACCGATGACTCCGTGCGAATCGATCTCCACATCCGCACCGGCCGCGAGTATCGCCGCCTCGAGTTGCTCCACGTCGTCGGTTCGAGCGGCGTGCAGGAGGGCGATGCGGAGCCGGCCGTTTCTGCGCGAGTCTTCGGCGACGTGCTCGGCCAAAGCGGCAATGGCCTGAGCGCGCCCCCTGACCTTCTTGAACGGCTCGATTATGCCGTCGGAGTTCACCTCGAGCACCGGCTTGATGTTCAGGAGAGATGCGGCGAGCCCTGTCGCCTTTCCGGCCCGACCGCCCTTGACCAGGTAGTCGAGAGTGTCGAGCAGAAAGAACAGCCGAGTGTCGACGCCAACCTCGATAGCTCGCACCTCGATGGCGGCGGCATCCAGTCCGGCCGCACGCGCCTCAGCAGCGGCTTTCACGATCAGACCCGTACCCTGCGAAGCGGTCTTGCCGTTGACGCTGCGCACCGGCACCGGTGAGGTAGCGGCGGCCAGGTTCGCCGACTCAAACGTGCCCGAGAGCGCCGCCGACAACGTCACGACGACGATTTCTTCGCAGCCCTCACCACTCAGATCCTCATAAACCCTCGAGAAATCCGCCGGCGAGGGCTGAGATGTCGTCGGGAGATCCCGGGCCGCGGCCAACATGGGGTAGAACTCGTCGGGTCGCAGGTCGATCCAGTCCGCGAAGTGCCGGTCACCCATGTGGACGGTTAGCGGGACCATCCGAACGTCGAGTTCCGCCAGCTCCTCCGGACCCAGGTCGCAGGTGCTATCGGTCACGATTCCGACTCGCGGCATTGAAACTCCTCAGTAGTGATGAGCCGCGGACTATTCCGCAGACATGATGATCGGGTACAGCGGCTGCTCTCCCCGGTGTGTTTCGATCTCGACCTTGGGATGGCGAGCGCCTATCGTTCGAGCCAGTTCGGCGAGCGATTCGTCATCGTAGCTCTCGCCCGCGAGAATAGTCAGCGTCTCGAAGCCATCAGCCAACAACAGGTCGGCGAGCCCGGCGGCGACTCGATCGACGTCATCGCCCACGACCTCGATCTCGTGATCGCTGATGCCGATCACCTGCCCCGCAAGGATGTCGCCGACCTTGCCCTTCGCGTCCTTGATCGCGGTAGTCACCTCACCAGAACGCACCGTCCCGGCCGCCTCCGTCATCGCCGCAACGACTGCGTCGAGGTCATCCCCGCCGTCGAAGGCGAGCATCGCCGAGAACGACTGCGGAACCGCGGTGGTGGGAACCACGGCCACTGGCTTGGAAGCCACGCCCGCAGCAGCCGTCGCCGCCATGATGATGTTCTTGTTGTTGGGAAGAATGACGACCTTCTCGGCGGGAACCTGGGTGACGGCATCGGCCAGGTCCTGCGTGGAAGGATTCATGGTCTGGCCACCGCTGACGACGACGTCGACTCCGAGCGACTCCAGGATCGAGGCGATTCCGGATCCGGCGGCAACTGCCACAAAGCCGATGGGCTTTGCGGGCTCGACGGGCGCCATCTCCCGTCCTGTGCCCGACCGCTCGGCAGCGAGGAGCTCGTCGCGCGCCTGTGACTGTCGGTGCATGTTGTGAATGTGGACGTCGGAGACTTCGCCCAGAGAGGTCATGTACGTCAGGACTGAGCCCGGCTCGTTGGTGTGCACGTGAACCTTGAACTCGCCGTCCGACCCCACCACGAGTTCGCTGCCGCCTACCGAGGCGACGTAGTCATGGACGTTGCTCTCGTCGATGCCGTCCCCGAAGAGCAGGAACTCGGTGCAATACAAGAACTCGTCGTCGTCCCAGTCGTCAATCGGCTCGACCGAGAGTAGTGGCGCTTCCGCAGAGGAGACATCGGCGATCGCGACTTCCTGGCCCGTGGCGCTCGCGATGAAACCCTCGATCAGAATCGCGAGGCCGAAGCCTCCGGCGTCAACGACGCCGTTCTCCTTGAGCACGGGGAGCAGTTCCGGGGTTCGCTTGACCGACTCGAACGCGCTTGCGCTGACCTTCGCGAGCAGGTCGTTCATGCTGAGACCATCGTCGGCGCCCTCACGGGCCGCTTCGGCTGTGTCGCGCAGGACGGTGAGGATGGTGCCCTCCACGGGCTTGCGCACCGCCTGGAAGGCCACGACCACGGCGCGCTCAAGCGCGTCGGCGACCGTCTCGGACCCAACCGTTTCAGCGCCGTCGATGCCTTCGCAGACACCTCTCAAGATCTGACTGAGGATGACTCCCGAGTTGCCGCGTGCGCCCATGAGAGAGCCATGAGTGACAGCTCTGCACACGGCGGCCACGTCCGAATCGCCGGCAAGCTGAGAGACTTCGGAGACGACGACATCCATGGTGAGGGACATGTTGGTGCCGGTGTCGCCGTCGGGCACGGGAAACACGTTGAGCTTGTTGACCTCGTCTTTGCGCTCCTTGAGCGCATGAGCGGCAGCGGCGATGTGTCTAGCATAGGGGGCTGTGGGCACGGGGGCTGCTCCGAGTCGCTACGGGTTACGGACCTTGACGCCTTGCACGTGGACCTGAACCGACGAGACCTTCACATCAGCCGTGTTGGCAAGAACGTACTTCACGCGGTTGGCGAGGTTGTGTGACACCTCGGTGATATTGGTGCCGAACTCGATAACGACATAGAGATCGACAATGACTCCCTCGTCAGCGGTCTGGACTTTGACGCCCTTACGCAGCTTCGCGGCCGGAAGGAGTTGGGCCACACCCTCGCGGAGAGAAGGACTGGCCATGCCTACGATTCCGTAGCTCTCCAACGCCGCATATCCAGCCAGATCGGCTAGAACATCGTTGGCGACGTTTACCGTGCCGGCTACAGGCTCAGGCATGGGCCTCACTCCTCTGGTGCGGTTGAAACGGGCAGCTCGTTGAGGTCAGCGAGCAGAACTTCGACTGACACATCGTGCATCGCAGCCACGGCCGACACGGTCTCCATGCCGGAAGCCAGGCACGACGCACACGCAAGCCCGTGCCTGTCAAACACATCGGCTGCCTCAGGGTAGGCCACCATGATGTCGCGGATCATGCTGTCGCGTGTGATCCCAGCCATGATGGCTCCCCCTCTCAGCGGGCTCAGCGCCGTAGAGCACAGTATAGCCGACCTCCACAGACCGACCAGCCGGGCCCCGCGACTCGGCAGCACTTGTTCGCGCTGGGAAGACCGTGGTAGGATTTCCTTCGTTTTGTGCCCAGAAGAATCACCCGGTCGGTCCAAGCCGGCCTATCAGAACCCATGAGGAGCGTGTGAAATGTCGCAGGTCTGCGCAGTTTGTGGAAAGCACCCGGTGGCGGGCCGCAACGTCAGCCACTCTCACAGAGTCACCAATCGCGTCTTCAAGCCCAATATCCAGAAGGTGACGGCGGTCATCAACGGCCACGTCAAGCAGGTCAAGGTCTGCACCAAGTGTATGAAGGCCGGCAAGGTCACGCGCGTCTAGTTCGCACCCGACAAATCTGCCACGAACGGCCGCCCTCAGGGGCGGCCGTTCGTTTTGTCGGCCTGGGCGAGGAGTAGGCTCGCGGCGCGGTTCCGGAGCATGCCTAGGAACGCATCGCGAAGCTTCCTGCCTCGCTGGAGGTCAGCTGGACCAGCGCCTCGACGACTGCCGGGTCGAACTGCGTCCCCGCGTTGCCCGTGAGCTCCTCCATCGCCTGCTCCGCGGACATGGCTGCGCGGTAAGGCCGGGTCGACGTCATCGCTACGAACGCGTCGGCAACGGACAAGATCCGGGCGCCCATCGGGATTTCTTCGCCTATCAGCCCTTGCGCGTAGCCGCTCCCGTCGAAATGCTCGTGATGATGGAAGACAATCGGGATCACGGCTTGCAACGCCGGCGCCTGGCCCAGGATCTCGGCAGCGATCTGAGGATGCATCTTCAGCATCCCCCACTCCACCGTGGTGAGCGGCCGGTTTGTGACAGCGACCCCGTCGCCCGCAGCCGACATTCCGATGTCGTGGAGCAGCGCGGCGAGTCGCAGAGAGTGCGCGTCGCCTTCGTCCAGTCCCATGGCCGCGCCAAGTCGACTGGTGATCTCGAGGACGCGTGCTGTCCCGCCCCGCGTGTACGGGTCGCGAGTTTCCATTGCAAGGGCGAGTGCCTTCAAGGTGTCGAAGAAAAGGTCTTGAGTGACCGTCACGGCGCGAGCATTGCGCAGAGAGGTGGCCGTGATGCGGCCAATGGCTTCGAGGGCCCGGACGTGTGACCGCGAGAATCGCGCGTGGAATCTTCGGCTTCCCACGTTCAGCACACCCAGAACGCCGTCGTCGTCAGATATCGGGACCGACGCCGCAGAAAGCACGCCGTGTCGACGACTCTGCGGACCCTTGTGATCCAGGTCTTCAACCACCAGCGGCCGTCCGCTCGCAAGTACCCACCCCGCGATGCCTTCGCCCTCGGAGACCCGTGTGGCTCCCACCACTTCATCGGGCAACCCGCAGGCGGACGCGATGCTCATCTTGGAACCGTCCGGGTCCAGAAGCATGACACTGCCGGTCTCAGCGCCGGACAGCTTCAAAGCGTGCTCGAGCGCGGCGATCACAACGGCGTCAGGATCGATGAGGCGCGAGAGGTTGCCCGCGGTCTCGAGGAGTTGTCGGGCCGAACTCGCTTCCGAACGCGCCACGTGCAGGGCCAGAGATCCGGTCAGGACCCCGCGCATCGAGGCGAACACGGATTCCATGACTGCCTGGTCGGGGGGTGCGTCGCCGATGAAGTCCACTGCGACGACACCCGATGCCTCTTCGGTGATCAGCGGAAACGCCCAGCGCCAGCTTGGCGTCCCGGGGTCTTCATGAGCGGCGTCGCCGAGTCGCTCGAAGCGGGCAGTCTCACTGTCGAGCACCTCGCCGAGAAGTCCTTGGTTCGCCGGGAGCGGTGTGGGGTCCAGGTGCGCGTTTCCCTGGGCGCAGACGAGTCGCAGTGTAGGCGTGCCTACGTCTTCCAGCCACAGGTGAGCTGAGACCGAGGATCCCGCGATGCTCGAGTTCTTGAGCAACGCTCCGAGCACCGCGCACGGATCCACGCTCACTGGAACCGTCAAGTCCAGTCCAGGGACATGGATCGGCTCAGACTCCGTGACGTCGTCCGCCGCCGAAGAGTCGACCTCTAAGGTCTTTGGCGTCTCCGCAGCAACAACTTCGGAATCGGCGACCGCGTCCTGAGGCGTTACCGGGGTCTCAAACCCCGCACGCATTTCCGCCTCGACCCCGAGCTTGGAGACTGCGCCCCTCGCGTTTCGGCCGAGAGTCGACATCATCGCTGCCCAAACTGCGAAAGCGCCGGCGACGGCGGCCGCACCGAGCGCGAGGCGCACGTTGAAGGCCGCCGAGACAACGGCGAACACGAGCGCGAGGCCCGAGAATGCGAGGATGACCCATTGGATCGAGCGCTTCATGTCCGTATCATGCCTGCCCTTAGATTGGTCGCAGTATATCTTCGACCAAACTGCTACGTCTCTTGAGCGCGAGCTGGCCCCGCGACCTGCGGCGAAAAGACCAGGACGACGCCACCGGACACGCTGATCTGCGCAACACCGTTCGAGTCCAAGCGGTTGCTCAGCCCAAGAGTCGATGTGGGAACAAGCTCCTGGTCACTGAGCTCCCACACCACGCCACGGGCTGAGACCATGGCGGGTGCCCCGAAGGATGACAGCGAAATCGTCGCGCCGGAACCCGTCAAGACGAGCGATCTGCGTCCCTCCAGGGAAAGCACCCAGACGTCCAAGTCGGGTTCGACCAGGTGGGGCCGGAGGTCGGAAGCCGCCGACAACGCCCCGAGAACCGCGAGCGTGTGGTCCAGCCTGCCCGAAGCCGCTGCCGTCAGCGTGATGTCCGTCGTGCCCCGCCGCCGGGCCTCTGCGATGGCTAACTCCAGGTCGGAGACGTCCTTGTCGATAGGGAACGCCTGAATCGGTACGCCGAGTTCGCGAAGTCGGCCCAAGTCCTCGACGGGCAGCGAGTCAAAGTCCCCCACTACGAGGTCGGGCCGCACGCCAGCCTCGAGACAGAGCGAACTGCCGCCGTCGACCGCGATGGTCATGTCGTGGCGAAGCGCAAGATCGGCGAGGAGCTCGACGGTGCCGGGGACAGGCGCAGCGCATACCAGAAGGGCCCTCATGCCGCCTCACCGGCTTCGAGCGAGGGAAGTGGGACAGCGGCGTTCAGGACCGGCAGAACCAGTAGCGCGCCTACGATGCTCAGAACAAGAGAGGGCGCCACATAGCTGAGGTTGTACAGCGCCGAGTAGACCCAGACCGGTGTACCCGCTGGAGCGTTGGTGCCGAAGAAGACGATCCCGGATACGAAGTGGGCGCCAAACCGGCCAGCGGCGCCCAGAACCATCCATGGCACAGCGATCGTCTCGGCGGCGACCTTGTGTCCCGAAGCGACAAGCGAACGGTACTGCCGAGAGCCAAACCCGGCTAACGAGAGGAGAGCGAACGCGACGGGGTAGTCGAGCAGCACCTGGACCGGCGCTGCCGCGTAGGGCTCGAAGAAGAAGTCGATGACACCGAACGCAGCCCCGGCGATGGCGGCGGGAACGACCCCTCGGCGCAAAGCAAGAATCAGAATCGGCAGCATCGCGAGCGAGATATCACCGCCGGCAAAGTTCCACGGCAGTTGGATGCGCCAGAGCTTCAGAACGGCGCAGAGCGCTATGGTAAGCGCGATCTCGGCGAGAACTCGGACCTTGTCAGATCTCACGCGAACTCCCTGGGTCGATGGCCGGGATGCCGAACCACGGACTGAGCGGGAAGGGACAACGCCCCTCGCCCCAGGGGCGAAGCCGTCGTGCGGGCTCCGCATTACCGGAGCCGTCTTCTCGGTCGCGACGTCTCGTCGCCTCTCAGCCGCCTGACTTGCAGCTCCCGACACGGTGTTCAGTTGTCTGGGCATTCTCCGGCATCATGCCGGGCTACGCAACTGGCCGCTACTCCATCTGCCGCAGGTACGGATAGGGGTTGACGGGACTCCCATGAGGCTGAATCTGGAGATGGAGATGGGGGGCACCCCCGGCCGCGTTTCCTGTCGATCCCACATAGCCGATGATCTGGCCCGCTTTGACGCTCCCCGACCTGACCGCCCAGCCGTCGAGGTGAGCGTAGTAGAAGGTCCAGCCGTTGTTCGCCGAGAGATAGATCGTCTTGCCGCCAAGCCCTCCGGACTTCGACGAAACCCGTCCCGGCAGAATCGCGACGACGGGAGTTCCTCTCGGCGCCATGAGGTCGGTCCCCTTGTGAGATCGCCGACCGCCGCCACGTGACGCACCCCACGTGTCCGAGTAGTAGTACGAACCAACCACCGGAAAGACCATCCCGTTGGGACCGGGAACGGAGGCCACGCCCGACGGACGGTTGGGACCTCCGCGAACAGCGTCGAGCTCCGCTTTGACCCGCGCGAACTCCTTCTGCTTGGACTTCAACTTCGCCTGGAGGCGGTCCCGCTCGGCCTTCAGTGACGCCACGGCCTTCTTCGCGCTTCGCTTCTCGGCGGCGAGTTCCGCTCGCTCCTTGTTGAGCTTGTCACGTATTCGCTTCACCTCTGCGACGGCCTCGGCGTCCGACTGCCCGATACGCCGCATCAGGTCAACACGGGTAACGAGGTCCTCGAAGCTTGCTGAACCTACGAGAACCTCAAGCGGCGTGACCTGGCTCCTGCGGTAGATTGCGACTGCGTGATCGCCGAGAAGGGCGCGCGCGGCCGCGAGCTCGACCTTGGTCTTCGCAATCTTCTTATCGGTCTTCTCGACCTTGACTTCCACTTCGTCCAAGCGCCAGTAGGCCTTGTCCCATTGGTCGCCGGCCTTCTTGGTCTCACTCTTGAGTTGGTCCAGCTGCGCCTTGAGCTGTTCGGCGCTCTGACCGGGTGCCGCATACGCTGTCGAAAGACCCAGGCTCGCGGTGACCAGGCATACGAAGAAGACGATCGTGACGACTCTTCGAATCAGCGTGACGCCCCCTTGACGCCGTAGATCTCGGCTATCCCGCGGTAGATGGATCGTGCGACAGCGTCTGCCCACTTTGGGTCCTTGAAGTTCGTGAGGTCCTCGGGCGCGGCAGTCGAACCGAGTCGCACGCGCGACCAGGGGGCCCGGGCCGCACTAAGGATCGTGTCCGTGGCCGTGGTCGACGCCTGTCCCGTGAGGCCGTTCGCCACCAGCGCAGTCGCTATCCCCGTCGCTAGGGTGCGAGAGGGCTCGACGATGGCCTTGGTGCCGGTCAGAGGATAGAGAGCAACTATCCCCTTCTGCCCGCCAGCCGCGACCTCAAGTCCGACCGCCAGAGTGGCGGGACCCACCGCGGCACGCCGTGCCCGTATGGGGGCCGATGCTGCGACCCCGGTGTCGGTGAGTGAGCGAGTTGCCGTGACCGTGCCCCCGGATGCCTCGATCAAGGACCGCAGCCGCCGAGATACCTCGAGTGTGACGTCGGTCTGCCCCCGCGGTACCGGGGCCGGGTCGACGGTCACCGCAACGCCCTGGAGGTTGAGTGGCAGCAGCGCGGTGTCGCTAGCGCCTTGCGACGCCACGGTAACTCGGATGATCGACCCGGTGCGCACCATGACGCCGGGCGATGGGTTGGTTGCCAGAACGGTATCGCTCGCCTGCGGCGAGGGCTCGGTCTCCACGCGGAGTTCCAGTCCTTTACCTTCGAGCACGCCGCGCGCAAGAAGGAGCCCATTCCCAACGACATCGGGCATCGCGAACTCCTCGGTACCCGCCGAGACGACCACGGTGATCGAGTCACCTTTGCGCGCCGCAGATCCGGGAGCCGGTGACTGACTGATGACCGTATCCGCAGGCAAGACCGAGAAGCGCCTCTCGGCTACGACGACCTTGAGGCGGTCGGTTCCCGCGCGGGTCTCCGCCACTCCGAGCTTGAGGCCGACGATCTTGGGAACGGCGATGCTCGAGACGCTATTGGCATATAGCAGGCCCAGAACCACTAGTGCCAGGGCTCCGAGTGACACAGCAATGGTGATCGGAACCCACTTCGGTACCAGTGGAGGCCGAGACAACCGCGGGCGGTCGGGGCTCCCCGAACCAGTCACGGCGGGTTCGGCGAAGAAGTCGGATGTCGGTTCCGGTGACGTCATGATGGCTCCTAGTGTATACGATGCCCGTACCCGAACCTTGCCCTTTGAGCCGCATGGTATGTACCCTGCATGGTCATGCTCCCGGCGAATGCGAGCCGGATTCCGGAACCACTGTGAGGATTGCGGATGCCAACGTACGACTTTCGATGCTCCAGCTGCGACCGCGAGTTCGAAGTATCCCGCCCTATGCGGGCGACGGACGATATCTGTTGTCCCACATGCGGAGGCGCTTCGACCAAGGTCTTTGCTCCTGTGTCCGTCGCGTTCAAGGGCAGCGGATTCCACAATACCGACTACCGCCCCAAGCCGGTCGACCCGTCTTCGGACGTACCCGCTGCGCCTTCGGCCTGCCCCGCCAGCACTGACGGCGCGGCAGCGTGCGCTGCCTGCCCCGCGAGCTCTCCCGCCGAGTAGCCCGGGCGACGTGGGGGCGACACGCCCGCGCGATCATCCCGTCCGAGACAGCAAGGGCCCCACGACTGCGGGGCCCTTGCTGTTCATCCGTACTGCCTTAGGCGGGGCAGGATCCGCGGAGACTCGAGTTGCTCACATGCAAGATCGCCGAGACGTCCGTCCAGGATGCTAGTCCATGCGCACCCAGAACTTCTCGTCGCCGGTGTTGTAGATGGTTTCTATGAAGCGCACGGTCCGTGACTTCGCGTCCATGGCGACCGAATTGGTGCGTGCCCCGTTTCCGAAGTACTTCACGCCTCGGAGCATCTCGCCATCGGTGACCCCGGTGGCGATGAATGCCGCTTCATCGGTGTTGACCAAGCAGTCCATGGTTAGCACGTCGTCGATATTGCACGTGCCCATGTCGACTGCCCTGGCCTTTTCCTCTGCGCTTCTCCACTCGAAGCGACCCATGAAGCAGCCACCGATGCACTTCATGGCCGCACACGCGAGTACGCCCTCAGGCGCGGCGCCCGTGCCCAGGTAGAGATGAATCACTGTGCCCTCGATGGCCGTGGCGACCGCACCAAAGACGTCTCCGTCAGTGATCAGCCGGATTCGGGCGCCAGCCGCTCTGACCTCGGCAATCAAATCCCGGTGCCGCTCTCGCTGCAGGATGCAGACGACCAGGTCCTCGACGTCGCGATTGAGCGCCTTGGCGACGTGCTTGATGTTCTCGGTGGGGCTCGCGTCGATGTGTACGACGTCTGCAGCCTCCGGTCCTACCGCGATCTTCTTCATGTAGGTGTCGGGTGCGTGCAGGAGCGTACCCTCAGGAGCGAACGCCAGCACGGCGAGCGAGTTCGACTGGCCGTCGGCGGTCAGGTTGGTGCCCTCCAGCGGGTCGACTGCGATGTCGATCTTCTCGCCGCCCATGCCGACCTTCTCGCCGATGTAGAGCATCGGCGCCTCATCTCGTTCACCTTCGCCGATGACGACCGTGCCGTCGATCTCCACGTCGTTGAAGGCCTTCCGCATCCCTTCAACCGCCGCGTCGTCGGCCGCGTGCTTGTCCCCCTTGCCCATCCACCGACCGGCAGCAAGCGCCGCGGCCTCGGTGACTTCGAGCATCTCGACAATACGTGTGCTGCGCATGAATTCTCCCTCGTTCGAACAACCGTGGCGCATCGCCGGAGTAACCTGCCCCGTCAGACCCTGACCAGACGTGCCGCGAAATGACCGTCGGGTCCGTCAATCGACGGAAGCGAACTGAAGAACCCCTCGGACGTCACAAACCCTTGCCAGACCTCGGGCACCTGCTCCGAGACCGAGTCCACAAGAAACGCACTCCCCGCTTCGCTGTCCAGGAACGCGCGAACCACAGCTGCGTTCTCCTTCTCGGCGACAGTGCACGTCGAGTACACCACGAAACCGCCGCGACGGACAAGACGCGATGCCTCAGTCAGAAGCCGCAGACCGAGCGCGGCGAGTGCATCGATGTCGGCCGGCTCGACACGCCAGCGCTTCTCGGGGTGACGACGCAGCGTGCCAAGTCCCGAGCACGGCGCGTCGACCAGTATGGCGTCGACCGTTCCCGCTTCCGGGGCGCCGTCTATCGCCGAGAAGTCCGTGGCGTCGCCTACCAGAACGCGCACTCCGGGCACGCCGTAGCGGTTAAGCCGCTCGGTTAGCAGCTGTGCCTTGAACTCGTGGGAGTCCACCGCCAAGAGCCGCGCCGGGCCGCCCGCCGACACAGCGGCGGCCTGCAGGAGCAGCGTCTTGGTGCCCCGGCCCGCGCCCACTTCGACAACCGTCGCACCTGGTGCTGCGCCGATGAGCCTCACGACCAACTGCGCACACGCGTCGACCGCTATGACCTGTCCCTGCTGGAGTGTCTGCCCGCGTACCGCGGCACCCGCGTCTCCCACCTCCACGCAGCCTGGAAGCACCCCTGGTCGTGGTAACGCCCCATCCGACCGCAGCCCTTCGCGCGCCGCTTCGACAGTACTCGCAAACGCGTTGACGGCAAGGTAGAGCGGCGCCGCGGTATTGTCCGCCGCCATGAGCTGTTCTGCCGAGGGGCGCCCAAGCTCCTGAATCCACATGCGCGCAAGCCACTCCGGATGGGCGTGGAGTCGCGCAAGAGCACTCACGTCGGTCTCCGGGTCTCCCCAGGGGAAGCTTGGCGCGTCCTCGGCGAGTCTACGAAGCACCGCGTTCGCGAGACCCGCCGCCTGCTTGCGAACCTCCCGTACGAGCTCGACGCCCTGATGCACCGCCGCCCTCTTCTCACTCCGCAGGAAGAGGATCTCGTAGGCGGAAACCCGCAACGCGTCCGATATGCGAGGCTCAACGCGCTTGCCGCCCAGATAGCGGTTGACCGCCTCGAGCAGCGTGCCTTCCGCCTGGAGGGTGCCGTACGCCAGACGCGTGGCGAGCGCAGCGTCTGCCGGTGACAGCGAGGCCGCGCGAAGCGCCGAGTCCATGAGTTCGTGCGCGTAGGCGGATCTCTCACGTACGCGTGTCACAACTTCCCTGGCGACCTTGCGCGCTGGGCTCGCGCTCACCTGAAGCTCTCCCATACAGCATCCACGGCAAGCCGAGCCCCACGGGCCCAGGCGACCGCATCCATCTCCGCCTTGCCATCCGGCTTCAATCGCGTGATGAGCACTCCGCCGTCGGCCGCGCCCAGAAGAACCCCCGACTCGGCCAGCAGCACGGCTCCTGGCGCGAGGCTCGGCCCAACCTCGGTCCCCGGGTCGACCTTAGTCGCCTCGACCAGGGTGACGCCCCTACCGCTGATGCGAGTCCTCGCCGGGGCAGCGGGGGTCGAGGCACGGATGCGCAGCACGTTCTGACCCGCGTCAAGTGCCGGATCCGGCGCAACCTCAGACTTGGTGACCTTCTCGGCGTAGGTGACACCGTCCTCCGACTGCACCGTCCAAACAGCGGTGCCGTCAGCGATGCGTGGTAACGCCGACAGCAGCAAGTTCGCGCCGAGCTCGGCCAGCTCGCTAGTGAGAAGCCTCGCGCTCTTCTCAGCCACGGGAATGCTCGCCTGAGCGCAGAATGGCCCCGTATCCAGTCCCTCTTCCATGCGCATGATCGACACGCCCGCCACTGAGTCGCCCGCGAGAATCGCCCTCTGGATGGGAGCCGCTCCGCGCCAGCGGGGCAGCAGCGACGCATGCACGTTCACCGCGCCGTACCGTGCTGCGCCGAGAACGGCCGGGGGGAGGATCAGTCCGTAGGCCGCAACACATACGAAATCGGCGGCCAGCTCGGCCAGCTCTGAGAACACGGCTGGTTCGCGGAGCGATGCCGGCTGCCGTACGGGAAGCCCCAGCGTTTGCGCAGCGAGCTTCACCGCGGCCGGGCGGGCCGTACCGCCTCGCCCGGAAGCCGCATCAGGGCGCACGTAGACAGCGGCAACCTCATGCTCTTGAGCAAGCCGATCAAGAGACGGCACGGCGAACTCAGGTGTCCCCATGAAGATGACGCGCACGAGTCCCCCCTCAGGTCTCGGACTGGAGCGTTTGATCTAGATGCTGGTCTGCCCCGGCTGCGCGCCCGCGAGCTGTGCCTCGAGATATCTGCGTAGAGCGGCCTTGCGCTCCTCAGGAGTGGCCCTGTCGATCATCAGGACTCCGTCGAGGTGGTCGATCTCATGCTGCAGAAGCCGAGCGTGAAGACCTTCCGCCTCAATCCGGACGATGCGTCCGGTAAGCGTCTGTGCCTCGCACGTGACTCTACACGAGCGGGAAATGGGAATGGTGATGCCTGGCAGCGAGAGGCACCCCTCGTCATCAAACTCACACTCTTCGCTGGCATCGACGATCTCAGGGTTGCATAGCGCAACAATCCCGGGGCTATCGTCGTCCAGGTCGTAGATGATCACTCGCTTGAGAACGCCGATCTGCGGAGCAGCCAGCCCGATTCCCGGCGCGTCGTACATAGCCTGGGCCATCTTGCGGCACAGCTCCCTCAAGTCATCATCGGCCACCGGATCGACCGATTCGGCCTTCTGCTTGAGCGCAGCGTTGGGATGAGACAGGACTTCCATGTTGGGGCGCTTCCTTCATTCGTTTCGAGATGTGCGAGAGCAACGCTACACGCCGAGGGACTGCGACTATCATACCAGCGCTTCACCCTCGACTTCCGCACGCCCGCCACGGCGTCTAGAGCAGGTCCACGGGATCGATATCGATGGCATGCGTCACGCTCCGGTCTTTCGGCATGTCTCGCTCCACCGCGGCGAGCACCGGAGCAAGACCGGCGCCCAGTGGGGCCTTGACCAGCAGGTGCCATCGCCATGCGCCCTTGAGCCTCGAGATCGGGGCCGGGCTCGGCCCGAGAAGGCTCCATTCCCCTGGCAGCCGAATGGTCAGCGCATCCGACCACGCGCTCGCCATCTCGGCGACCGCGGCCTTGTCGCCCCCCCAGAACAGGATGTTCGCCAAGCGGCCGAAGGGCGGATAGCCCAGCTCCGCGCGCACCGCCTTTTCCTCCTGATAGAACACCTCCGGAGCATGCCTGGAGGCGGCCTGAATCGCTGGGTGGTCGGGCCAGTAGGTTTGCACGATCACCCGCCCGTGTCGCTCGCCACGACCGGCTCGACCAGCGACCTGCTCGAGCAGCTGATACGTGCGCTCACCGGCCCTGAAGTCCGGCAGGTGCAGGGTCGTGTCCGCGTTGATGACGCCAACGAGCGTCACTTCCGGGTAGTCCAGACCCTTCGCGATCATCTGAGTGCCTAGCAGTATTGCCGTGTCGTGCGCCTCGAACTGCGCCAGCGCGCGCTCGTGCCCTCCTTTGCCTTTGGTGGTGTCGGCATCCATGCGCACAACAGGCAGGTCTGGAAGCAGGCTTGCCAGCTCCGCCTCCACTCGCTGGGTACCTGCGCCAAACTGTCGCAAGTACGGGCTCGAGCATCGAGGGCATGTCGCGGGCACGGGGCGCGTCGCGCCGCAGTGATGGCACGCGAGTCTCGCGCCGACCTCGTGGTAGGTCAGAGAGGTCGAACACGAATCGCACTCGGGCACATAGCCGCATTCTCGGCAGAGCAGGAACGATGCGAAACCGCGGCGGTTCAGGAAGAGCACCGCCTTGTCACGGCGGCGGGCGACCTCCTCCAGTGCACCGATCAGCGGCCGAGAGAACATCGACCGGTGGCCGTCAGCGAACTCCGCCGACATATCGACGACCGTTACCGGCGGCAAGGCCTTTCCGGTCACGCGGTCAGGCAGCGCGACGCGTGTCCACTCACCCGAATCGCACCGGGAAATCGTCTCCATCGACGGACTCGCGCTTCCCAGCACCAGCGTGGCTCCAGTAAGCTCGACCATCTTCGCTGCTACATCTCGCGCGTGGTAACGCGGTGACGAACTCTGCTTGTAGGAAAACTCGTGCTCTTCGTCGATGACGATGAGGCCGAGGTCGTTGAACGGAGCGAACAGCGCCGACCTCGCGCCGACGACGATTCGAGCTGCTCCGGTCCGCACGAGGTCCCACTGGTCGTATCGCTCTCCGGGTGCAAGCCGAGAGTGCAGAACCGCCACGTCGTCTCCGAACCGAGAGCGGAAGCGGCCGACCGTCTGCGGCGTGAGCGAAACCTCCGGGACCAGCACGCAGGCCGACCGACCCGAAGCGACCACGTTCTCGATCGCACGTAGATAGACCTCTGTCTTGCCAGAACCGGTGACCCCTTCCACCACGACGACCGAGCCGTCGGCACGACCTTCCGCCTGAGAGATGGCTTCGAGCGCCCGCGTCTGTCCGTCGGTGAGCGCAGAGTGCCGAGGTGCCGGCCGTTCACGCACCAACGCCTCGCGTGTGCGACGGCGGCGTTCTATCGCGATAGCGCCCGCTGCCTCAAGTGCCCTCAACGACCCGGTGACCGCACCCAGATCGGCGGTGAGCTCGGCGGCCCTCACGGGGCCTTCGCTCAGCGCGTCAAGAACCGCCCGCTGCGCCGTCGCGTTCTTTCGCGGCGCATACTCGCGCCCTGCCGACGTGATGTGGACCCACCGGTCGTCTACCGGCCCGACCCCGGCGCGGCGCAGCTCCCAAACGCCCCCGCTCTCGCGCTCGGTGCGCACAGCCTTCGGTGTGCCGCCCGGCGGAGTGAACAGTCGAAGCGCCGCCGAGAGTGGACACGCGTACTCGGCTGCGATCCACTCGGCGAGCGCGCTAGCCGAGTCCTGGAAGAACGGACCTCCCAGAACTGCGATAAGCGCCTTGAGTTTGGACCGGTCGCTATGCGCGCTGATCCCTACCACGTAGCCCACGGCTGGCCGGTTGGCGAAGTCAACGAGAACGCACGAGCCGACCTCAACTCCGTCGATCGCCTCGGGAACGAGGTAGTCGAACGGGCGGTCAAGCTCCCGCGTGGGAATGTCCACGATGACTTGCGCGACGCGCACGTACCCTCCCTGTAATCAACGGCCTGCCCCAGCCAGCATACCGAAGGCCGCCGACACGATTCTTCGCGCCGACGGCCTTCGGGTGAGCTGCTGTTGGTCTGAACTACTCCGAGAGACCCGCCGCAGCGGCGAGGGCCTCTGCACGATCGGTACGCTCCCACGTGAAGTCCTTGTCGGCGCGACCGAAGTGACCGTATGCCGATGTCTTCCGGTAGATGGGGCGACGCAGGTCCAGATCGCGGATGATCGCACCCGGACGCAGGTCGAACGTCTTGAGAACGGCCTCCTCGATGCGCTCGACGGCGACCTTCTCGGTGCCGAACGTCTCGACCATGACCGACAACGGGTGCGCCACGCCGATGGCGTAGGCGAGCTGGATCTCGCAGCGGTCCGCAAGACCGGCCGCGACGACGTTCTTGGCGACCCAACGTGCTGCATAGGCGGCCGAGCGGTCGACCTTGGTGCAGTCCTTGCCGGAGAACGCGCCGCCGCCGTGGCGGCCCATGCCGCCGTAGGTGTCGACGATGATCTTGCGTCCGGTCAGACCGGTGTCTCCCATGGGGCCGCCGATAACGAAGCGACCTGTCGGGTTCACGTAGATCTCGGCATTCGAGTAGTCCAGGCCCTCTTCGTCAAACACGGGCTTGATGCCGTGCTCGATAAGATCGGGACGCAGCAGGGTCTCGATGTCGACGCCGTCGGCGTGCTGGGTCGAGATCAGGATCTTCTCGACTGAGACGGGCTTGTCGCCGACGTACTTCACCGTGACCTGGGTCTTCCCGTCAGGGCGCAGGTAGTCCAGAACCTCGCCCTTGCGGACCGCAGTGAGCCGCTCAGCGAGTCGGTGCGCCAGATAGATGGGCATCGGCATCAGGGTCGACGTCTCGTTGACCGCGTAACCGAACATCATGCCCTGGTCCCCGGCACCCACGAGGTCGATGGGGTCAACGCCTTCGCCATGCTGGACCTCGAACGACTCATCGACGCCCTGCGCGATGTCGGGGCTCTGCTCGT
>CAZIPT010000004.1:0-60052 GCA_964541375.1 uncultured Eubacteriales bacterium
TCAAGCGGCTGGGCGCGCACGTGACCATCACCGCGGCAGGCTACGGCGGTGCGAGTCCCGTGGCCTCGAACAACTCCAAGTCGGGTGCAGCGAAGAATCGCCGAGCAGAGCTGCTACTGAAGTAGCTTTCCGGCGGACAGTATCGGGTGTGCCCTTGACCCGAGAACCAGGAAGGGCCGGCGGGGGAGCGAAGTCCCCGCCGGCCCGCTGCTGTTCCTTGGTGCCCCCGAGACGATTAGAACGTCCGACACCAGGTGTAGGAAGCTAACTAGTCGTGGTTCCGATGGTCGCTGCTGAGTGCGCATGGTGCCGTTCAGCCTTGCCGATGAGCGCAGTCAGCTCTGGTGGATCACGGCCAATCCGTGGCAGATCAGTAGCAGACGGAAGGCTGGCCTCTACCTCACGGTGACGATCTTGGTGACCGGACCGCTGTTCGTGTAGTCGGTTCCGGTGTAGGAGATCGACATCTTCCACTTGCCGGCCGTCTTGGGCTTGTAGCGATAGGACAGATAGCCGTCGGAGGCTCGCCCGCTCATGGTCTTGGTGGTGACGGTCTTGTAGTAGGTCTTCTTGTAGTGGATTGTCCTGCGACGAATCCTCCTGTGTGCGGTCACGGTCACTCTGCGAGACAGCGTGATCGTGGCGGTACCCGCTCCCGCAGCAGCTGGTGGCGAGATGTGTCCGTGGAAGGTCGCGTACTTGCCGTGGGTGGGGCGGGAAGATGCTGCGGGTTCAAAGAGCGCTGTGATCGCGGCGAGACTGACATCCAGTCGCGTCGTGGCACCGGCAGTCGTGGCTACCAGCCGGGTGGCGGGGGCGTATCCAGACATGGAGAAGGTCACCCTATGTGTTCCCGGAGCCACACCGGCAACCGAGTAGGTCCCGTTAGCCTCCGTGCTGGCCAGCGGGCATTCCGGCACAGAGACCGAAACCCCCGCGAGCGGGTTGCCGCCCCAGGTTACCCTGCCCTGCAAGGTGCCGCCATCGACGAGGAAGACGTAGGTGTTTATGCCCCCGATCAGCGTGCTGCTCTGGGACCCTGTGTTCACAGAGTCGGCCATCTGGCTGTCAGCGGCGAAGGCGTACAGGACGTGCACTCCGAGTTGCAGCGGCTGCGTGATGCCGCTCCGTGTCGCGCCGCTGCCAGTCGCCTTGAGCCAGGCGCCCTGGACTGTGTCCACTTGGTAGTAGATGTCGCGTACTGATGGCGCGTTCGGGGCGAAGGCGCTTGCGGCCGTGAAGGTGAATGTCGGGTTGGGTGAGGAGGTGCGGTCCGAAGGCAGAGGCGTGATGGCCACCGTCAAGGGCACCGGCTGTTCATTCTGCTCGTCGATGACGGTGACGTCGTGACTGCTGTAGTTCACGACATAGACCCTGTTCGTCACCGGGTTGACCGCAAGGCTCAGGGGATTTGTCCCCACCGCGACAGTGGTCACGGCGCTGGTGATCCCGTCGACGACGTTGACGTTCGTTGTGTCCGTGTTGGCGACGTAGACCTTGTTCGACACGGGGTTGACGGCGACGGCAGCCGGATACGCCCCCGCCGCGACCGTGTTGGCTGCGTTCGTGGCCCCGTTGATCACCGTGACGTTGTGGCTCGCCCAGTTGGTCACGTACACCGTGTTCGTCACAGCGTTGACAGCCACGTCGCTGGCACTGCTGCCGACCGGGACCGTGCTGGGGCCGTTCGTGGCCCCGTTGATGACTGTGACCGTGCTCCTGTTGGCGACGTATATCTTGTTGGTCACCGGGTTGACCGCCACGGCCTCGGGATTCGTCCCAGCCGCAACCGTGCTGGTTGCGTTGGTGGCGCCGTCGATGACGGTGACGTTGTTGCTACCCCGGTTGGCGACGTAGACCTTGTTCGTCACGGGGTTCACCGCCACGGCCCTCGGGTTTGTCCCGGCTACGACTGTGCTGGTGGCGTTCGTGGCCCCATCGATCACGGTGACGTTGCGGCTGCCATAGTTGGCGACGTAGACCTTGTTCGTCACGGAGTTGACCGCGATAGCCTGTGGATTCGTCCCGGCTGCGACTGTGCTGGTGGCGTTCGTGTCCCCGTTGATCACCGTGACATCGTGGCTGTTGTAGTTCGCGACGTAGATCCTATTGGTCATTGGGTTGACCGCCACGGCCTCCGGGCTCGTCCCTGCCGCAACGGTATTCACAGCGTTGGTGGTTCCGTCGATGACCGTGACGTCGCTGCTACCCCGGTTGCCGACGTAGATCTTGTTCGTCACAGGGTTGACTGCGATAGGACGCGGACTCATCCCTGCATCCACCGTACTCCTGGCGTTGGTGGCACCGTCGATCACGGTCACGTCGCTGCTGTCACGGTTGGCCACTTAGACCTTGCCGGTCACGGGGTTGACAGCGACGCCGTATGGGCCGTCCCCGGCTCCGACAGTAGAAGCCGTGTCCGTCGCTCCGTCGATCACCGTCACGTTATCGCCAAAGAAGTTCGCCACGTAGATCCTGTTGGTCGACGGGTTGAGACCCACTGACCACGGTGTCGCCCCTGCGACGACGGTAGTCAGGACGTCATCGGCGTCTCCGTCGATGACTGTCACGTTGTTGTCACCCTGGTTCGCCACGTAGATCTTGTTTGTCACAGGGTTGGCGGCCAACGCTCTGGGCCGATAGCCCGTGGAGACCTTGCCCACTGTGAGATCGCTCGCCCCGTCGAGAACAGACAGGACGTCGCTGTCGTAGTTCGCTACGTAGACCTTGTTGGTCACGGGATTGATGGCCAAAGCGCAGGGCGTCGTTCCAACGCCGATGTCGACAGTGGAGTGCAGTGCGCCGTCGATTACCGTCACCGACATCCCGTTGTAGTTGGCCGTGTAGATCTTGTTGGTTAGCGGGTTGACGGCGACGGCACTTGGATTCGTTCCAACAACGATTCTGGCGGTTGAGTTACTGGAGCCGTCGATCTCGGTCACGCTGGAACTCATGAAGTTGGCGACGTAGATCTTGTTGGTCACGGAGTTGACGGCCAGGGACTGCGGGCGCGCCTCGACAGCCACGGTGACGACGGAGTTGGTGGCGCCATCGATCACAGATACGGTGTCGCTGTCTTTGTTGGCCACGTAGATCTTGTTGGTCACGGAGTTGACGGCGACTGCCCAAGGTTGCGACCCAACAGCAATGGTCGCCGTGGTGTTGGCAGCGCCATCGATCACCGTGACGGTCGAGCTGGAGTAGTTGGCCACGTAGACCTTGTTGGTAACTGGGTTGACCGAAGCGGTCCAAGGAAAGGTCCCGGCCGGCACTGCTAGCACACTCTGTGCGGCCCCGAGGACGAAGGCGACGACCAGCACTGGCAGAACTACCGTGCGGAGATACCCATTCATCACCGTTCCCCTTTCGGCGTGTTTCGGTCGGCTTTCCCTTCGCTTTGAACGCCAACGGCACGACGACGAGGATTCGTTGCGGGAGCACGCCGAGGCGCGAGCATCACTTTGTCGCGAACGCCCTCTCACATGAAGGGAGAAGGCTCATCCGCATACTAGTTTCATACCCGCCGCTCAATCCCCGCCCCGCTTCGGTCCTGGACTCAGTATCAGATCAGTAGCAGAGGTCAACCAGCCCCCACAACAGAACAGGCCAGCCAGGGCGTGAAACCCTCGCTGACCTGCTGTTTTCTGTGGTGCCCCCGAGACGATTCGAACGTCCGACACCAGGTTTAGGAAACCTGTGCTCTATCCCCTGAGCTACGGGGGCGAATGGTGCCCCAACGGGGCAGTCGGTATTGTAGCGCGACGCCTACGGTTCTGGGAGACGGAGCCGGCGGCGGTGGCCTATCTTCACACGCAGCAGACGCGCGGGCGTTGCGCGCATCGCTGTAGCGGGTACGCACATCGAGTAGGAGGCCGTCTGCTCGCCTCCTTCGATCCGGCGACCCCTGAGAAGGAGTAGAGAGTCATGAAGCTCAACAAAGCGCTCGCGGCTGGCCTGCTGCTCGCACTGGTCCTCGCCCTCGTCGGCTGCTCAGGCAGTGGCGCCACATCGAGCCCGCCGTCCAGTGGAACCGCCCCCGCGAGCACGTCTGCCGCCGGGGCAACAGTCGTCGAGAAGGGCTTCGCGTTCGACCCGGCGACGCTCGACGTCAAGGTGGGCGACACGGTCACCTTCAAGAACGAGGACTCGGCACCACACAACGTGAGCATCGACGGCAAGGAGCTCGGCAACCAGGATCAGGGCGCAAGCGTCACCTGGACCGCCGAGAAGGCCGGTTCGTTCCCGTACTCGTGCACCATTCACCCGGCGATGACCGGTGAGATAGTCGTCAAGTAGCGGGCGCGACCGGAACGGAGCGTTGTGGACACCAGCCTTCTGCTCTCGCTTGCATTGATCGCCCTAGGTATTGCCGCCAACCCTCCTGGCATCGTCGTGCAGATCGGTGTCTTGTCGACGCCGAACGGTCGCACCAAAGGGCTCGTATACCTTGCGGGGCTTCTGGTGTCGTTGGTTGCGTTCGCTGCTCTGGCGGTAGCCATCTTTGGCCGATTCGATCTCTCGACAAAAGGAACGCCCACCACTGCCGCGTACGTGATACACCTCATCGCCGGGTTGATCGTCGTCGGGGCGGGGATCTGGCTCTGGCGTCAGCCAGCGCAGGCGGTGGGTGGGTTCATCGGAAAGGCACTGGAGGATCTGGGCACGATAAAGCTCGGCACGGTGTTCCTGCTGGGCTTCCTTCTGGTGAACTACCCCCTCGAGATCGCCGGCGCCACGACCATCCTGCAGGCGAAGCCCCCAACCACGGGTGCCGCGATCGCCTACTTCCTCTACTTCGTCATCATTGCGAGCTCGACGATCTGGCTGCCCGTCGTCATCCAGATGGCCGCCGCCGGCAAGTGGGACGACTGGTCGACGGCGTCCCGCACTTGGATCGTGAAGGACGGCAATGTCGTTTTGGGCGCGCTGATACTGGTAATCGGAGTCGCGATTGCAGTGCAGGCGGCGCTTGCACTCATCAAGTAGTCGCCCGCGAAGCCGAATCGGACGGGGAGCTAGGCGGAGTCACTGGCCAGTCGTCAAGTAGCTCACTGGGTCGGGGCCGGGCGCCCCTCCCGCACGTGGCAGCGGGCGCAGAAGAGCGACGAATGGCACTCGAGGCACTTTCCCACGCCCGTATCTCGGGCGGTGATGAAGTGCTGCTTTACCCACGGCCCCTTCGAGGGGTCGTACTCCTTGTGATGGCACTTCGTGCACATGTCGGGCTTGGCGCTGTGGCACCGGTCGCAGACAGCGCGATTCGCCTGCGCGGTGGCGGCGTGGCCGGTCTTGCCCTGGGCCCACCGCTTGGGATGTGGCATCTCCAAGCCGTGGCAGTTCGTGCAGAACTCCTTCTTGTGACACATGCCGCACTGCTGCTGGTCGGCCTTCCATAGCTTGCCGTGGTCGGCAGACTTCCAGGCTTTGACCTCGTGGGACTTGGGCAGCAGCTGGTAGTCGGCCGGGTGGCATAGGCGACAGTCCGCCGACGCCTTAGGGGTCGCGGGATTGCCGTGGCAGGTGTAGCACTGCGCCATCAGCGAGATCGCCTTGCCGCGGGTTTCCACCGGGTGTGCGGTTCTCACATGGCAGGAGACGCAAGAGCCGTTGCGCTTGGCGTGCTTCGGGTGGTCGATGATGATCCGGAAGCCGGACGTGGCCTTTCGGTTCACGTCATGACACTGCAGGCACACCGCATCGGGCACAGGATTCGTGCCCGGGACCTTCGAATCGACCGGGTCCTTGTAGTCGCCCTTCACGTGGACAGTGACATCGCGCACCAGCAGCTGGCCCCTGCCGACAAGTCGCTGCGGCAGCGCATACCATGGAGTCGGGTCCTGGTGGCACTTCACGCAGCCGACCTCGGTGTGAGCGGACTTGGTCCACGTCGCATATCGCGGTTTCATCTCATGGCACGACGCGCACAGGCGTGGCGAGGCCGTCGCGAAGTCGATCGTCACTGCGAGCGCCAGCAGGATGACGAGCGTCACAGCGGCGATGACAAGCCAACTCCGCGCGGAACGCGGAGCGCGGTCGATTCCCGGCTCACCACCCATGACGTCTCACCTACCTCGCGGTTCGAAGCTCGCGGCCGAGATTCTCGGCTGAAGACCCACCGTTGCAGTGCATAAGAATGCTGGCTCGTGGCCTGCCTCGCAAATGTGGTGCCTCTTGCCCGGTGTCATGCGTGCGAGTCGTCATCCCGCTCCACGCGGACTACGGCGTCCCAGTCCCCACGCCAGCAAGCGCCGACCACGCGCCGGCCTTGGTCCCCGGCCAGCTGTAGAGGCTCGCGCCAATGCATCCGCTCTCCTGAGTGCCGCGCACAAACGCCTGGACTTCGGCGGTCGAGGACTTCTCGGCGATGCCGCCGATCATGTGGATCGGGACAGCCGAGCATCCCGGCTTCGAGCGCAGGATGCGGGCGTTGCCGACCGTGTCCGAGTACGAGAGTGCCGCGCCCTTGCCGTGGTAGGTGTAGTAGCCCATCGGCACGAAGACGTCGTAGATAGGCGCTAGGTCGGTGTAGGGAAAAGTACCCCAGTAGCTGCCCTTCCTCGAGAGACCAACGGGCGATGGAATGATGGCGCCGAGAGGATACGCCGGCCCTACCGCTGCGCGAATCTGCCGGGAGAGCGCCATCAGTGCGCGGTTGCGCGGCTTCTGCGACTTGATGGCGCCCGACTCGATGTCCAGCGCGAACGAGTCGAACCTCTGACCGTCGCTTGTTTGCAGCTGAATCGCCGAGTTGATCCGGGAGAAGTCCTTTGCCGGGTCGATCATGTCCGGCAGGTACCAGGCAACGATCTTCATGTCGTGCGCGTGCGACTCGCTGATGAACTGCTTGATCTTCTCGGGTTTGAAGAGCTCGCCGCTGGATCGCGAGTTGCCGGTTTCGAGGTAGAGCGTCTTGACCCCGTGAGCGGCCATGTCGGCTACGGCGGCAGCCGGATCCTTCCAAGCGCGGTCGTCGTAGATGTCCACCCAGCTGCCCAGCCCGCGGTACGCGCCGATTCGGGTTTGAGCCGGAGCCGGAACAGGCGTCGGAGCGCCGGGGGCAGGGGAGGGGGCGGGGGCGGTCGCGACCGGCGTCGCCGTCGGCAAGGACGGGGCCGAGGAGGTCCAGCTCGGCTGGGCGCTGTGCGACGCGGAGCTCGCGGTCGGAGAGGCCTCGATAGGTGCCGAGGTGCTCGGCGTCGATGACGTGCCGCGCGAGTTGCCTTGGCTCAGCGCGTAGACGCCGACGCCTGTGCCGATCAGCACGATGCCGCCAACCAGGAGGCCCAGCCCGAGCATGACGAGCTGTCGTCCTGACAGTTGGGGCAGTGCCGGCATAGCGCCTCCTCGGGCTACTGAGGGCCGTCGTGATCGAGTCGATTCTCCTGCATTTGCGTTCTGGTCGCTCGACTCCTTCGATGCGCAAGCGAAATGCCAACGACCGGCGGGCGCGCGTACGGACGCGCGGAGGGTGCGCGTGCGCGTTGTTGGCGAGGACAGTCGGGCCGCGTTTGCGGCACTTGACAGGCGAGCGAGGGGGCACTTACCTGAGCTCTGGGGAATTGCTCTTTTGGGGTGACGTCGACGCTGGTGATGAGCCGGCAGAAGCTCGAGATTACAGGGGAGATGCATGATGAAGACGCTGGTCGTGTACGGAACCAAGTCCGGATGCACCGCCGGAATCGCCGACCGCATCGGAATCGATCTGGGAAAGCAGGGCGTCACGGTCGACGTTGTGCCCGCCGAGAAAGCTGGCGATCCCGCAGGCTACGATGCGGTCGTGGTGGGCAGCGGGATCCGCGCCGGGCAGTGGCATGCGTCCGCGAAGCGGTGGGTCGAGGCCAATGCCGAGGCACTCAAGTCGATGCCCGTGGCCTTCTTCACGTGCGGCATGATGATTCGCGAGGAGGGCAAGCAGGCCGAGGTCCTCGCCTACACGGATCCGATCATCGCAGCCACCGGGATCACGCCCGTCGACATCGGGCTCTTCTCTGGCTGGTTCGAGGCCGAGCAGTTCGGCTTTGCCGAGCGCTCCATTCTCAAGCTCATGAAGACCCCCGAGGGCGACTTCCGCGACTGGGCCGCCATCGACGCATGGACCGAGAGGGTCGCTCCCGCGCTCAGCGTCGGTGCATAGCGCGCGGGCGCGAGGCGGTGAGGGTGTGGTCAGCGCCAACATCCTGGCCGGCGTGACGTGGGGTCTGTGGCACGCGCCGTTCATCTTGCTCGGATTCAACTATGGCAACCTGTGCATCCTGGGCATAGTCATGTGCGGGCGGCTCGTTCCTCCGGGCCGCTTGATGTGTCGGTCGAGGGAGTACTTGGGGTCAGTGTGTGCTCCAGCGATCATCTACCGAGCGAACGAAGGCGGGGTGAGGACGTGAACGTACGCATCGGCTCGGCACTGCTCGCGCTGGTTCTGGCGGGGGTAGTGGCGGGATGCTCGGCAGGAAGTCCGGCCAAGAGTCCCGGCGGCGGTACCGCGCCAGCCGGGCAGACTGGCGGCCAGGGCGCTACGCAGGTAGCGCCGGGACTCTACGACCAGGCCGACGGGACGGTGCAGGCGGTCGGCAGGCTGGAGTATCGAGACCTCGAAGGCGGCATGTGGGCGATCGTCGGCGGCAGTGAGGCAACCGGTGACGCGGGCAAGACTGTCGCCGTGATCGCCAACGCCAACGACCTGGGATCGCAGCTTCAGGCGCTCAAGGGAGAACAGGTGGTTGCCAAGGGGCAGAAGTTCGACGGCGCGTCGATCCGTATGGCCGGGCCCGAGATCACCGTGATGAGTATCGAGCGGGTATCGGACACTCACGGCGCAGCTCAGTAGTCGCGCCCGACGCTGCGAGACAACCACTCCCGCTTCCTTCCCGGAACACGAAGAAGCCCGGCTCTGCCAAACCGGGCTTCTTCGTACAAGGAGGGGGGATGACTATGTGGTTTCTTGGGTTCGAGCCTTGGCTAGAGGCCTTTGCCGCAACCCCACTATCGGACATGCGTGCGAAGGCCAAATGAATCGGGTTTGGAGATAGTGTGGAGGATGGAGGTGCCCGCTTGAGCTCACGTGATCCTTGGTGGAAGGGCCGCCGAGGCGAGTGGTACGTCGTCGTCCAGGGCCTGCTGTTTGCGCTCGTCATTCTCGGGCCCCGCACCGCGCCCGGGCTGCCTGCGTGGGGCGCGCGAGCTGCGGCGGTCGCCTCGGCGATCGGTCTCGTGCTGATGCTCCTGGGAGGCGCGCTCGCGGTCGCGGGGCTTCTTCGCTTGGGCGGCAACAACCTCACCGCGCTGCCCTACCCGCGCGAGGAGTCGACACTCGTCGTGACCGGCCCCTATCGGCTGGTACGCAACCCCATCTACAGCGGCCTGATCTTCGGTGCCTTTGGCTACGCGCTCTGGGTCAACGGATGGCTGACGCTTCTCTACGCGCTGACGCTCTTCGTCTTCTTCGACATCAAGTCGCGAAAGGAAGAACGCTGGCTCGCCCAGAAGTTCTCGGACTACCCTGCGTATCAATCACGCGTGAAGAAGCTGATTCCCTGGGTCTACTGACTCGTCGCCCGCCCAGAAGGAGCCGCGAACACCAGCTGCGTCACCTTCGCAGGTAGCTCAGGAGTCGCAGCATCTCGAAGTAGAGCCAGACCAGCGTAGCCAGCAGCCCGAAAGCCGCATACCACTCCATCGAGGCAGGAGCGCCTTCGTTCACGCCCACTTCGATGAAGTGGTAGTCGAGGAAGAGGTTGAACGCCGCGACCGTGGCGGTGACGGCGCTGATCGCAAAGCCGAGCCAGCCGGACCCAAGCACGTTGACGCCGAACAGCTGGAGCACGAAGAGCGCGAGATAGAGGAAGAGCACGCCAAACGTGGCCGCGACCACCACTTGGATGAACCGGCTGCTCACGCGCACGATCCTGAACGAATAGAGCACCAGGGTCACGAGCATGACGCTGATCGTCGCGAGCAGCGCCTGCAGCACGATGCCCTGGTACTGCGCGTTGTAGACCTGCGAGATCGCGCCGCCCCAAGCGCCTGCAACGACCGCATAGAGAGGGCCGAGGACGATGGCGATCCCGGGGTTCTTCGCGGCCAAGAAGGTCATGCCGATCAGGCCGAGGTAGATGACCAGGAAGATCATCGCGCTCGACGGCCTCATCAGCGTGCCCACGTTGTTCCAGCCCACTGTGCCGGCGGTCAGCGCGATCGCGACGAGCAGCGTGGCCTTGATGCTCGTGCCGCCGATGGTCATGGTCTTCGCTTCGGCGGCCGCTCGCGCCGAGTCGCTCGTGGCCCCTAGGCCCGCGCCTGCGGCGGCGGCACCGCCAGCGGCGACCGCGAAGGTCTTGTCGTTGAGCATTGCGTTTGCCATCGGAGCTCCTGTTCGGTGTCGATCAGTCTTGCGTGGTCTCTACCCGCCTCGGCGCGCGGCGCAACCGGCGAGGCGGGTCGGTCAACTCCAGCGTGGTCCTCTACACAAGCCGACCGACCATGATGCCCGCGAACACGGCCGCCAGCCCAACCGCCGCCGAGCCGAACATGTTGAGTGCTCCCTGCAGGTAGAGTCCGCGCTGCATGAGCACGATGCTCTCGTAGGACAGCGTCGAGAACGTGGTGTAGCCGCCCAGGATTCCCACTCCCAGGAACAGACGCCACACCGGGGGTATGAGTGCTCGCTCGGCCGATATCGCCATCACGATGCCCAGCAGGAACGCGCCGGAAATGTTGACGATGAATGTCCCCCACGGAAGCGACCCGCCCCAGCGCTCGACGGTCCACCAGCTCAGCACGTAGCGCAGCCCACCGCCGATCCCCGCTCCGGCAACAACGGCAGCGACGTCGGTCGGGTTCACGGTCGTACACCTCCACGTCCAGGGACTTGCGGCCGATGGCGAGCACCAGGCGCTCCCTCGGGGTCGATCGCTGGCTTGCCGCGCAAAGCATAGCGCACGGCACTTGCAGCCACTTTGCTCTGCGGGTACTGTTTCGATAGGCGTCGAACTTCCGAGGAGACCATTCATGCACCCCACCGCCGAGCAGTCCCAACGCACCGATCTGCTCTTCAAGGCACTCGCGTCGAGCGTACGACGCGAGATCATCACCATGCTCGCGACGGCCACCGGCGAAAGCGACGGGCGTTGTTGCGGGGACGAGGTGTGTGCCTGCACGTTTGCGGAGCGTCTCGGGCTGGGTGCGCCGACCATCTCTCACCACATGAAGATCCTGCTTGACGCGGGCCTCGTGACCGCCGAGAAGCGCGGCCTGTGGGTCTACTACCGGCTCGCGCCCTCCGCACTCGCCGATGTCGCGGCGGCCGTATCCGGACTCGCGAACATCGAGACGCTCGCGGGCGGGGACACGGGGTGTGCGTGCGGCTGAAAGACCGCCTCTCGAGAGCGGCCACCGCACTTGGAATCGTGCTGGCGCTCTGGTGCGCGGCTCCCGAATCCGCAGTCGCTTGGGCGAACGGCCCGCAGTTCGGGGAGGGGTTCGGCACCCATGACTGGGTGCTCTACCAGGCAAATCAGAGTGCCCGACAGGCAGGCTACGACTGGGTCGACTGGCCCACCGCGCAGTCGGCCACCGACGATCCCGACATGGTCATCCGCGATTTCTACTACCACGCGTACGACCGTACCGGCGTTCCCTACGGCGACTCCCCGGCCCGCGTCGCAGAGCTCTATCGACAGGCGGTCGACGAGCTGCGAGGAGGCGACCGGCTCGCAGCCAGCCGCACTCTCGGCCTGCTCTCGCACTATCTCTCGGATACCGCGAATCCGCTCCACACCGACCAGTCGCCAGCGGAGTCGAAGATACACTCGCGCTATGAGGACGCGCTCGATGACCGGACTGGTTCTCCAAGCGACGAAGCCGCGCTGCTCAAGCCGCATACCGCAGTGCCGACGCGCGACGCCGCCGCGCTCACGGTGCAGCTCGCCTCCGAGGCGAACTCGGACTACATAGCGCTGGTCTCGGGCTTCTCGGCAGGGGGCAACACGCCGGAGGTGGAGCAGATCTCGGCGAGAGCGCTGAGTGCGGCAGTGGGCGCGGTCGCCGACACGATCGCGGGGATCAGCGTGGACGCGGGCCGGGAGCGAGGGGCCGCCGGGGCCCCGGAAGCGGATGCAGGGCAGGCCGCTGCCAGGAGCGCGTCGGTGGCGGACGAGGGGCGCGGAGCGGGTTCGCCGCTGCTGGCCACAGAGCTCCTACCGGGTGCGCTCTGGTGTGTGGTGGGCGTGGTCCTGGGCCTGGCCCTCGTGGCCGTGCTTGCGGCGGTAGTGCTGCTGCGCAAGAGGCGCGGTTAGCGCGTCGAGTTCAGGTAGGCGACGACGCCGTCGCTGATGCCCGTCGCGAGTTTCTGCTGGTAAGCAGGGGTTGCGAGCAGCCGATCCTCGGCGGCGTTGGACATCATCCCCATCTCTACTATGACCGCAGGAACCTTACTCCAGTTGAAGCCGCTCATCGCCGCAGTCGGCATGATCCCGCGGTCCTTGGCGCCCGTTGTCTTCAATGCCGCCGAATGGATCGCCTTGCCTGCCTTGGCCGACGGCGCCACGATGGGCCCCGTCCATTGGTTCTTGGCGGGCACCATGGTCAGCAGACCGTGAAGGCTGCGGTTGGTCACGTCGTCGCAGTGGATGCGGAGCAGCAGGTCAGCGCCTGCCTTGTTGGCGATTGCCGCGCGCTGCGAGTTGCTGATGTTCACGTTCTGTGACGTTCGGACCATGATCACTTTCACGCCACGCGCCTGAAGCTCCTTTTGGATGAGGAGCGAGACCTTGAGGTTGACGGCGGACTCGAGTTGGCGGGTCGCCGAGCCGCTCGCGCCGCTGGTGACCGAGGGCTTGGTCGTCTTGGCACCGGGTCCTATCGGCTCGGGCGTGTTGCTGCCTTTGCCCTGGTGGCCTGCGTCGATCACGACTACGAATGCGCCGTTCTTGGTGGTCGTCGCGGGAGGTGGCGTGGGCGCAGGGGCAACCGCCTTGGGCTTGGGAGCGGGGGGCGTCGCCTTGACGACGGGCTTGCTTGCGGCTGCCGATTCAGCGCTGCTCACGGTGGGCGTGGCCGGCTTGGCGACTACTCGCGGTTCGATGGAGGGCTTGGCTACAGGGACGTCGATGGTCTTGGTCGTGTCCGGGCCGACCATGGCACCCGCGAACGCGAACACGCCCCACCCGGCGAGCGCCACGGCGACCAGGATACCCACAAGCGTGACGACGATCCGCGTGACTGACGCGGAGTCATCTCGGCGATGCCTGTAGCCTGGATCTGCGGGAGCCATGTTTCTCCGTCACTTTGGGCACGTTCTCCAACGAGCGCGGTTCGAACTCGAGCGCGTTCCAGTCGTGGTAAAGAGAACCCTATGCCAACCACGGCAGGTGTTGAGGCCGCGCCCGACCGCTAGGGCGTCGGCGTTGGCCCATCGATCGTGATGGTGACGGTGGAACCGATGTCGGCTCGCTTGCCGGCGATGGGGTCTTGGCTGGTGACCGCGAGCGTGTTCGAGCCCGCCGCCACCACGACGGTGACCTTGAAGCCGGCTCCGGTCAGCGCGGATCGGGCCTCGGCCTCGGTCTTGCCGATGACTGCAGGCACGAGCGCAGTCGCCGGGCCGCTGGCCACCGTGATGCTGACCGTGGAGCCCTTGGCCACCGAGACACCGCTGGGCGGGTTCTGGGACATGACCGAGCCCTTATCCACCTTGTCGCTCGTGGACTCTCGGGTCGAGACCTTGAACCCGGCCTTCTGAAGCGTCGAGGTTGCTGATGACTGCGACTTTCCGGTGACATCGGGAACCTGTATGAGCTCGGTCCCGCGAGATACGACGTAGCTGACCACACTGCCCTTCGCCGCCTGGGTGCCCCCGGCCGGAGTCTGCTTGAAGACGGTCCCGGAGGTGACGTCCTTGTTGAACTCCGACGGGAGCGCTTGCGGGCTGAAGCCCGCTGTCTCAAGCGCCTTGAACGCCTCGGACTCCGTCATGCCCGTGACGGTGGGCACCGAGCTGAGGTTCGGGCCCCGGGAAAGCGTCAGCGCGACGGAGGTGCCCTTCTTCGCGCTGGAGTTGGCCGCCGGTTGCTGGCTGACCACTGAGCCCGCAGGCACGGCGTCGGAGAAGTCGTCTGTCACGGCGCCTACAACGAAGCCGGCTTGGGTCAGGAGCGTCTGGGCCTCGGCGCGTGTCTTGCCGGTGACGTCGGGGATGGCGGCGCTCTTGGGACCGAAGGCGCCCATGCCCCAAGCTACGCCGAGACCGGCCATCGCGAGCAGCGCGACGGCAAGAATCCAAGGCCACACAGGGCGCTTCTTGGCAACCGGACTGCGTGCACTCTGCTGGCCGTAGCCGTCGGAGCCAGCGGTGCCGACGGAGGGGAGCACGGACGTGGCGTCCATCCGAGCGGCCGCGGCTGCCGCGGCGCCGCCCGCAACCATTGCGCCGGCGGCTGCCGATGCTGCGTGTACCGGCTCGCCCGCGACCACGCGCCGCAGATCCTGGCGCATCTCATCCGGCGACGAATACCGGTCCGGCGCCCGCTTCTGCATGGCCTTGACGATGATCGCCTCGAGGCCCGGATCGATCTGGCTATTGCGAGCGCTCGGCGGCAGGGGCTGCTCGTTGACCTGCTTCAGCGCCACGGCGACGGGTGTATCGGCATCGAACGGCAGTGTGCCGGTCACGCATTCGTAGAGCACGACGCCGAGCGAATAGAGGTCGCTCGCGCCCGTGAGCTCCTTGCCCTGGGCCTGCTCGGGCGACACGTAGTGCGCGGTGCCGAGAACGGAGCCGGTCTGCGTCATGGTGGAGTTGCCCGCTCGAGCGATGCCGAAGTCCATGACCTTCACCGAGCCATCAGGCTGCACCATGATGTTGTGCGGCTTGATGTCCCGGTGGATGATGTCGTAGCCGTGGGCGACCGAAAGTGCCGATGCGACCTGCGCGCCGATATCGGCGACCTTCTTGGAGGGCAGCGCACCCTTGTCCAGGATGATCGACTTCAGGTCGGTTCCTCGGACGTATTCCATGACGATGTAGTAGGTGTCGCCGTCGGCGCCCCAGTCGTACATGTTCACGATGTTGGGGCTCTGGAGGTTGGCTGCCGCCTGGGCTTCCTGGCGGAAGCGCGAAGCGAAGGCCGGATCGGACGCGTAGCGAGCGTGCATCACCTTGACGGCGACGGTGCGCCCGAGCGTCTCGTCCACAGCCTTGTACACGTCGGCCATACCGCCGGTGCCGATCTTCTCGGTCACGCGGTACCTGCGGCCAAATACCAGATCTTCCACGTAGAGCCCCCGTGCTCGTCACCTGCGGGAAAGATTCCCCACTGCCGATATTCTAGTCTACTTATCCAGCTTCTCAGGCCCTATGACCCCGCGCGTTTCCGCAGCGTTGCCGCATGGCCGTTGTGCCTACTTCGCCTGCTGTGCCTTGAGGGCCGCCTGGAGCACCGGTCTGGCGGCTGGCGCAGCCACCTGACCGCCGACGCCGCCGCCCTCGATCATGATCGCCATCGCGACGGTCGGGTTGTCGGCGGGGGCGAATGCGATGAACCACGCGTTGGTTGGTTTGCCCTTGCCGACCTCGGCTGTTCCGGTCTTGCCGGCGATCTTCACGCCCTCGATCTGCGCTCGTGCACCAGAGCCGCCGGTCACGACCTTCTGCATGATCTGTGTGACCTGCTCGGCGGTGGCCGCGTCTGTGGCGGTGGTAAACGTCCTGGGCCGTGCCTGCGCGAGCGTGCGTCCCGATCGGTCTCGGACGCCTCCCACCACGTACGGCGCCATGACCACTCCGTCGTTGGCGATGCCCGCCGCGACGAGCGCCATCTGCAGCACGGTGGACTGCGGTCCGGCAGGGCTCTCGTGCTCGCCGACCGGCTGGCCGACGCCCGCCCAGGCGGTCTCCCATGTGGTCATCTCGGCGGGGTTTGGCATGAGTGACGTCTTTGCCGGCAGTTCGTAGGGGACCTTGGCGTCGAAGCCGAACTGGTCGGCCTGCTTGACCAGCGCGGGTGCGCCCATCTTGACCGCAAGTTGCGCGAAGACGGTGTTGACCGACTTCATCGTGGCCGAGACCAGGTCGATCTTGTCGTAGCTGCCGCCCTCGAAGTTGGTGACCGGCGCGTTGCCGATGTCCATCGAGCCGGGACCCGGGAGCACGGTCTCCGGCGTCGCGACTCCACTCGCGAGCGCTCCGGTCAGCGTCACGACTTTGAAGGTCGAGCCCGGCGCGTAGACGGCCGAGCGCGCGCGGTCGATCAGCGGTGCGCCGGAGCCAGGGGCCTGCAGCTTGGCCCAGTCGGCGTCGATGTCGTTGGGGTCGTAGCCGGGGTTCGCGGTCATCGCGAGCACGGCCCCGGAGCGCGGGTCGAGCACCACGGCAGCGCCCTTACGGCCGTCCAGAGCCTTGATCGCTGCCGACTGCACTCCGCTATCGAGCGTCAGCAACACGTCGTTGCCCGGCACCGAGCGACCCACCGCGCCGTCGAACGCGTCGCCCCACGTCGCGAAGATGCGCTGGCCACCGGCGAGCACGTCGTTCTCGGCGGCCTCGATGCCGGCCCGGCCGTAGCGCGGGCTGAAGTAGCCCACCGTGTGCGCCGCGAACTCGCCCTTAGGGTAGACGCGCTTGTACGTGCCGTTGCCGAGCGGTTCCGACTGCGCGAGCACGATGCCGTCTCGGGTCAGGATCGCGCCGCGGTCGCTGCGCGCCTCGGCAGCAAGGTTTCGCGTGTTGACTGCGTTGTTGGTGAGCGAACGGGCGTCGATGACCTGGATCCAGGTGAGGTTGGCGATCAGCGCGACCATGAGACCCGCGATGACGATTGTTACGCCGGTCAGGCGCCGACCAAGCGCAAGCCTGCCGAGAACCCCAAGGTCGGTCGAGGTCAGCTGCATCTCGGTCTCGATGCCGGTGCCCTCATCGCCCGCGCGCAACAGCAGCGCGAGCGCGATGAAGCTCGACAGAAGTGACGAGCCGCCGTAGCTCACGAACGGCAACGTCACGCCGGTCAATGGGATGAGCCGCGTGACGCCGCCCACGATCACAAACGCTTGCAGCGCGATTGCGGCGACCAGTCCGACAGCCGTGAAGGCCGCCATGTCGGTCTTGGCGCGCGAGGCCGTGGCCAGCCCGCGCACCGAGAAGATCAGGAAGCAGATGATGACCGCCGCGCCGCCCAGCAGCCCTAGTTCCTCGCCGATCGCCGAGAAGATGAAGTCGGTCGAGACGAACGGAATCCGCGTGGGCAGGCCCATGCCGAGCCCCGCGCCCGTCAGGCCGCCGGCAGCCAGCGCGAAGAGCGACTGCAGGAGCTGGTAGCCCTTGCCCGCCGCATCGGCGAAGGGGTTGAGCCAGATGTCGACGCGCGTGCGGACGTGGCCAAAGGCGAAGTATGCCGCCGTTGCACCGACGCCGAAGAGCGCGAGGCCCACTACCACGTAGGCTGCTCGGCCTGTGGCGGCGTAGAGCATCACCAGGAAGATCGCAAAGAACAACAGCGACGACCCCAGATCTCGCTCGAAGACGAGCACCAACAACGAGACGACCCACATGAGCAGCAGCGGCCCCAGCGTGCGCGGCTCCGGCAGCTTGATGCCGAGGACGCTTCGGGTTGAGACGGAAAGCATCTCGCGGTTCTCGGCGAGGTAGGCGGCGAGGAAGAGCACGATGAGGATCTTGGCGATCTCACCGGGCTGGAACGACAGGCCGCCGATGCGGATCCACAGCTTCGCGCCGTTGATCTCCCGGCCGATGAACGCGGGCAAGAGCAGTAGCCCGAGACCGGTGACCATGAGCGTGTACTTGTAGCGCGCAAGGCGCTCGAGCGACGGTACTGCGATGAGCGTGAGCACGAGAGCGGCGACACCGATGAAGAGCCACACGACCTGGCTGGCGGCCAGCTTGGGGTCGAGGCGCGTGACCATCGCCAGGCCGATGCCCGAGAGCGCGTACGCGATCGGCAGCAGCCCGGGATCGGCGAGGGGCGCGAAGCGGCGCACGGCCATGTGCGCCAGCAGGAATGCGAGCAGAAGCGAGCCCGGAACGAAGAGGCTCGCCACATCGACCGTCTTGAGGCGCTGGGCATCCACGAGCGCGAAGATCAGCAGTACCGGCGGCGTCGCGGCCAGCAGCAGGAGTAGCTCGGTGGTGCGGCGAGGTCTCATCGGCGGCGTCCCCTAGGGTGCCGGCGGCGCTGCGCCGGTGGGAAGCGCCGACGGGGGAGCCAGCGGCTCGTTCTCCGGGGCGATGGACTGCCGATAGCTCTCGACGGCGGCCTGCGCCTCAGCGAGCGATGGCATCAGCAGTCCGGCCTTGAGGCGCGGTTGGATGGCGAAGTCGAGTTCGTCGACCGGGATGGTGGTCTCCTCGGCGCGCTTTGAGAGCGTGATCCCCGCGAAGCTGCCGGGGACTCCCTGGTAGACCACGACGAAGCCGTTCTCGGCGATGATGTAGGCGCGTGAGCTCGCCACTCGGTACGCCGCGAACACCACGCCGCCCACCACGAGCGCGAAGAGCAGCAGCCAGCCGACGAGTGCGAGCCACCCGCGGCCGCGCCGCGCGCCGTCCGCGTCGACGGTGGCCCCGCGCACCGCTCCCTCACCGCCTATGTCGACGATGACCACCGAGATGTTGTCGTGACCGCCGGCGTCGTTGGCCGCGTCGACCAGCGCACGGGCTGCTGCAGCCGGGTCGGCGTAGGTGGCGAGCGTCTCGGCGATCATGGCGTCCTCGAGCATGCCGGTCAGGCCGTCGCTGCACAGCAGTAGCCGGTCGCCCGGGCCAGCGGTGAGCTCGTAGGTGTCGGCGACGACCGCCGGGTCGGTTCCCAGCGCGCGTGTGATGACGCTGCGGTTGGGGTGGTAGCGCGCCTCGGCGTCGGTGAGCTGGCCTCGGCGGATCATGTCGGCGACCATCGAGTGGTCGTCGGTGATCTGCTCGAGCCGACCCGAACGCAGCAGGTACGCGCGCGAATCGCCGATGTGCGCGATCGCTATCTGGGTGCCCTCGACGATGGCGGCCGTCATCGTTGTGCCCATGCCCGCCTTGCCGTAGCCCTCGCGCGCCGAGCGGATCACCTCGCGGTTAGCGGCCTTGACCGCGCGTGCGAGCGCCTTGGCGTCCGGACGACGCGGGGCGTGGTCACGCACGGTCTGGATCGCGATGGAGCTTGCGACCTCGCCGGCTTCATGCCCGCCGAGACCATCGGCGACCACGAAGAGCGGCGGCTGGGCCAGGACGCTGTCTTCGTTGTGCGTGCGCACACGCCCGATGTCGGACAGCGCCGTCCAGCTCAGCTTGGTGCGCGCGCTCATGATCGGTCTACCTTGAGTTTGACGCTCCCGATATCGATCGCGTCTCCGGGTCGGAGCTGCTGTGGAGCGGTGAGACGCTGGCCGTTGAGTACCGTGCCGTTGGTCGAGCCCAGGTCTTCGATGACCGCGCCGTCACCGGCGGGGGAGATACGCGTGTGTTTGCCCGAGACGAAGTCGTCGCCGATGACGATGTCCGCCCCGGGCGACCTGCCGATGACCACCGGCCCGTTGATCGGAACGGTGATACCCATGAGCGCGCTCGGACCCTGAACCACCTTGACGATCCAGGCGCCTGCGCTCTTCTTGCGCTGCCCCGCGACCAGCCCGATCCCCGCCTTCACGGCGGCGAACAGGAACAGGTAGAGGAGTGCGAGCAGCAGAAGACGGCCCGCAAGCAGGACGACATCGATCATCTGCGCGGCCTCGACTCGTGGAACAGAAGCTCGGTTACGCCGATAACCACGACATCGCCGTCTCGCAGGCGTAGCGAGTCGACGCGCTCGCCGTTGACCAGCGTGCCGTTGGTCGATCCCAGATCCTCGATCCGCCAGCCCGAGCCCTCGCGTACGAACGCCGCGTGCTGTCGTGAGGTGTTGGCATCGGCCAGGCACACGTCGCACGAGGCAAGCCGGCCCACCACCATGCGGTCCCCGCGCAGAACCACGTCGCGGTCGAGGCCTCCGATGCTCACGGTGGCGGAACGGTCCTCGACGCTCGCCGGCACCCATTCATCGGGATCGAGGCCCTCGGCGGTTTCGATGTCGAAGAGCAGTCCCGATCTCACCACCGGAACCATCGGTGGGACAGCGGGAATCGACCCGACACGGCCGTCAGAGTCCGCCGGGAGGCCACCGCTGGAGATCGGCAGCTCTTCGTTGAGCTCCGCGGCCATCTCCTCGGGCGACAGCAGCTCGCCGATCACATCGAACCGGCCGAGCTTCAGGTCGTTGTCGACCAGGAAGCGGACGACGGGCCTGGTCGCGAGCGCGTACGAGTGGTCACGCGCCTCACTGACCAGGTAGGTCTCGAGCTCACCGGCGAGCGTCTCGGCGAATCCGCCGAGCTGAGCGTCGTCGGCCGGAGAGAGCAGCACGTTGTAGAGGGTGGGAGCGAAGACCTTGCCCACACCGACCACCTTGCGGCGCTCCATCTCGCGCGCCAGCTTGCGAGCGATCTCGGCGGGCTGGACGGGGGAGCGGAAGACGCGCGCGAAGCCGCCTTCGACGACGTTGCCGATGCGGTCCTCGAAGTCCGAGAGAATGCTCACTGCGATTCCGCCTCTTCCCACGCATCATCGTCGTCGGAGGTGTCGCGGTCGGACCTGCCGACAAGACCCTCCTCCTCGGCACGCAGCGGAGCTCCGAGCGCCGCGACCAGTCCCACAAGTATAAGGGAGGCACCGAGCGAGACGAGGAACGGTGTTCCAGCCCAGATAGCGCCGTCGCCCCAGTCATGGGCGGCCTGTCCGGCAAGCACCTGCGTTCCGTAGAGCACGGCTCCGCCGAGGGCCGTGCCCAGCAACGCGGCGACTCGAGAGGCCCGGCGGGCCAGGAACGACATGACCACGGCTGCCAGCGGCCAACCCGCCAGAGCCATCCACGTCGCCGGCTGGCTGAATGTCGCGCGCACCGCGGCCCCCGCAAGCAGAATGCGTTGCGGGTCGGTGAACACGAGCGGGTCGACGATCGCGTACGGCGCGACGGAGCCGGACACGCAGGCTGCGAGCAGTACCAGCGTCCCGCCGACGAGCGCGGCGGCCGCGGCTTCAAGCGGTGGCAGGACGAACCCCGCCAGGAGCGGCATCGCGTACGGGACGTGCACGACCGCGAGCAGCGGCGCCGAGAGGGGCAGCACGGCCCCGCCCGCGCTCTTGCGTGCGCCGAACCACCACCACGCTGCAGCACCGGCGGCGAAGAGCGTCGCCAGTACCCACAGGCGAAGCGCGTACAGTCCGACCGTGAACGCGACGAGACCGAGGCCGGTACCGAGGGAGGGCGCGAATCCTCCCGCAACTGCAGCTGCCCCTGCCGCTGCCAGCAGAGGGAGCGGCTCGATGCCGAGCGGGGACAGCCCCGCCCATGTCAGCCAGGCAGATTCGACCGCCGCCACCCCGCGCAGCAGCGCGAAGCCGAGCCGGCCCTGAAGCCGGTCCCACAGGCCGATTCGATCCCAGTCCGGGTTCTCGGCGGTTTCGGAATCGATGGCGGAGTGCGCCTCGGCCAGCTCGCCCAGAGAATCGAGGCCGGCCGCCGGATCGCCCAAGTACGGCAACAGCGCATCGGTGAAAGCAGCGACGCTGGGGTAGCGTTCGAGAGGCTGCGGCCCGAGCCCGGCGAGCACCACATCGTCGACGGCGTCGTTGAGCCGCGGCGCAACCGACGTGGGCGGGGCGGGATCGAGCGTCTCGAGTCGGTCTCGCGCCTCCACCACGCTCGTGGCGACAAACGGGTTTGTGCCGGTGAGGCACTCGTAGGCGAGCACCGCGAGGCCCCATTCGTCGGTGGATTCGTCCACCGCCATCCCGTCGATCTGTTCCAGCGGCATGTAGCCCAGAGTCCCGCCCGTCCCGCTCCCGTGCCCCGTCGCCGAGGACAGCTCCGCCATCCCAAAGTCGGCGACCTTGATCCGGCCGTCTCGGGAGATCAGAACGTTGCCGGGCTTGATGTCGAGATGCAGGACTCCATTGCCGTGCGCGAACTCCAGAGCATCGGCTACCGCGCCAACAACGGCCGCTGTCTCATCGGCATCGAGCGGTCCTCGGATGCGGTCGAGTAGGACCTCGAGCGAACAGCCGTCGACGAACTCCATGATGAGGAACGCCTCGTCGAAGTCGGTAGCGAAGTCGTAGACGGTCACGATCGCGGGGTGGTTGAGCATCGCAGCGGTGCGAGCCTCGGCCAGGCCGGGCGGGTTGTGCTGCACGGCGCCGCGCGCGTCGAGCGGAAGGGGGAGACGCTTGATGGCCACCCGGCGCTGCATCCGCGTGTCCCACGCGAGAACGACGACGCCAAAGCCGCCTTCGCCGAGCTCGGCGATGGGGCGGTAGCGGTCAAGGATGAGCTGTTGCTCCACACGCCTCCGAATGTCGCCACCGGCCGGTCTGGTCCCCGAGGCCATTCTAGCCGAGCCGCCGGGCGTCCCTAGCTCAGGACTACGCGCGCGCTCGCGGGACCGAGGCGGTATCATCATGTGAGCGGACTTCAAGTGGACTGGGGAGGTCGACCATGAAGCGCGTTGTTGCATGCCTCGCGGTTGCGGGAGCGTTGATCGGCGCACTGTACACGCCGGCGATTGCGCTGGGCTTACTGTCGCAGCCGGCGGACGGCCAGAAAGTGGCCCTGACGAACTGGGCGGAGGTCATCTACGAGTATCCGGTGGGAAGCGGCATCTGGTATTTCGACGGGATCACCGGGAACTACACTACCGACGTCTCGCCCCTCTACTACGGACCCACCGGTTCCAGCGTGAGCCTGGTCGATCCGCACCTCTCTGTCGAGTACCGCACCGCTGCCGACGCTGTCCTGAGCCGAGAGACGTTCGCCATCGGCTCGAATATCATCGGTGCCTACGGAGACCCGTCCTCCTATAGGCCGTTTCACCTTCGTCTGAACCTGCCGGCTGGCGCAGATCCCCTCCGGACCCGCTCCGCGATCGAGGTGGCACCTTCCGATCCGGAGTTTCCGAAGTACCAGTTCGCGACAGCGAACCGCTCGGCCGTGTACGAAGAAATCGACGTTGCGTGGGGAACGATCGATAGCACCACACTTGGCGGAGGACGCACCCAGCGCACGGTGACCGTCACGAACAACTCCGGCCATCTCGTGGGCCCCATCCGCATTGCGGGCAGGGAGACGTATGGGTCAGGGGGCAGCCCGCCTTTTCTGGACTCTCACGACGTGACGCCGGAGGACCCCGCCAAGGCGCTCCTTCTCGGCAACGGGGAGTCGACGACGTTCATCTTGCGAGGCCTCGCGGTCGCGCCCGAACTCCCGCGCACGCCCGGTTGCTGGATCGAAGCCGAGCGTCCCAGCCTCATAGGCACAGTGACTTGGGCTGGCACCCCGCTTTCCGGCGTCACGGTGACTCCGTGGGGCAACTACACCCCGATGACGACCATCGCCAACGGTAAGTACGCCAAGGTCGGGCTTGTCGGCCTGCCGGCAGGCAACTCGGTCACCTATTCGAAGCCTGGCTTCGACAGTCAGACGCGCACAGTCGTCCTCTCTGGAGGCGGCACGGCGACTCAGGACGTCGCGATGACGATCACGCCTTCGATCGCACGGTCGCCTAAGCCGTCATCGCTCACCTACAAGCGGCGCAAGGGCAAGGTCAAGTACACCCTCTCAGCCACAGTGAAGGCCGCCGACGCGACTCCAGCCGCCGGCGTCCGTGTTCGCCTGGAGAAGAGCGCCAACGGGCGCACCAAGTGGAAGACGGTCGCGACTTTCACCACCGACTCCGCTGGCAAGGTTGCGAAGAGCTACACATCCAGGAAGAAATCGACGACATACTACCGCTGGGTGGTCATCCCACAGTCGGCAGTCAGCGCGACTCCCAAGACGACGAAGCAGAAGGTCAGAGTCAAGTAGACTCGCGCACTCCAGGAAGCTCGATTCGAAGGGCGGGATTCTTCCCGCCCTTCGGCGCGAGGTGCCGGCCGAAGGCGCGTAGACGCGAGAGACCTCGCGAATGCGGGTAGCTACTAAGTTCAGACGCGGTAGAGACCAGCGATAGGGAGCATGGGGGAGACTTGCTTCCAGCTTGGTCGCGTTCTCGATGAGGGGGGTGCCTGATGGCGCCGCGGGTGAAGGATGCGCTCTTGGTGGCACCAGCGCCTGACGAGCTCGGTCCCATGCTGGGGCCGAAGCCGACGCTCGCGCTGCGCGATCGGGTCGAGCATGCCACGCACGCGGGCACGTGGCGCCTCGACTTGGACACGGGTCAGCTGGACTGGTCGCCGGGAATGTTCAATGCCGCGGGCATCGAGGCTGGGTCCGTCGGTAGGGACCTGGCGGCAGTATCCGTCGGGCTGATGCACCCGGACGACCGGCAACGCGTCGAGGAGCTCATGCTTGACGCTCGGGATACGGGAGCCATTCCCGACTACGAGTATCGGATCATCCGGCCTGACGGAGAGATTCGCACGATGGCGGCATCCGCCGAGGCCGAATTCGACGCCGATGCGAGGCCTGTCGCTCTTGTCGGCTGTGCGCAGGACGTCACCGAGACGCGCGACGTGGAACAGGTGATCGATGCCCGGCTCCGACTCCTGCACTTCGCGGCGTCGCACTCACTTGGCGATCTCTTGCAGGAGACTCTCGACGAGGCGGAGACCATGACCAGCAGCCTCATCGGCTTCTACCACTTCGTCGATGATGGCGAGGAGGGCCTGACGCTGCAGAACTGGTCCACGCGCACCAAACATGACTTCTGCAAAGCGGCTGGGCGAGGTCTGCACTATCCCGTCTCACAGGCGGGCGTCTGGGTCGACTGCGTGAGGCAGCGCGATGTCGTCATACATAACGACTACGAGTCCCTGACCACCAAGAGGGGGTTGCCTGAGGGACACGCTCCGGTCGTGCGGGAGTTGGTGGTGCCGGTGCTGAGGGACGGGTCGGTTCGGGCGATCCTCGGAGTCGGCAACAAGCAGGTTGACTACACCGCGCGTGACGTCGAGGTCGTCTCGGCGCTGGCGGACTTCGCCTGGGAGATAGCCGAACGGAAGCGTACTGAGGAGGAGCTGGAAGAGAACCGCGAGCGAAACACCGAGCTCACCCAGACCATTGCGCAGGGTGTCGTCTATCACGATGCCAACGGGAAGGTCACTGCGGCGAACCCGGCGGCGTGCCGAATCCTGGGCCTGTCGATGGACGAGATAACCGAGCGGTTCGCCCTCGACAACGGATTCCAGATGATTCGTGAGGACGGCTCGAGGCTGCCCAGCAGGGAGCACCCGGCAGTCCTTGCGCTCAGCACCGGATGCGAGGTCAGAGGTGTGCCGATTGGCATTGTCAGCCCGGGGCACGACGACGTCGTCTGGCTGCTGGTCGACGCGGTGCCACGCTTCCGCGCCGAGTCGGACGAACCGTTCGAGGTCCAGTCCACCTTCACGGACATCACCGAGATCAAACGCGCTGAGTCGGAGCTTGCCTCGAGCTTCGAACAGCTCGAGGTGATGTACGAAGAGACGATTGCCACGATCGGCAACATCGCCGAGTTGCGAGACCCCTACACCGCGGGACATCAGAAACGGGTTGGCAAGCTGGCGGCCGTGATCGGGCGGCGGATGGGCTTGGATGACGATGCCGTGCGGGGGCTTCTCATCGCGGGAACAGTCCACGACATCGGCAAGATGACGGTCCCGGCGGAGACGCTGAGCAGGCCCGGAAAGCTCAGCGACACGGAGCTGGAGTTGGTGCGAACTCACACGTCCGCCGGCAGTGCGATCCTCGGACACATCGACTTCCCCTGGCCCGTCGCCGCAGTCGCTCTGCAACACCACGAGCGTCTTGACGGCTCGGGCTATCCGGAAGGACTCGCTGGTGATCAGATTCTCCTGGAGGCACGGATCATGGCCGTTGCCGACGTGGTTGAGGCGATGTCGTCGCACCGACCGTATCGTCCCGCGCTGGGTGTCGATGCCGCGCTGGAAGAGATCACGCGGGGGCGGGGCAGCGTCTACGACCCGGATGCGGTCGACGCATGCGTGGCCGTCATCAGGGAGGATAGGTTCTTGATGGAGCCCATCTAGCCCTTGGCTCGCGGAGCACAGAGTGTCGCATGCCGATTCACCTTGCCGGTATGCGAAACTGGTCCCGATCTAGCGCCCCGTTTCAGGAGCTTCCTTGTCGCCCACGCTCACGGTTGTCATCCCTGCGCTCAACGAATCCGAGCGCCTGCCAGACCTCCTCGGCACGCTGGCGCGGCAGACGCGGCCGCCGGACCAGGTCGTGATCGCGGACGCGGGTTCGACCGACGGCACTCGTGCCATCGCCGAGCAGCACGGCGCGCAGGTGGTCGAGGGCGGCAAGCCTGCAGCCGGTCGCAACGCAGGCGCCCGCGTCGCGACCTCCGACCTCATTCTGTTCCTCGACGCCGACGACGAGCTGGACGACGACTTCGTCGCGACCGCGATTGCCGAGTTCGGCGAGCGCGAATTGGCCGTTGCGACCACCTTCGTCGACCCGATCGAGCGCGACGCTCGCAACGTCTTCGCGTGCGAGGTCGTCAACATGTACCTCGACGTGATGCAGTACGTCGCGCCGCACGCGCCTGGGTTCTGCATCCTCGTTCGCCGAGAAGTCCACGAGACCATCGGCGGCTTCGACGAGACCGTCGTGCTCGCCGAGGACCACGACTACGTTCAGCGCGCGGCCGGTCAGGGCACTTTCCGCGTGCTCCGAAACTGCATGGTGGGCACATCGATGCGGCGCATTGAGAAGGAGGGCCTGGTCCGCCTCGCCTTTAAGTACCTCTACTGCGAGCTGTACGTGGTCACTGGTCGTCCCATCCGAGAAGTCCCGTTCGACTACGAGTTCGCCGCGTTCGCGCCCACCGCCGAGAAGGGCGGACCTCCGGCCATCGAAGCGCTGCGAGCGCAGATCGGCGAGCTGGCGGACGCGGTCTTCTCGGCGTCTGCTGATGGCATCGAATCGCTGGTCAAGCTCGGCTCGGCCGATGTTTCGCCGACGGCGTTCGACCGCGCTTTGCGCGAGCTGGCCGGCGCGGACATCAAGCGGCTGGAGCGCTACATCGGCGCACGCGCGCGTCTTGCGCGGCGTACGCCTCGGAAGGCGGCGGAGCGCATTCGCGCTGCTGGCGGCGCCATCTGGCGAGGTCTCGGCGGGAACGCCGAGTAGGGCAACGAGGCCGCTCGGGCAGGAATAGCGCGTCTCGGTGGGTATATCACTCCTTGAAGGGGAGTAGTCGGCCGGGCGTTGCTCGGCGGTCCGGTCGTCATCACGGGTGCCTCGCACGGACCCCGGGCGGACCATAAGGAGACCAGACCTTCGGCGCGAAGCATGCCGAGGGTCTTTCTGTGTCCTCGTCCTGTCCCGGCCTAGCTGGGTGAATTCGCGTCGCATGCCGTCTGGACACAGGAGGAAGCGATGACGACCGCCCCGTCAGCACCCGAGAAACCGATAGGCCCGCCGCCCACGGCCTGGTACCGACTGTCGGTCCCCGAGACGCTCGAACGCGCGCAGACCCGGTCGGGCCGCGGCTTGGATACGGCGACCGCAGCCGAGCGGCTTGCGATTGACGGCCCCAACGAGCTCGCACCGCCTCCGCGGCCTTCTCGGCTGCGGATGTTCGTGTCGCAGTTCAACGACATCATGGTGTGGCTGCTGATCGTCGCCGCGTCGATTGCCGCAGTGGGGCGGGACTGGGTGGACGCCGCGGTGATCATGGTGATCATCGTGCTCAACGCGGTGTTGGGGTTCGTCCAGGAGAACAAGGCCGAGCAGGCGATCGACGCCCTGCGTGAGATGTCGGCGCCCCATGCGACGGTGCTGCGCGACGGACGCAAGGCAACGCTTTCAGCTGGCGAGCTGGTGGTGGGCGACATCGTGGTTCTGACGGCGGGCGACATCGTGCCGGCCGACCTGCGCCTGATCGAGGTCGCCGATCTGCAAGTCGACGAGTCCTCCCTCACAGGCGAGTCGCTGGCGGTCCTCAAGAGCACCGACGCTCTCGACGGCGCCGACCTGGTCCTGGGCGACCGCGGCAACATGGCGAGCCTGGGCTCGACGATCCAACGGGGCCGCGGGCTTGGCGTTGTCGTGGCGACCGGCGAGCGCACCGAACTCGGCCGGATCGCCGAGGTCGCCAGCGGTCAGGAGCCCTTGACGCCGCTCCAGCGCGAGCTCAAGCGCGTCGGCCGTTTCATCGCGGCGTTCGTGGTGGTCGCCTCAGGCCTGGTGTTCGCCGCCGGAGCCATCGCGGGCCGACCGCTCGACGAGATGTTCCTCGCAGCGATCTCGCTGGCCGTCTCGGCGATTCCCGAGGCGCTGACGGCTGTCGTGACCATCACGCTGGGTGTGGGCGTCAAGCGCATGGCCGAGAAGCGCGCGATCGTGCGCAAGATGCATTCGGTCGAGACGCTCGGGTCGACCGACGTGATCGCTACCGACAAGACCGGCACGCTCACGCTCAACGAGATGACGGTCGTTGCGCTCGAGGGCCCCGACGGCAGCTCCATCGGTCCCGCCGACATGGGAGCCGATGCGCCCGATTGGGCCAAGCGCATGCTCCGCGCCGGCATCATGGTCAACGACGCCGAGGTCACCGCCGCCCAGGCGGTGGGTGATCCCACCGAGACCGCGCTGGTCGCTGCGGCGCAACGCGCGGGCCTCGAAAAGGCCGTGCTTGAATCGCTGGCGCCGCGCCTCCACGAAGTCGCGTTCACGTCGGAGCGCAAGATGATGACCACGCTCCATCAGGACTCCGACGGCTGGATCGCCTACACCAAGGGCGCTCCCGAGAAGGTCCTGCGTCTGTGCACGCTCGACCCGCGCACGCTCGCCGAGGTCGAGGCCACACTTGTGCGCATGGCCTCGGGCGGCCTGCGCACCCTCGCAGTCGCCGAGAGACGCTTTGACTCGCGCCCGGAGAACCTCGAACTCGCCGAGGAGCAGCTCACCCTGCTCGGCGTGGTCGGCATGGTCGATCCGCCCCGGCCGGAGGTGCCCGAGGCGATCCGCGTCGCGCAACACGCCGGCGTGCGCGTGATCATGGTGACCGGCGACCACGAGGTCACCGCCCGCGCCATCGCGACCGAGGTGGGACTGCCTGAGGGTGGAAGCGTGCTCAGCGGCCGTGACATCGAGCGCATGGACGACGACGAGCTCGCCGTCGCACTGGTCGACGCCAGCGTCGTGGCCCGGGTCGACCCGCTGCACAAGATGCGGATCGTGAAGGCGCTGCAGGCGGGCGGGCACGTCGTCGCGGTCACCGGCGACGGCGTCAACGACGCGCCGGCTCTCTCGGCAGCCGATGTGGGCGTCGCGATGGGCATCACAGGCACCGAAGTCGCCAAGGACGCTTCGGACATGGTGCTCGCCGATGACAACTTCGCGACTATCGTCTCGGCGATAGCTGAGGGGCGCGTGGTCTTCACCAACCTCTCGAAGTTCATCCAGTTCCTGCTCTCGGCCAACATGAGCCAGGTGCTGCTGATGTTCCTTGCCACGGTGGCCGGCCTGCCCGTTCCGCTCTACCCGGTGCAGCTGCTCTGGACCAACATGGCGACAGACAGCCTCCCGGCCCTCGCGCTTGGCGTCGATCCTGCCGAGGAGGGCATGATGGACCGCCCGCCGAGAGGCCCCGGCGAAGGCATCATGACTCGGCAGTCGGTCGCGCAGATCGTGGCGCGTGGTTCGGTGCTGATGGTCGGGACACTCGGCGCGTATCTGGGCGTGCTCGCGTTCTATGGAGTGCCGCTTTCGCACGACGCATTCGCGCCACAGTACGCGCACTACGTGATGTCGGCGCAGACCGCCGCGTTTACCGCGCTGGTCTTCCAGAAGCTGCTGTTCTCGCTCACGTTCCGATCGCTGGAACACTCGATCTTCTCGCGCGCGAGCTTTGGGAACCCGCTACTACTTGGGGCGATCGCCGTCGGTGCGCTCATGCAGCTGGTCGTCGTCTACTTTCCCGGCGCCGAGGAGATCTTCCGCACCGTGCCGCTGGGGCTCGCCGAGTGGCAGATCATGGCGCCGGCGATCGTGCTGCCCGTGCTGGTGATCGACGCGTTCAAGGTATTTCGGGCACGGCGTGCGGCGCGGGTGAAAGCGGACGCCGACCGCCTCGCCGCCTAGTCCAGACCCGAGAGGCGTCGGCACTGAGCGTCTCCCCTTGGTCGAGGTGGGCGCGCACAATCGCGAATGACGGGCTGTAGTCGATCTCGGTAGCCATGAGGAGTCTCTTTCTCATGGCTCATTCAAGGCATCACTTCTGATTGCCGCGGAAGGGCTACTTCGCGAACGTCGCCAGAAGCCACGCGCCGATCAGCGGCATCGTGAAGATGAACCAGTCGTTGAAGATGTGCGCACCGGTCGAGACCCAGATGTTCTTGGTCTTCATGTAGGCGAGCGAGAGAATCAGGCGAGCGAGGCTGATTGTCAGGAGGACCTGCATCACGTTCCAGTTGTAGGTGGGCAGGTGGAGCAGCCCGAAGATGATCGCCGAGATCACCCAGGCCCACAACACGCTCCCCTTGCGGCCCATCTTGAACGTCTTGGTAAACAGATACATGATCGCCAGGAAAGGCAGGATGGTGAGGAGCTCCTCGCCAAACAACTGAATTCCGGTGCCGGAGTAGAACGCGAAGAGCCCGGCCGGCCCCTTGCCGACGACTGCGGTGGCAGCCGGGTTCGCCGCAGTTGTGAAGAGCCTCATGGTGATGGCGCCGACACCCGTCGTCACGAGGACGTTGATGATGCCGAACCCGAACATCCACAAGACGTCCTTGAAGCCGACCTTTCGGAAGATCGCCTTCCAGTGCTTGGGGGTTACGAAGGCGAGTGCGAGGAGCGGGATCGCGACGAACAGCACGCGGGGGATGAATGGGAGCCAATCGCCCTTCAAGTGGTCGAGGCCGTACCCGAGAATCAGAAAGCTCACCGCCACGGCGACCATGACGATCGCCCACTGGACGCCTGTGATGATCGTCGGCCAGCCGCGGTAGTAGGGGAAGTCGTCCCCGTTCTTGTACTCGAGCCAGTTGAATCGCTCATTCTTGGGCACCTCAGGTGCGCCCATCGTGCTCGACGATGCATCGGCGGTACGGGACACGGGTTTCCTCCTCCTGTTGGGCTGCGGGACGATGCTGCTTCAGATGTGCCCATATTCCGCGTATTCGGACCCGGGGACGCATAGGATTCCTCGGCAGTAGATGGATGACATCGGGGCAGTATCGTCTGCGATATCGTCTCGATAGCTGAACGGCGCGTCGGCGACGTGCGCCTTGAGGTCGGCGAGGCGATTGTCGGCCTCGGACTGGGTGATGAGGCCGTCGCCGACCTCACTGTCGAGTGCGGCCTTGGGCGCATGCGGCGCGAGCTCGACGATCTGGGCGGCCGTCACGTTCTTCGGCGCGCCACGGCGCGGGTACGAAGTCAAAATGCTACGCGCTGTCCGGTCGTCGGCGATGGGCTAGCCGTCTGCGGTTGCCGCTTCCTGCATGGATTGTCTGATCTGCCGAGCATGGAGCCCCATGCCCAGGCGGTCGCAGAGTGCCAGCGCGTCAGCGAACGCAAGGTCGGCGGCGGGTTGGTCAGCGCGGTCTTGCGCGAGCAGCGCCTCGACCCAGAGCGCGTTCACGAGCGTCCACTCGTCGGCCGGGTCGCGGTCATTGAGCGCAGTGGACAAGCTCTTCTCGGCGGCTGTGTCGTCGCCCAGAAGGTGCAGCGCGTGAGCGCGGTAAGCCTCGAAGATGGCCGAGAACGGAGGAGATCCGGCTTCGGCGCCGGCGGCAATACCGATGTCGGCCCACTCCAGCGCATCGGCAGGCAAGTCGAACTCGAGCATCGCTTCACACAACTGACGCGTGAACAGCGGAACCTGTTCAGGGATGATCTCCGGCATGTGCGCCTTGATCAGCTCAGCTGCAGCGAGACAGGCCGCCCGCGAATCGCGGGGCCTCATCAGGAGACGCGAAGCGTGGAGCGCGTGCTCCGGAAGGTAGGCCTCGTAGTCGGGCAGCGGGTTGAGCTGACGCACCCGTGCCTGCTTCCCCATGAAGTAATACGTGGTCATTGCGAGCATCCGCGCGGGAATCTCACCACTCGCACGCTCCATCCCGGGCGGCAAGGTCCCCAAGACCGCGAGCAGCTCCTCGTGCCGCTGGGCGCTGACCTTCATGTCGCCCGTGAGAAGTGCCAACTCAGCGTAGTAGATCATGAAGGTGATCGTCGCCGACGGGTCAGCGGAGTAGGGGACGAGCCCACTGACCCTCTCGAGACGCTCGCCGGCGCTGGTCAGCCGGCAGGTGGCGAAATCCATCACCGACATCATCGTCTCGATCCGGATCTCGTAGTCACGGTTGTGGAGTCGCTTGGCCAGCTTAAGTCCCTCTTCACTCAGGCTCGCCAAACGCGCGCCATCCCCGGTGACTGCCGCCACGTTGGCGGCGGTGTGCAAGGCGCGGCAGTAGATGGCAGATTCCCCGAATCGTCGGTAGTAGGAGAGGGCATGCTCGATCTCGGGTACGGCGAGATCAGGTCGCGGGCCGGTATACGTGCCGATCAGCGCGGACGCGCGCGATAGTGAGACTCGAGCGAGACCCTCCTCGTCGTCTGCTTCCTGGTACAGCCGCTGCGCCCGTTCAAGCGTCCTTAGTGCTGCATCCGAGTCGCCGGTATCGGTCTGGCTGTCGGCCATCGCGACGAGTAGCCCAGCCCGGTAGAGCGGCCCCCCGATGACGTCCTTACCGAAGCGGTCGGGGACCCCCCTGCGCTGTCGCGAAGGCTTCTTACTGTCACGGGGTTTCAGGCCGATCTCCCGGCACAACTCCATGGTTGCGGGAGACGGTTCAACGCCCAGCTCGTCCAGCAATTGCGTGCGGCACGCCTCAAATTGCTGGAGCGCTCCTGCAGGGTTTCCGCTCTGGCCGTGCAAGCGCATGAGCGCGCAGTGCGCTTCCTCATTCAGGGGCTCAGCGGCCACCAGTCGGGTGGCGTAGGGGATCGCCGCCTCGTAGAGGCCCGCCCGGCTGAGTTCGGTTACTGCCTGGCGCAGTAGAGCGAGATGTACCGCATCGAGCCGGCGGCGTTCCTGGGCGGCCCAATCGCTGTCGATGGTTGGCAGGAACAGCCCCGTGTACCCTGCGGCTGCGCTGATCACTTGCGATAGCGAACCCTCAGGAGAATCGAGTGCTGCTCGGGCAGCTCCTTCAAAGTCCAGAGCGTCGACTACGACATCGTGGCCGTTGGGTCGAACGCAGACGTCGGTTCTGCGCACCTCAAGAACGCCGTCACACCCCGCCGCTCCCAGAGTGCCGCGCAGTCGGTACAGCGACTGCCGCAGATTGGCGGACGCACGAGCGTCTGTCACCTCGGGCCACAGCATCGATCGCAGCCGCTCGCGCGAAATCCATTTCTCCTTGTTCCACAACAGAAAGGCAGCGAGTTCAGCAACCTTCGAGGTAGGAAAGCTCACCGGTTCGTTGTCGACAAAGAGAGAGAGTCCACCCAGCATTCGTGCGCGCATCGTTGCTCCCCCGAGCTGCTCGCAGTGCCCCCTTGGCCTCGCGCAGGAGTGCAGCAGAGACCAACAGCAGGTTATTCCACTGGTCCCAGGGATTGCAAACATGGTGGATGAGCGGGAGCTGGCGACCGCAAAGAAGAAGGGCGGGATTGCCCCCGCCCTTCTTCTACTTTCGACGATCTGTCGGGTCCTTACCTCGCGGTAAACGACTTGGCGCCCGAGGTGCACGGTTCGTAGACCGCCGATCCAGCGTAGCTTGCCACCATCTTCCACTTCCCGGAGTACGGCAGCTTGTACGAAAGCGTCAGGCGTCCGTCGGCCGCGGCGCTCATGGGCTTGGTGGCCCGCAGTCGCCAATACTTGACCTTGACATTCTTCATCTTGCCTCGGACCCGCTTCTTGACGGTCTTTGTCTCGTACCGGTAGAGGGCGAGGTTGGTGCTTCCCGCAGTTGCCGCCGCCCCGGGAGTCAGAGATGCCGAGAAGATGGCCGACTTGTGGTGCTTCGGAGTCGATGGGGTGACGCTCGGCACTGACAGAGCAGCTACCTGCTTTGCGGTGATTGTCGGCGGTGGTGGCGTGCCGAAGCGAAGGGTAATCGTCTTGGCGTCTTCGACATTGCCGTCGTTGTCGACCGACCAGTAGGACACGTTGGTTACGCCCGGTACGTACGCGAATTGAACCGGGGCCGTGTATTTGGTCGTCGTGCCGGTTCCGATGCGATAGTAGATCGTCGGCGGCAGGCCGGTGTTGTCGGTGGCACTCATTGCCAGTGCGACTGGCCACTGTACCCAACCGCCGGGGTAGCCCGTGACCGTTGTGACCGGCTTTATGTCGTCGGGCGGGCCCAGTTCGACGAGGTCCCAGTAGGACAAGCGCTCCTTGTAGAGGTCGCCCCCCTGGGTCCTGAGCCAGATGCGCACGGCGCCTGCGTTTGCGGGAGCGGTTGCGGTCAACCTCATCTGGGTCCACCCGTTGCCGTTCACCCCAAAATCACTGCCAAGACAGGCGGTGGAACCGAGGGCGTTGCCGCCCACTTTCGTTAGAAACTCCATGTAGGCGACGGTTGCGTCAGGAACGTTGCTCTTTGCCCATACCTTCAGTCGTATCGGCTGTCCCCCCGGTATCGCCACATCTTGCATGACCGATCCGTACCAGGTGATGTCCACCCACGGTACGAACTGCTTCGAGGGCACGGCCGTCCTGACACACTGAAGTCCATGGTGGATCGGGTAGACATCGATGAGGCTAACGCGCTCTCGGTCGTTGTACGGCCATAGCGCAGGAAGCGACGGATTCGCCCCTGCTTGCTCGAAGCTCGGATTCTCCACGACGTAGGCGAACGCCGACGGCGCCGCTGCGAGTCCGATGATGAGCGCGAGCGCGAGACCTATCATCACGCGCGATCCCCGGGAGCGCGGTACCTCCCAACCATGATCCAGCCTACTTCTGTTCATGTCTTCCTCCCTCCGTGACCCCCCGCGTGATCAGATTCCAAACCGACGGACTCTGTGAGAGTCGGCGGGCGCCGCCTGGTTGAATTCCAAACTCGCTTTTGACGGAAGCCGACTCTTCGCAAAGGCCCGCTCAACCCTTGCGTGACTGAGCCTAGCGGCGCGAGCGTCACAAGAGCGTCACAAGCGGGATGCGTTTGCCGCGAACAATGCCGAGCGCGGCCCGGCGAGTCGAGGGTGTCTCGATCAGCGCGGGGCGGCAATGGTCCTGTCGGCGGCGGCTGTGCTCGCGTAGCACATTGAGCGAGAAGGATTCAAGGTGAAGCTGCACAGGGCGAGCCGCCCTTGATTGGCGGCCCCAATGGTGTCAAGTGGTGCTGCAACAAGGCATCGAGCCAAGCCTCAGCGGTTGCCCACACCCACCTGCGGTGCTAGTATCCATTCTCGCGCTACGCGGGTGTGGCGGAATGGCAGACGCGCATGGTTCAGGTCCATGTGGGGGCAACCCCGTGAAGGTTCAACTCCTTTCACCCGCACCACGAACCAATTGCAGCCTCATCCCCTTTGGGTTGGGGCTGCTTTCTCTCCTGGGCGAGTTCGGCGCTGACTCTTTGGACACCGGATGATCAGGGAGGGGGAGTCTGCGCGGGATGGGCGTTGCGCAAGTAGATGCGATCGTCTCTTTGGACCAGGCTCCCCAACAGCGGACGTAGAAGGTTCTTGGCGATTTGCTTCGGTCCGAGCCAGTCTGTCCGGTACTCGCACTGAATTCGGGACGGCATCCTCACTTCTTCCATGCCGGCCTCTTGGGCCATCCGGACGAGAGTTGACCTTCTGTAGCAGTTGATGTGCTCCAAGGGGGCGACCGGCATGAGTGAGTCTTCGGAACCTGTCGGCGCAGCCCAATCCATTCGCCTGAGCTTTCGCTCTATTCCGCCAGCAGTTGGAACGGCGATCTTGAGCATCCCCGTGCTCTTGAGGGATCCGGCCAGATGGCGCAGCGTATTCAGTGGTTCCGATATGTGTTCGAACACCTGCTCTGTGTTGATGAAGTCGAAGCGATACTCGGGTATCTGGTCCCAGCTAATGACTTGTATGCCGTTCGCCGTTGCGTGTTCAACGCGCTTCCGCGAGAGCTCCGTGCCGTAGGAATCGCATCCGAATGCCTTGGCCATAAGCGCCCAGTCGGCCCAGCCCATGCCGAAATCGAGGAACGCAAGCGACGGGGGGCTTTGCCCGAAGAACGAGATCAGCTGCATGATCTCCTGTGCGTAGGGTGCACACTGGGCCAGCTCCTCGGATCTCGCACGTTCCCGGGAGTCTGTCGGTGATATCCAATGGTCGTAGAGGCGCTGCGCCATGCTCGGGTCTGGGATATCCCTCTGGAAGATCAGACTACAGACCTAGCACTCGCACAGAACATAGGCGCAGCCGTCAAGGCAGCCGAATTCCTGTGGATCGGGATTCACGTAGAAGTCTCTCAGATACTCTCTGAGCGGGGATTCATCGTATGGCGCCTGATACCTCGTGACGAATCTGTTAGAACCACAAGCGGGACACGCCGTTCGAGTCTCAAGCGACGTACAGCCCATGAGCTCTTCCACCTCGTGCACTAGGATGCCCCCGGATTGCCGGACTGTCCCCAGCCCAGCTCATCGAGCATAGGTCAGCGAATCCGGCCAGACAAGAAGCCGCCCCGCCGCCGCCCTCGTCCTCAGCCGAAGCGCACGCAGCGCATCGACATGCTGCCCATCTCGACTCCGGTGTGCGTGAAGGTGACGGCGTCGTCTCCGTCGCTCATCGCGGTCGGGTACAGCAGCGGCAGATAGTGGTCGTTGGTCGGTACTGAAAGCTGCGCCATCGTCCCGGCACGCTGGTAGTTCACCAATGCGTCACGGTCTCCTCGGCTGATAGCGTCAGCGATCCAGGCGTCGAACTCCTCGGCCCACGGACGTGCGGGGGCGGCCGGTTCCCAGCTGATGCCGGCGAAGCTGTGGACCATGTTGCCGCTGCCGACCACGAGTACGCCCGCGTCGCGCAGAGGCGCGAGCCTGCGGCCGATCTCCCAGTGGGTCTCGGCGGGGGCACTCGCGTCCAGCGAGAGTTCGAAGACGGGGACATCAGCGTCGGGCCACATGTGTCGCAGCACCGACCACGACGCATGATCGAGCCCCCAACCGTCGTCGGCGACCGCCTCGGCTACCAGTTCGCAGACCGTGTTCGCGTCCGCAGGCGAGCCGAGCGCAGGATACTGCACCGCGTACAGCTCCTCCGGGAAGCCGCCGAAGTCGTGAATCGTGCGGGGATTCGCCGCGCTCAGTACGTGCGTGCCGCGGGTGAGCCAGTGCGCCGAGACCACCAGCACCGATCTGGGTCGCGGCAGGTCTCCTGCCAGCGTGCTCAGGCTGCGCGTGAAGTCGGAGTCAGCAAGCGCGTTCATCGGATTGCCGTGCGCGAGGAACAGCGCAGGCATCCGTTTCGTTGTCTCGTAGCCGTCCATGGAGCCTCCGTCTGTCGGCAGAGCGATACTTCGACGACCGCTCGGTGCAGCAAAGGGTCAGCCAGAACGACTGACGCTTCTGGCGGAGATCGTTTCACGGACGCCGTCCGCCGCGACCGCCGCATCGTCGCCGGGCTCGCGTCGAAGCCCCCGCTGGCATGTCGTCCCGCGCGCCTGTAGTGTGCCTCTCGGAAACGGCAGACCGCATTGGAGTGGCAGATCGGCATGGATATCTCGCAGATCACGCCCCGGCTCTTCATCTCGTCGTGGCCGCAGCGCGGTGAGTCCCAGGACTTGGCGGCTCTGGGAGTCGAGCTCGTCATCAGCATGACCAGGCGCGAGCCCTATCCGGAATTCTGCGCGCAGCCTCTGAGATGGGTGCATGCGCCATCCATAGACTCTCCGATCACTCCTATCCCCATGGCGCGGTTCCGCACCGGCATCGAGGCGGCTATTCCCGTGCTGGCCCAGGGCGGGGCCGTCCTGTGCCACTGCCGAGAAGGCCGCCACCGCGCCGTCGCCATGGCGTGCTGCATCCTGATCGCTCAGGGGTGCTCGGCGGAGTCGGCGATGAAGCTCGTCGAGGCAGGACGCGTGGTCGCTCGGCCTCGGCACTTCTGGATCGCGGCCCGTATCAGGAAGTTCGAGCACCTGTGGTTGACCTCGCTGCGTGACGAACTCCAGCCGCCGGCGGCCATCGCTGAAGACGCTTGCCGCAGCTAGCTCTACGGCCGAGGCAAACGCCCTATCGCTTCAGCGGGCCGCGCCAGGCCGACGTCCCGCCGGAGACGTTGCGCACGTTGGAGAAGCCGGCCTTCATCAGCCGCTTCGTTGCCCGGGCGCTCCGGTTACCGCTCTGGCAGATGACCAGGATCTCGGCATCCGGGTCGAATCGCGTCACAGCCGACTTGGGCAGCCCACCCAGGGGCAGGTTGATCGCCCCGGGGACGTGACCCGCAGAGAACTCGCTCAGTTCGCGTACGTCGATCAGCGTCGCCGAGTCACCCTTGAGCTCCTGAGCGAGCTGGTCCACGCTGATGCTCTGCACGCGAGGTCCGAAGAACATGTCCCACTCCCTTGTCGGCCTTTCTCAGCCGAATCGCCTATCAGCCCAGCGGTTCTTCTACCGGAACCGGGTCGGGGCCCGACTCCGCGAACACTACCGCTCCCACGATCACCGCGCACGCGGCGAGTTGTATCCACGACAGCGACTCGCCAAGCAGCGCCCAACCCGCCAAGAGCGCGATCGCGGGTATGAGGTTGATCGCCAGCGACGCACGGCTCGCGGGCAGTAGCTTCAGCGCCGAGTTGTAGAGCCCGAACGCGCCGAGACTCACGGCGACTCCCAGATAGGCGACGCATACCCACGCCACCGGTTCCGCGTCGATCCACGTCAGCGGGTTGGATGCGAACGCCATGGGTGCGAAGAAGACGGCTCCGACTGCGGCTTGCAGGCCGGTGATCAGCCAAGGGCTGTATCGGCGGCTCAGGTGCTTGGTCGCGAGCATGGAGCCAGCCGCGGCGACCATCGCGAGGAGTTCGAGGGAGTTTCCGAGCAGCGGCGCCGAGGCGTTCTCCTGCGCGTTGCCGCCAAGCGACAACGCGGCGACACCGGCGAGTGAGAGAGCGATGGCCACCGCACCCCGCCAGGTCAGTCGTTCGTGCAAGAAGAGCCAGGCGCCGCCCGCGACCAGCAGCGGCACGATCGCCGAGATGACCCCCGCCTGACTGGAGGTGGTGAACTGCAGCGCGAAGCCCTCGAAGAGGTAGTACAGACACGGAATGCAGAGTGCGGCGAGCAGCAGCACCTTCCAGTCCCCGCGCCGGTAGTCGGGCCGCGGAATCCGGCGCCAGAACGGGGCGAAGACGAGTGTCGCGACGATCATGCGCAACCAGATGACGGTCATTGGCGAGAAGGAGCCCAGCGCGGTCTTGAGAGCGACAAAACTCGTGCCCCAGAAGAAGACTGCGCCGCCGAGAAAGAGCAGCGGCAGGATGGGGCGACGAGGTTTGGCGTCGGTCAAGCGTGCCTCCGGGTCCGTATGCGTGTACCAGTCAGTCATTGTCGCAGACGGGCGGGCTACTCGGCGGTTCAGGATACGAACGCCGCCGAGGAGGGAATAGCAAAGCTACGGAGCGGCCTCTTGCGACTGCAGCGGTGGGGGTCTGATCGCGGGGCCGCGTTCCGAGAGGTGGCAATCTCAGTGCGCATCGCACGGGATACAGATCGGCTTCGACCAGCGCCGGGCACCGCCGTCGGCGGTACCGTTCCCACGCGCTACCCCCAGGCGGTGGGGACGTTCCGTTGGGACATGAGTACGCACGAGCTGACGCTGTCCTCGGAGATGTTCGGGATACTGGACTTCGACCCCGCAGAATTCCATGGCGAAGCGCGCGAGCTCCTGAATACCCGAGTTCACCCAGACGATCTGGAGACCGTTCGTTCCGCCGCTCATCGCGTACTCGAAGGCACGCGAACCGACCCCATAGCCTTCCGGGTTGTCACCTCTGATGGCCACGTGCGAGTGGTCTGGGTCACTGCGGAGATCGAGCGCGATCAGCAGGGATTGGCCACCGCGCTGGTCGGGCACGTGGTCGACATGGGCGAGTTCCACATGCATCGGCGCATCGCAGAGGCCCGCCTTCGAATCCTCGACTTCGCGCCCGATCACACCTTGGATGAGCTACTCGAAAAGACCCTCGATGAGGCCGAGGATCTGTCCGGGAGTCGTATCGGGTTCTACCACTTCGTGGACACGGACCAGGTCAATCTGACGCTTCAGAACTGGTCGACGCGAACCAAGGCGGAGTATTGCAAGGCCGGTGGCAAGGGCGAGCACTATCCCATTGCATCTGCAGGAGTCTGGACGGAGTGCATCGGCACCAAGACGCCGGTCATCCACAACGACTACGCGAACCTAAAGGGTCGCAAGGGGCTGCCGGAGGGGCATGCCGAGCTGGTACGAGAACTCGTCGTTCCCGTGATCCGCCAGGGTCTTGTGTGCGCAGTTCTCGGGGTCGGCAACAAGCCCTTGGACTACGACCAGTCCGACCTGGAAGCCATCGCGATGCTTGCGGATCTCGCCTGGGACGTCGCCGAGAGCAAGATCGTTCGCCAAGCCCTCGAGCAGAGCGAGAGTCGCTACAGGATGCTCTACGAGCATATGAACGAGGGCGTCGTGTTCCAGAGGGCCGACGGCACCATCCTCTCTTCGAATCCGGCCGCTCAGAGAATCCTCGGGCTGACCGAGGACGAGTTCACCTCGCGAACTTCGCTCGACCCGCGCTGGCAGTCGGTTCACGAGGACGGATCTCCCTTCCCCGGCACCGAGCATCCGACAATGGTCGCTTTGCGCACGGGACTGCCGGTGCTCGACGTGACGATCGGGCTGTACAACCCCGTCGAGAACAGGCGCCGATGGATGATCGTGAGCGCGGTACCGCTGTTCAGACAAGGAGAGTCGGATCCATACGAGGCTTTCGTCACGCTCACCGATATCACCGAGCTGAAGGAGTCGCGCAGAGGCGTCGACCGCACCAACGAGCTGCTTCTGGGGCTGAGAGATGCGACCACCCATCTGCTTGCGCACCATGACCTCGGCGAGAATGACGTCACTGCGGCCCTGCAAGCAATCGCTGTGTCCTCCAACGTGGACTGTGCTTACATCCACGAGGACCGTGAGGGGGCTAACCCGGACTACCTCGATGGCGAGGGATGGTTCGCCTGGTGCCGAGAGGCCGGTGGGGTTCGCGAGCCTCCCGCACAAGCCGAGCGTCTGTCGTCGTTCAAGCGCTGGCGGGACAGTTTCTCGGCCGGGGGTGTTGTGAGTCTTCGGGGTGATGAGGTCGCTACCGAGGAGACCTCGGTAGCCCGAGCGCGCGGAGTCGTTTCGGTGCTGGCCGTTCCGGTCTTCTCTGACGAGCGCCTCTGGGGTTGTCTCGTGCTCGAAGCGTCGGGCGAGCCTCGGAGCTGGGAGCCCAGCGAGATTGAGACCGTTCGCAACGCGGCGAGCCGGCTCGGAACGACTATGGAACTCAGCAGCCGCGCGCTCCGCGATTCGCTCACAGGACTCTACAATCGGCGCTACTTGGGCGAGATGCTGGTCCAGACGCTTGCCCGGGCGCAGCGCGAAGGCTCTCCACTGAGCGTCGTGTTCTTCGATATCGATGACTTCAAGTTCGTCAACGACAGTCATGGTCATTCGGCAGGCGACCGCGCGTTGCGCGAGGTGGCGACGCACCTCTTGAAGCACACCCGAGCCGAGGACACAGTCGCGCGTCTGGGCGGAGACGAGTTCGCGGTTGTGATGCCCAGCGCGACCGCCGAAGACGCGCTCAAGTCGATAGAGCGCTGGCGTATCTCGGTTGCGACCAACAGCACATCATGGGGTATTGTCGACGGCCTACGTCTGACCATCTCGGCGGGCGTTTCGAGCACGGACACTGCGAATTCGGTCGCGGAGCTGCTCGATCAGTCCGACCTGGCGATGTTCTCGGCAAAGAACGCGGGACGCAATCGCGCCGAGATCTACAGCGAGGCCACTCCCAAATTGAGGACGGCTACAGCACCCTCGAACTGAGCCTCGCAAGCGCGTTGCGCAGCCGCTGCAGGCGTCCCACACTATGAGCATCGTCCAGGGTGTACTCCTGGGAGCTTGCCAAGTCCTCTTCGTAGATGGCGTCCTGCGAGGCGGCGACCCCTTCGTCGTAGAAGAAGATGCTCAGCTCGTCGTGCAGCTCGAAGCTGCGAATGTCGAAGTTCGTGGTGCCGATGACGGCTACCGATCCGTCGATCGTCATCGTCTTGGGGTGGAAGAACCCGGCCTGGTACTGAAAGACCCTGCCACCCCCGCGCACGAAGTCATCAAGGTAGGTGAACGCCGCCCACCACGGGATCTTCTTGTCGGGAACGCCCGTCATCATCAGACGCGTTTCGACGCCGGCGAGCGACTGGGCGATGAGCGCGTCCTCGATACCTTCGTCCGGTACGAAGTAGGGCGACTGGATCTGCACGCGCTTCTCGGCGGAGGCGATAGCCAGGAGGTAGGCGTTGCGCACTGCCGCCCACCGGCTTTCCGGGCCGGAGTTCGCAACCTGCGCCCAGACTACGTTGGTGGCGACTTCGTCGTCGACGGCCGGGAAGTAGCGTGGTTCGAAGAGGCTGTGGCGCGTGGCGCGCAGCCAGCGGATGGCGAACAGCCGTTGAAGGTCGGCAACGAGTGGGCCGCCAAAGCGGACGTGCGTGTCGCGCCACGAGTTGTAGCGCGGCTTGCCGTCGATGTACTCCTGCCCCATGTTCATGCCGCCTGAGTAGGCGACCCGACCGTCCACCACCACGATCTTGCGGTGGTTCCGATAGTTGAGCTTGGTCCACTTGGCTGCGTCCGCCGAGACCCCGGCGCCCGCCTTGCGCAACGCCTTCAGCTGGCGCTTTCCGTAGGTGATCGAGCCCACCCAGTCGTACAGCACGCGAACCTCCACGCCCTGTCGCACCTTCTCGGCGAGCAGGTCGCAGAAACGGCCCGTGAGCGCGTCCTGCTCCCAGATGAAGTACTCGAGGTGAACGTGATCGGTGGCCCCCTCGATGTCGGCGTAGAGGCGCGCGAACTTCTCGGCGCCGCTGGGGAAGATCTCGAGGTCGATGCAGGGGAGCGGCTCCGTGCCGCCTTGCGCGCGGATCGCCGTGATCAACCGGCCGATGAGAGGCGGGTCTCGACGTTCGAGCGCGGCGATGTCCTGCGCGTAGCGTGCGTAGACGGGTGCGAGCATCTCATCGCCCAGCCTCAGCGCTTCGACTCGAAGGCGGTCGTTTCGCGCGATGAGGCGCCAGTTGCGTCCGAAGAGCACGTACGCGACGACCCCGAGGCCGGGAAGCAGCAGTAGGATCAACATCCACGCGAGGGTGGTCGAGGGGTCTCGCTCTTCGTAGATGAGCGTGAGCATGACCCCAAGGATCACCGCATAGAATGCGATGCCGAGGAGCCCGTAGTTTTGGACGGCGGCGAAGCTCATGCCAACGAGTCTACCTGAAGAAAGCGTCGGCTCATCTGCGGGTATAGTGAATGGCACGGTGTAGAATCCAGCGCGGGGGCGACGCAACCTCCACGACCATCGAGGAGGAGCCATGCATCAAGGAAGCCGCATCGCGAAGGCGGTCTGTGGGGTGGCCTTGTCGGCGACGCTGGTGTTCGCGTTTCAGGCGCTCGCTGCAACGGCCGCAGTCGCGGCTCCCGGTGATGCGCCCGTGACGAGTCTGGAGGAAAGCCCGTCGGTCACCCCGACGCCCACTACGCCTCCCGCGCCCGTCGACAAACGCCCGATCGCGCCGAGTTTCGTTCCCAAGCGGGGGAAAGCGATCTTCCTCAACCGTGCGAAGCAGCGAATCTACCTGTACGACAACGGTCGGCAGATCGACACGTTCCTGTGCTCGACGTCGCACACTCTGCCCAGGCGCGGCACCTACTACTACAAGTTCAAGCGCCCGGCATCAAGCGCCGGCTCGGTCACGTTCAGGTGGCAGACGGTGTTCACCAAGGGCCCACATGGAGGCAACATCGGCTTCCACACGATCCCCGTGAACAGCCGCGGTCACGAGATTGCCCCCGTGGGCAAGCCGGTCTCGCACGGCTGCGTGAGGTGCCCAAAGAAGAAGGCGTACTTCCTCTACCGATGGATCACTAAGAAGACGCCGATCATCGTTCGCCCGTAGCTCGCAGACTAATCCGCGCTAGGCCTCGGCGACCTCGACCAGCGTGATGTCGAAGGTCAGGTCCTGCCCCGCGAGCGGGTGGTTGAAGTCCAGCGTTACCGACTCGTCGCTGACCTCGGCGACGATCGCCGGGACGCGCTGACCTTCCGGTCCGGAAAGCTCGACCGCCCAGCCCACCTCAGGCGCCTCGGGGAACGCCGACAGCGGGAACTGCTGCAGCCCCTCATCGTCGTGCTCGCCGTAGGCCTCTGCGGCCGGAATGGTGACAGTGACCGACTCGCCGATTTCGAGGCCGAGAACAGCCGCGTCGAATCCGGAGATGACCTGGCCCGAGCCCACCACGAACTCGAGAGGCTCGCGCCCTTCGCTGCTGTCGAACTCACTGCCGTCGGACAGGGTACCTCGGTAGTTCACCTTGACGGTGTCTCCGGACTTGGGTGCCATGGAATGCCTCCCTGAGGCTCAAAGGTGGGTGCGTTTCTCGCCGACACTGTACAGCACCAAGGGGCTCGCGTCGCGTCGACGCCGGAGTGTGCGCCGGGTGCCGGCGGGGAATACAGGAGTGGGGCCGGGCATCGCCCGCCGTTCGACAAAGGGCTGCCGTTGGCGTACAAGTGCTCAGTGCATCCGCAGGTGATCGGCACGGTGACCGTCCGCGAGTGAGCGGGCTTGTCGGCGGCCTCTCGTGGGCCACCGGTGCCCGTCTGCGATGAGGGACGAGCGAGGCGTTTGATGGAACGAGATCCGTACGCGCCCGTCAAGGGCAAGTGCATCTGGTGGCGCGAGTTCCCCGTCGCAGAAGACGTGTGGGACGTGCGGCTCAAGGACTCTCAGAGGACGATCTCGTGCTCATGCTTCGTGGAGGGCAAAGGCTGGATCTTCACCCGAGATGAGCTGCCCGCGGAATGCCCCGACTCGCGCGCCTGCCGCTACTACATCAAGAACATCTGATACTCAGGCGCTTGATGAATCGAACGATGTCCCGATAGGAGCTACGTCTGCATGCATGTCCGCGACCTCCCCCACGGCCGAAAGCTGTCGATTCTGGCCGGCGTTCTATTGGCGATGCTGCTGGGTGCGCTCGACGCGACAATCGTCGGACCGGCGATGCCCAATATCGTCCGCGAGTTGGGCGGTATGTCGCTGCTGTCGTGGGTGTTCACCATCTACTCGCTCACCTCGACCATCACTATCCCGATCGTGGGCAAGTTGTCCGACCTCTACGGCCGCAAGTGGTTCTATCTAGGGGGCATCACGCTCTTCCTGGCGGGTTCCGCGCTGTCGGGAGCGGCCGGTGAGCCGTGGCTGAACGCGACCTTCACGTCCCTGACGGGCGCGCCCCAGCAGATGTTCCAGCTCATCTTCTTCCGAGGAATCCAGGGCATCGGTGGCGGCGCGATGATGGCAAACGGCATGGCGATCATCGGAGACCTGTTCGAGGCGCGGGAGCGGGCCCGTTACCAGGGGCTCATGGGAGCGGTCTTCGGCCTCGCTTCGGTGCTCGGGCCGCCCCTGGGAGGCTGGCTTACCGACTCGTACTCGTGGCGATGGATCTTCTACATCAACATCCCGATCGGCATCGTCGCGCTGACCGTGCTGGCGGTGACCATGCCGCGCCCGGAGCCCGGTCAGCAGCACCGTATTGACTGGTGGGGCGCAGCCGCACTCACGGCCGGGCTGGTGCCGCTGCTTCTCGCGCTGAACTGGGGCGGTTCGGTCTACGCCTGGGGGTCCGGCCAGATCCTCGGTCTACTCGGCGCCGCTGCGATCGCGCTGACCGCCTTCGTGTTCCGCGAGCTCAACGCGTCTGAGCCGATTCTCGACGTGACGCTTTTCACGGATCGAAGCTTCTCGGCGAGCATGACGGTGCTGTTCCTCTCCGGCGTGGGCATGTTCGGCTCGATCATGTTCCTGCCGACGTTCATGCAGGTCGTCCTGGGCAGAAGCGCATCGAGCTCCGGCAGCCTTCTCATGCCGATGCTCATCGCGATGATCGGCTCCTCGATCCTGACCGGCCAGCTGATTGCGCGCACGGGGCGCTACAAAGCGTTTGGGCTGGTGGGGATGGGCGTGGCGGCGCTCGGCATGTTCCTGCTCTCAACCATCACCGCAGATGTGAGCGGCCTGAGCCTCGCCATCTACATGGTGCTGGTGGGCGCGGGCATCGGCTCCACGATGCCACTGTTCACGATCTCGCTGCAGTCGCAGTTCCCGGCGCGAATGGGCGAGGTCACCGGCGCGCTGCAGTTCTTCCGCTCCATCGGCGGAACTGTGGGTGTCGCCCTGCTCGGCGGGGTCATGAACGCGACCTTCGCACGCGAACTGGGCGTGCTGCTCACGGAGCAGAAGGCGAACTTCGGCACCGCGTACCCCATGCTCGCCAAACTTGCCGAGGAGCCCGGCAAGCTGCTCAATGCCGGAGCGATGCAGGCACTTGCGGCGTCGCTACCGCCGGCCGCGAAGCCACTCCTGCAGCCGTTCTTCGAGGACGTGAAGGTCGGTCTGACCACCGGGATCGCCACGGCCTTCCTCTGGGGCAGCGTGCTGATGGCGCTGGCGTTTGTGGCGATGTGGTTCGTGCGCGAGACGCCGCTCTTCGCCAAGCCTCACCTCGACACGGCCGCCGAGATCGGTTCCGAACTCTTCGCCGAGGAGGCCGTACAGCCCTCCGAGCACGAGCCCCATGCGATGGGCGAGACCGATGCCGACTAGGCGCGCCGCCTCCGGCACAGACTCCGGCGCGCGCGATCTCACCGGATTCGTGGCCCTCGTCGCCGAGCAGGGCCGCGAGCTCTACCGCGACTTTGCCTGGCGTCGGACCCACGATCCCTACGCGGTGCTCGTGAGCGAGGTCATGCTGCAGCAGACGCAGGTCTCGCGGGTCGAGAGCCGCTTCGATGTGTGGCTCACCGACTTCCCCACGCTGGAGGCGCTCGCGGCCGCACCCCTTGAGGCCGTACTCGAGTCGTGGCAGGGCCTGGGATACAACCGGAGAGCGATCGCCCTCAAGCGGGCCGCCGAGCAGGTCGTCGACGACTCCACCCCCGCCGGTCTCGGGCCGACCACGCGGCCCGCCGACGAGGCCGCCCTGCGCGCGCGGCCCGGCATCGGCCCCGCGACGGCGGCCGGCGTGCTCGCCTTCGCTTTCGGCCAGCCGTCGGTCTATCTGGAGACCAACGTGCGTACGGTCTTCTTGCACGAGCTCTTCGCCGACCGCGACGGCGTCCCCGACAGCGAGATCGTGCCCCTGGTGGCGGGCTCGATCGAGGAAGCGGTACGGCAGGGTGTCTCGGCACGCGAGTGGTACTACGCCCTGCTCGACTACGGCGCGCACCTCAAACGGACGCTGCCCAACCCGTCGCGGCGAAGCGCCCATCACACGCGGCAGTCCAGGTTCGAAGGTTCGCGTCGGCAGAAGCGAGCCTGGCTCCTTCGGGCGGTGATGGCCGGACCGGGCGATTCCGCTGAGGATCTCGCCCACGCGCTCTCCGCCTCCGAGCGAAGCGCAGGCCGTGACTCCGTACCCGCGGATGACGTCGCCGGCATCCTTGCGGCGCTTGCGCGCGAGGGATTTGTGGCCGAGCGGGACGGCGGCTGGTTCATCGCCTGAGTAGGCCACGGCTCGGCTACCGGTCGTGCGGCTCCACCATCGCGCGCGCCGCTTCAGTCGCCTCGCGCGCGACGTCTGCGTAGACGCGGCCCGTCTCACGCGCGATGCGCGCCACGTCGTCGTGCTCGGGACGCAGCCGTCCCGCGCCGACCTTCACGCGCACAGGCCCCCACTCGGTCGCGACCTGGATGACCTCACGGGGGACTACGACTCGCTGGGTCATGCGAACTCGAACGCCCAGCGACCCGGTCAGCTCACTCACGCGCCCGGCCATTCGCGCCATGTCGGCATCTGCACTCAGCACAGAAAGCAGCACCGCCGATCGACCCTTCTTCATGACGATCGGTGTCTGCCACACGTCGAGCGCTCCCTCGCCGAGCAACTCCTCGGCGGCGAATGCGAGCGCTTCGGGTGAGAGGTGGTCGAGGTTGGTCTCGAGCAGTGCGACGGATTCGGTGATCGAGCCGTCCGGCGCCGGCGCAACTTCGGGCGTGAGCTCGGCGAGAAGCAGCCGGCAGACATTGGGCACGCCGATGTCCCGCGTGCCCGCGCCGTAGCCGATGCCGAGGATCGTGGCCGGCGGCATCGCCGAGAACCCGTCCACGCACGCCGCGAGAAGCGCCGCGCCGGTGGGGGTGGTGAGTTCGCCCTCGGAGGGGCCCGTCACGAGCGGCACCTCGGCGCCTTGCAACAGCAGCGCCGTCGCGGGTGCGGGGACCGGCAGTATTCCGTGAGAGGTCTCGACCGTGCCCGAGCCTACGGCCACCGGGGTAGCCAGCAGCGAGGTGATCCCCAGAGCGTGCAGCCCCGCGCACACGCCGACCATGTCGATGATGGAGTCGATCGCCCCGACTTCGTGGAAGTGCACCTCGTCGACGCTGGTCCCGTGGACGCTCGCCTCGGCCTCGGCGAGTACGCCGAAGGCCCGAATTGCGCGCTCAAGAACCGGCGCGGGCAGACCAGCGCCGTTCAGAGACGCCCGAATGTCGGCCCAGCTCCGCGAGTGGGGCTGTCCTTCCGCGGCCACGCGCACACCCACGGCGCTCACGCCGCGCGAGCTCACGCGCTCGACCACCACGCGCGCCTCGGGCGCGAGCTTCGCGGCGATGTCGGCGAGGTGCTCGGCGGTGAATCGGCAGCCGTCCGTCCCGGCGTCGAGCAGCGCGCCGAGGAACTTGTCGCCGGAGACGCCGGTCGAGCAGTCGAGGTAGCCGATCACGGCGTGGTCTTCTCGGCAGGCGGCAGAGTGGAGCGGTCGATGGTGGTGTCGGCCAGCCGGGCCGGCGGCCGGTTGATGCGGGCGGCGAGCACAGCGGCGCCGTATCCGTTGTCGATGTTGACGACGCCGATGCCCCCAGCGCAGGAGTTCAGCATGGTGAGGAGCGCCGCGACGCCGCCGAAGTTGGCGCCGTACCCCACGCTGGTGGGAACGGCGATGACCGGCACGTCGACCAGGCCCGCGACGATTGACGGCAGGGCGCCTTCCATGCCGGCGACGGCGACGATCGCTCGGGCCGAGCGCAGCGTGTCCGTATGCGCAAGCAGCCGGTGGACGCCGGCGACTCCCACGTCGAATAGCCGAGTGACCCGGCAGCCCATGACCTCGGCGCAGACAGCGGCCTCTTCGGCGACCGGGATGTCTGCGGTGCCCCCGGTCGCGACCACCACGTGGCCCTCGCTCGGCGGGTCTTCTCGGCGGTCGACGACGATGACGCTGGCGGCCTCGTGCCAGACGGCGTCGGGAGCGACCTCGCGAAGCGCCGAGAACTGCTCGGTCGAAGCGCGCGTCGCGAGCACCACCTCGCCATGCGCCAGGATCTCGGTCGCGATCCCCGCAACCTGCTGTGCGGTCTTGCCCTGGCAGAAGATGACCTCGGGAAAGCCGGTTCGCACGTCGCGGTGGTGGTCGACGCGCGCCGAGATGGTGCCCTCAGCCGATCCGGCCGCGATCTCGGCGAACGGCAGCGAGGAGAGTTCCTGGGCCGCCTGGTCGGGCGAGAGCGCTCCCGCCGAGACGGCTGCGAGCAGTTCGATGAGGTGCTGCTGATCCACGATCCTGGCTCCGGTCTGGTGGGGTTCTTTGCGCTCAAGAGTGCGATTGGTGCTCGGCTATACTTGTACCACGACAGCGACGGGAGCAATGACGCATGCCCAGATACGCCTTTCTCGGCCCGGCCGGGACCTTCTCGGAAGAAGCTCTGCTCACGTTGGGAATCGCCGACCTCGAGCCGGTGGCCTGCGCGAGCATCGGCGACGTGTTCGAGGCCGTGGAGCGCGGGCAGGCCGACGCCGGCATCGTCCCGATCGAGAACTCCGTCGAGGGTTCCGTGCCGGCGACGCTCGACGCTCTCGCGTTCGACACCTCGCTGGAGATTCAGGCCGAGATCGTTCTCGATATCCACCACGCGCTCATCACAGCGCCGGGAGCGGACCTGGCGCGTATCGAATCGGTCGCTTCGCACCCGCAGGCGACCGGGCAGGCACGCCGCTGGCTGGCGCGCAACCTCCCCGGCCGCACGATCGTGGCCGCCAACTCAACCGCCGAGGCGGTGCAGCAGGCCGTAGGCGATCCCGCGGTCGCCGCGGTCGGTACCCGGCTGGCCGCCGAGCTCTACGGCGGTGAGATCCGCGAGCCCGCTATCGAGGACTACGCGGACAACCAGACCCGGTTCGTGGTCATCGGCCGCGGGCTTCGCGAGCGCACGGGCAACGACAAGACTTCGCTCGCGCTCTTCATGAAGGCCGACCGTCCGGGCAATCTGCACATGATCCTGGGAGAGTTCGTCTACGGCGGCATCAACCTGAGCAAGATCCAGTCGCGACCCACAAAGCGGCAGCTCGGCGACTACATGTTCTTCATCGACCTGCAGGGCCACGTCGACGACGCGAACGTCAAGACGGCGCTTGACTGCCTGCGGCTGAAGTTGCGCGAAGTGCGCATCCTGGGGAGCTATCCGCGGGCGTAGCGACCGACGTCGGCGCTACTTGTTCGAGCTGTAGACGCGCCCGGCGTCGTAGACTCCGTCGACGTCGGCGAGGATCCTGACGACCGTGTCCTCGGTACCGGCCGGGACTGAGATCACGTAACGCCCGCCGCCCAGGTCGGTGATCGTGGAGTTCTCGAGGCCGGCGACGCGCAGTACGGCCGAGAGGTCACCGCCTTGAGCGACCCATGCCGACACCACGCCTGGAGCCGCATTCAGCCCTTCAACCGGCACGATCTTCTTGCCGCGGTTGGTGGAGCCTCCGCCTCTCACGGTCGCGGAGCCAAACCCGCCGAACAGCATCAGCGCCAGAACCACGGCGACCACGGCCAGTGCCACACCGACGAGACTGAGCACTTCGCGGTTGGCGCGCGCGCGAACCGCGGCAGTATGGGCATGCGGCTTCAGGATTGGTTCGTCGGCCAAGTGGTTCCCCCTTCGAGCATCCCCCTCACAGAATGCTCTCCACTCTTGAAGATGTCGGCCGACCGCGTCGCACACGCCGCCGCCGCTGACTCGCTTCGATGTGAGTCCGCAGCGCTGGTAGTGGGCCGGCTCCACAAGCATAGCCGAGTGGGGCGGCATGCAGGTCATTGCTCGGCAAGAGTGATGCGCTATTCGGTGAACGGTCTACGGGGCTGCGCTCTGCGCGCTCGGCTGAGGACGCTGCTGTTGCAGCGATCGGGCGACAGAGTCCTCGCGCGAATTCACAGCGGCGCGAGAACCTCGCGCACGATCTGCTGGTAGTCCGGTTCCACATCGCCAGACCGCCACGCGTCGACGACGGCGACTCCCGCCGGCTCGAAGAATCCACGCAGGTAGGCCTCGTAGTTGTGCGCGTCCAGCTCTACGGTCCCGTCGGCGCGCACGTAGTTGCCGCTGTGGACGCACTCGAGCCGCTCGAGCCCCTCGCGCCAGTCGCCGACAAGTGCCGCGATCTGATCGCCACTCGCCGAGCGGACCGGCGTCAGCAGCTCGACTCCGGCGTGGGCAAGCACGCGGGTCTCTGCATCGATTGACGCAGCGGTCTGCGAGAGCTTTATGCGGCCGTCGTGGGTATCGCGCTCGCCCGTGATGACCGGTGCGTTCCCGAGCGCCCACGACAGCGGGACGCGCGCCATGTGCACGTAGAGGTGACACGCGAGGCAGGGCGAGCACATCCCCCACCGTGCGCCGATCTCGGCGGCGAACCGGCCGTTGAGCGCCGCCCACAGTGCCGGCGAGCCGAGTCGGATCGGATCGAGCACATCGGCCTCTCCGTCCAACAGCGTTCGCAGCGCTGCGACGGCGTCGAGCACTGAGTCGGCACGGCCGTACTCGGTTCCCGTAGCCACGCTTGTGGGCAGAATCGCCGAGAACCCGCCGGCGCGGACAGCTTCCACTGCGGCGGCGATCGAGTCACGCCCGGCTATCGCTGTGATCGCGAGCCCGGGCAGTGCCCGGAGCAGGTGGAGCCTCGGACCTCCGATGGCTTCGGTGGGGTGCTCGGCGGCGATGAAGCTCACTGCGTCTGCGCCCTGAACTCGGCACGAGCTCGCTTCGCCTCATACATGGCGATATCCGCGCGCATGATGAGCGACCGCACGTCGTCCTTGATGGGATCGAAGACCGCCGAGCCGACACTGGAGGTCACTTGGAGCGAGGTGCCGTCGATCACGATCGGTTCGCCGAGCCGGGTAGCCAGCTTTTCGACGATGCCCTGAAGGGCTCCCGCCGTGGCCAGCTGTGGGAAGATCACGACGAACTCGTCCCCGCCGAAACGCGCGGCGGTGTCTATCTCGCGCACGCTGTTTGAGAGCCGCTCGCCCAGAGTGACCAGAACGCGGTCGCCGGTCTCGTGACCGAAACGGTCGTTGACCGACTTGAATGCGTCGACGTCGATGTAGGCGATTCCCACGGTGTTCCCATGACGCCTGGAGCCGGCGATGGCCAAGTCGAGACGGTCCTCGAAGAGCGCCCTGTTGGCGAGGCCGGTAAGTGAGTCATGGAACGCGCGGTACTTCAGGAGTTCCTCGGCGCGCATCTTGTCTGTGACATCGTGGCTGACCGACACCACCACCGGCTCGTCGCCGGCATCGCCCTCGGCGAAGCAAGCATGGACCTCGACGAACCGGCGCTCGCCCGTGCGCATCCGTTCCGCGCGGAACACCAAGGAGCCGTGCTTGGCGATCTGGGCGACCATCTGATTTCGCTGCTCAGGCGTGAAGTTGCCCAAGAAGCCCCAGGGTGGCAGTTCGGCAAACTCCTCGCGCGTCAGGCCGGCGTGTTCGGCCGCAACGTCGTTGAAGAAGAGCACGCGACCGTCGATCGTGTGGACGAGGATGCTGTCGAGCGAACTCTTCAGGGCGAGATTGACGATCTTGAGCTGGCGTTGAAGCTCCGCCAGGTCGTCGGACTCGCAGTTGATGTGACGATGCGGCACGCGGTGGGGCTCTCTCTCGGCGTCACGGCCTTCTCAGGCCCTGTATCCATACTATCGGTTGGCGGGTGCGCCACCATGAATCCGATGCGCGCTATGCCGTTCATCGAAAGGGAGAGGCCCCGAGATGTCAGCCCACGTCGCCCCACAGCCACAGGCTCGCCACGCTCCGCCACGGCCTCCAACGCATCCCCCGTTCCGCGAGCTCCTCACGGGTCGCGGCTCGGTCAAGCCCCATCGCCCGTCCGGCGCTGTTGCGTAGCCCCAGATCGTCCACGGCCAACACGTCGAGCCTGCCGAGCGCGAAGATCAGGTACATCTCGGCGGTCCACCGGCCAACCCCGCGCAGGCGCACCAACTCCTCGATGACCGCCTCGTCGTCGAGGGATTCGAGTCCGTCCCAGTCGATCTCGCCAGCGATGGTGCAGCGCGCGATACCCTGCAGGTACTCGACCTTCCGCCCCGAGAGCCCCGCCGCCCGCAACACCGCCACGTCGGCGGCAGCCAACGATTCCGGGGAGGTGCCGACTCGCTCGGCGACACGCGCCCAAATGGTCGAGGCGGCCTTCTCGGAGAGCTGTTGCGAGACGATCGACCGGGCGATGACCGAGAAGCCGCCGCCTACAAAGGAACCGTCGACCCGTCCGACCCGGTCGATGAGCGCGCCGAGTTCCGGGTCTGCGAGCGCAAGCTCGCGAGAGGGTTCGTCGTCCGATGTGTACGTGATCGTGCGCGGCATGCATCCAGTGTACGCGCGCCGAGGAAGACCATGGGTTCCTCGGCAGGATCAGGCCGTCTGGCGCTTGGCCATCTGCTCGACCCGGAACTCCTCCCACCCCGAGAGGCCGTCCTGCTTCGCGCGGTACATGGCGTGATCCGCCCGGTTGATGAGCTCGTCGGTTGCCTCGCCTTGGACGTAGACTGCCAAGCCGACGCTTGCGGTCACCGTGACATTGTGACCGCCGATCTGGATCGGCACATCGATGCAGCCAGAGATCGAGGCAGCGATGCTCGCGAGGTCGTCAACGCAGCCCAGCCGGGGGAACAGCGCGACAAATTCATCGCCGCCGACGCGAGCGACGGTATCGGACTCGCGCATGCACGCCCGGAGCCGCTCGGAGACGATCTTGAGGACTTCGTCGCCTGTAGCGTGTCCCAATGTGTCATTGACGGGCTTGAAGTCGTCCAGGTCGGTATAGACCACGCCGACGATGTCGCCATGTCGATCGGAGTTGGCCAGTGCCAGCTGCATCCGCTCTTCAAGAAGACCTCGATTGGGCAGCCCCGTGAGCGGGTCGTGGAGCGCCATGTGGCGAATGCGCGCCTCGGCGTGTACCCGATCGGTGACGTCATGGATGACCGAGACCACGATCTCGCCGTAGCGGAAGGTGTTGCATGTTCGTGCGCGGATCTGGGTGTGCGTGTGCGAGCCGTCGGGTTTCGTCGGGCCGCGACCGGCGAACACGGCCCCGCCCGGCTTGCGGATCTCGGCCATCCGATCAGGAACAAGGTTGCGAGCCTCGGGTGGTATCCACCCCCACGGCTCCAAGTGGCCGAAGCTGTTGCGGCACAGGCCGTAGATCTCACACGCGGCCTCGTTGAAGTAGATGACCTCGCCGTCGAGGGTGTGCGCTAGGACCCCCTCACCTATGGCGTCGAGAAGGGAGGAGTGGAACTCAAGCGCCTCATGGCACTCCATGAGCGACTTTGCTGCTGCATCCGTCGGACGTAAACTCCGTTCGACTCGGTTATTGCCATGGTTGCCCCCCCGGACGTCCATCTGGACTACACCCCATTCTGCCCTAAGTCCTACGACCTTCTATGGCACCTATATCGGCAAGTGCGGCCGTTTCGTGAAGGACTCTTGACGGAAACATTCGGTCGCTCAGTAACGCTTCGGCACCGCACTGCCACCCACGCCATGCAGGGACTTAGCCCTGGTTCCGCTATACTTCCAGCGTCCCTTGGGTCGCACATGGCAGCGCGTTTGTGGAGGCATCATGCTCGACGCCCGATTCGTCCGCGACAACCCCGAGGCCGTTCGCGCTGCGATGGCGAACCGCCGGTCCACGTGGGACGTCGACACGTTCCTGAAGCTCGACGAGGAGCGCCGTTCGCTCATTGTCGAAGTAGAGTCGCTCCAGGCCCAGCGCAACGAGGCCTCAAAGGCGATCGGCGCGCTGATGAAAGATGCGAAGCGCGACGAGGCCGAGATCGCCAAGGAGCAGGTGCGCCTCATCAACGAGCGCATCACCGGGCTCGAGGCGCACCTCGACGCCGTCGACGCAGACGTTCGCGACCTGCTGATGACCGCGCCCAACATCCCCGACGCCTCAGTGCCGATCGGCGCCGAGGAGAGCGAGAACGTCGAGGTCAAGCGTTGGGGCACGCCGCCCACATTCGAGTTCGAGCCGCTCGGGCACTGGGACCTCGGCCCGGCGCTCGGCATCCTGGACTTCGAGCGCGCGGTCAAGCTCTCCGGATCGCGCTTCGTCCTTCTCGGCGGTATGGGCGCGAAGCTCAATCGCGCACTCATCAACTTCATGCTCGACACACAGAGCCAGGCGGGCTACCGCGAGTGGGCGCCGCCGGTGCTCGCAAACGCCGACACGCTGACAGGCACGGGCCAGCTGCCCAAGTTCGAGGAGGACCTCTACAAGACCACCGAGGGGCTCTACCTGATCCCCACGGCCGAGGTCATGCTCACCAACATCCATCGCGACGAGGTGCTCGAGGCCGAACAGCTGCCGCTCCACTACACCGCCTACACGCCGTGCTTCCGCGAGGAGGCCGGGTCCGCTGGCCGCGACACCCGCGGGATGATCCGCGTCCACCAGTTCGACAAAGTCGAGCTCGTTAAGTTCGCCAAGCCCGAGGAGAGCTTCGACGCGCTTGAGGGCATGCTCCTCGACGCGGAGCGCATCCTGCAGCTGCTTGGGCTCGCCTACCGCGTCATCGTTCTGTGCACCGGCGATATGGGCTTCGGCGCGGCCAAAACGTACGACATCGAGGTCTGGCTGCCCAGCTACGGCGCGTACAAGGAGATCTCGAGTTGCAGCAACTGCATCGACTTCCAGGCTCGCCGAGCCGCCATCAAGTACCGCTCGCCCGTCGAGTTCAAGGGCTCACGCCTCGTGCACACGCTCAACGGTAGCGGACTGGCGGTTGGCCGGACGCTCGCGGCAGTGCTGGAGAACTGCCAGCAGGCCGACGGTTCGGTGGTCGTCCCCGAGGTGCTGCGCCCCTACCTGGGCGGGGTCGAGCGGATCACAGCAGAAGACTAGTCTCGAGACCGGGTGGCGCAAGCCGCGCCCCGTCAACGAGCACGGTGCTAGTCGACGATCGCGTTGACTACTACCATCCCGGCCCTGATTCCGTTGTTTGCGAGAGGGTACGCATCGGCGGTCAGGTGCCGTGCCAGTCCGTCCAACCCAAGAACCTTCAGCGGGATGTTCTTCAGACTGCTATCCCCGTCAAGCAGCAGCCGACGGCGCTGTCGGCCGGCGGCGGTGGCATCAGGATGCACGATCAGCTCTATCGGCCGACCCTCCAGGTCCTCGGGCGACTGAGCGCCCAGAACCCGCCGGCAGGCGAGGTTGGCGAAGAGGATCGTCGCGTCATCGTGGATAAGCAGAATATCCGGCAGCACCTCGAGGGAGGCGCTGAACATGTCGCTCCGTGTCACGCCGGGGTCGGTGACCACCGATCCGACGGGGGACGAGCCTCCGACATCAGCCGCGACGCTGTACACGATGGCGATGACCCCCTCGTATTCGATGGGGCGGGCGTCGACAAGCGCCGCGATGGTCGTTCCATCGTGGCTGATGACCTTGGCAGGCAGTCCCAGGAGATGCTGACGGCACTCCACGATCAACGTACGCCGAATGTGACCCGGCGTGCTCATGTCCGGATGAACCAGGTCGCTGATGGAGCGGCCGACCACGTCGTCGATGGATGGCGCTCGCAGCAGACGGACGGCGGCATCGTTCGCGAAGAGGATTTTGTCCGCGTCACAGATTATGGTCGGCCTGGAGAGCGCGTCGAGCGCGGCGCGGCATAGGCCCGCTAGCTGTTCGCCATCGATCGCTGTTTCGGACATTCTCGGTCTCCGTTGGCAGACGTGAGATCGTGCGCTGTCATGGTCGATTGTCGCATTCGGGAGTGACAAGAGGGTGCGACTCTCTCACTCCACTGTAAGCGAGTGCCGTGCCCGAGGTGGCGTTTCTGAGATTCCCGTAACGCCGTGTGCTCGACAGTGCGTCGCTACTCCGCGAGAAGCCGTTCGGCATTCCCGCCGAGAACGGCCTCAACGACGCCCTTGGCAAGCGGCAACGAGCGTAGCCAGGCGATTTCCGCTGCCGGGTCGGTCCAGGGCCCGTCGCTGCCGAAGAGAATCTTCTCGGCTCCGTGCGCATGAACGATCTCGACGAAGTCCGCATCCGGCAGGTGCCCCAGCGTATAGGCGGTATCCAGGTAGACGTTTTGGCCGACCAGCACCTCTGCAACGTCGTTCCAGACGCGGAAGCCGCCCAGATGCGCCAGGACCACGCGCATGCGCGGGAACGCCGCCAGCATCGCCGAGAACGACTGCGGGGTGCCACGGACGGTCTCGTGCAGTTCGTCGGCGCCCGCATGGAAGAAGACCGTCATGTCGTGGGCGATCGCAGCCTCGTAGATTGCGGCAAGCCGAGGTTCGTCGGGCGCGAATGCCTGATGCTCGGGATGGAGCTTCATGCCGCGCAGGCCGAGAGCGGCCATGCGAGCGATCTCGATCGCCGGGTCATCCACCTCGGGATGCATGGCGCCAAAGGCGATGACCCCCCGGCCTGAGATCGAGGCCGCCCAGTCGTTGATTCCCGGTACCTGGCTCGCCTTTGTGGCGACGGGCTGGACCACCGATGCGGAGACCCCACTGCGCCTCATGATGTCGGCAAGCCCGTCGACGGTGCCGTCGTAGAAGGCGGTGAGCGTGCCCTTGCTTTGGAGAGCAGCGATGGCGTTAGGCGCCACCGCGTCCGGCCACGCGTGGGTGTGGATGTCGATGATCTTCAACCGAGTGCTCCTCTGGGTGCTCAGTAATGGGAATCCTCTCTTAGCGTACCGCTTTGACGCTTTGGAGGAATCACTGATGTCCCAGCACCCATCCGCACAGCTCGCACCGACCATCTTGGTGGTCTTCGGCCCGACCGGCGACCTGATGGCACGCAAGGTCGTGCCCTCACTGTTCTACCTCATGGGCAAGGGGCTGCTGCCCGAGAAGCTCGTGGTGATCGGCTTCGGTCGACGCGAGTGGGGCGACGCCGAGCTGCAGGAGCACGTGCGCGGGATCCTCGCCGAGAGGGCTGCGACCGCAACGCCCGAGGAGGTTGAGCGGTTCCTTTCGCTCTTCCGCTACCAGCACGGACAGTTCGACGACCTCGAGACCTACCACGAGATGGCGCGGGCGATGGCCGCGATCCAGGAGGAGTGGGGCGTCTGCTCCAACAAGGTCTTCTACCTGGCGGTTCCGCCGAGCGACTACGAGCTGATCTTCCGGCAGCTCTCGGCAAGCGGGCTGACCATCGAGTGCTCCGACGACACCGGCTGGACCCGCGTGCTGGTCGAGAAGCCGTTCGGTGACGACCTCGATACCGCTCGCGAGCTCGACACCCTTCTCGGCAGTCTTTTCCGCGAGGAACAGATCTACCGCATCGACCACTACCTCGCCAAGGAGATGCTCCAGGGCATCCTGAACTTCCGCTTCACCAACAACCTCTTCGAGTCCGAGTGGAGCCGGCAGGCTATCGAGGCGATCGACATCACGCTTCTCGAGCAGATCGGCGCCGAGAAGCGCGGGGCGTTCTATGACCGCGTGGGCGCGTTGCGCGACGTCGGCCAGAACCACCTGCTCCAGATGCTCGCGCTGGTCACGATGGAGCAGCCCGCGACGCACGATGCGGACGACATCCGCGACGCGCGTGCGGCACTGATCGAGTCGCTGGCGCCGATGACGCCGGGCGAAGTCGCCGACGCGACGTTCCGTGCGCAGGTCGAGGGGTTCCTCGAGATCCCGGGCGTCTCGGCGGATTCGACCACCGAGAGCTACTTCCAGCTCCGCACGCACATGACCGGCTCGCGTTGGGCAGGCGTCGGCGTGACGATGGAGGCCGGCAAGTGGATGGGCGAGGCGTGCAAGCGCATCGTCGTCACCTTCCGCCATCCCGAGAAGTGCCTGTGCGAAGGGGTCGAGCACGTCGCGAACAAGATCGTCTTCACCATGGAGCCCAACGACCAGATCGAGATCTGCTTCTTCGCCAAGCGCGTGGGCTTTGAGGACGAGGTCGAGGAGCGCCGCTTCACCTTCTTCCTCTACGAGAAGACCGAAAAGGCCCAGTACGTGGAGGAGTACGCCAAGCTCATGTTCGACGCGATGCGCGGCGACCAGACGCTCTTCGTCTCCACGCGCGAGGTCGACGCAGGCTGGAGCTTCATCGATCCGATTGTCGACGCCTGGCAGGCGGGCGCGGTCGAGCTCGACTACTACGAGGCGGGTGATGCGGGGATAGTCGTGCGGGCAGACGAGGTCCTGTCGGCGAAAACGCGACGCGGGCAGGTGGGAGTCGCCGGGCTCGGCAAGATGGGCGCCGGGCTGGCTCTCAACCTGGTCGACAGTGGCTGGGAGGTCGTGGGGTTCAACCGCCACGCGGACGTGGCTCGCGCGATGGCGCCCGACGGCCTGATTCCCGCCGAGACGCTCAGGGACCTGGTCGCAGCGCTGCATCCGCCGCGCGTCATCTGGCTGATGGTGCCATCGGGCGCGCCGGTCGACGAGCTCCTGTTCGGCGCCGACGGCGCTAGCGGGCTTTCGACGCTCCTCGCTCCCGGCGACACCG
>CAZIPT010000005.1:0-50929 GCA_964541375.1 uncultured Eubacteriales bacterium
GGATCCGAGCGGCCGGCTGGGCGGGGGCGTTCAGGGCCCCATGGCAGCCACGTGGCAGGTGGGCCGTGCCGGAAGCCCCAAGCAGATCGACAAGACCGTCGAGATCCTCGACGAGGCCCGCAAGCGCATCTACGAGCAGCTGGCCGGCGACGAGTAGTCGCTGACAGGGCATAACCTGTCCGCACGCTGTTCTTCTGCACGATCACGGAGGACCCATGAAGAGCTCGCAGCTACGCGCTCGCTACTGGCGCATAGTCTTCTTCTTCGCCCGAGTCACTGCCAGCTTCATCTACTGGGAGATATTCCTGCCGCGCATCGGCCTGGGCGCCTGGAGCGGTCGCACCCGCTCTGAGCGCTCGCGCCGCATAGCCGTGCGCTTCCGCGCGCTTGCCATCCGCATGGGCGGACTGATGATCAAGGTGGGCCAGTTCCTCTCGGCGAGGCTGGACGTATTGCCGATCGAGATCACACAGGAGCTCTCCGGGCTGCAGGACGAGGTACCTGCCGAGGACTTCGCTGCGATACGCGCGCAGGCTGAGGCTGACCTGGGCGAGCCGCTCGCCGAGCGCTATGCCTGGGTCGACGAGACCCCGATGGCCGCCGCCTCGCTCGGACAGGTCCACCGCGCGAAGCTCTGCGAGGCCGAGGCCGAGCTCCACGGGTTCGACGACGTGGTGGTCAAGGTTCAGCGCCCCTACATCGATCAGGTGGTCGAGGTCGACCTGTCCGCACTGCGCCGGGTGGGTGGTTGGCTGCAGAGGTACAAGCCGGTGAGCAAGCGCGCCGACGTCCCCGCACTGGTTGAGGAGTTCGCCAACACCACCCGCGAAGAGATCGACTACATCGCGGAAGGCCACAACGCCGAGACATTCGCCGCCAACTTCGAGAACAATCCTCGCATCCGTGTTCCGGCCGTGGTGTGGAGTCTGAGCACGCGTCGTGTGTTGACGCTTGAGAACGTCGCCGCCATCAAGCTTGGAGACTACGACGCCATCACGGCGGCCGGAATCGACCGGTCCAAGGTTGCCTCGGCGCTTCTCGACGCGTATATGCAGCAGATCCTCGAGGACGGCTTCTTCCACGCCGACCCGCACCCAGGCAACCTCTTTGTGACGCCGCTTGACGGGGTCGATGACAACGGCGACCCCAACTGGGAGCTCACCTTCATCGACTTCGGAATGATGGGGCAGGTACCCGAGAACCTGCGTGCCGGCTTGCGCGAGGTCTTGATCGCCGTCGGAACGCAGGACGCGGCTCGACTGGTGCAGAGCTACCAGACGCTTGGGGTGCTCCTGCCCAGCGCGGACCTCAAGCTCATCGAGATGGCCAGCGCGCAGCTGTTCGAGCGTTTCTGGGGCATGAGCATGTCCGACCTGCGCTCCCTCGATCACGCGGAGGTCATGCGCTTTGGAATGCAATTCCGCGAGCTGGTGCTCGACCTCCCTGTTCAGCTGCCCGAGAACCTGCTGCTGCTGGGACGAACGGTCGCGCTGCTCTCGGGCATGTGCACGGGGCTCGACCCCGAGTTCAACCTCTGGACCTCCATCTCACCCTATGCCACCAAGCTGATCTCGGACGAGGGCGGCTCGACGTGGCAGACCGTCCTGGCCGAGGCGACGAAGATCTTCCAGGTGCTTGTCGGCCTACCGGCGCGCACCGACCGCGTGCTCGCAACGCTGGAGCGCGGCGAGCTCAGCGTGCGGACGCCGATTCTGGACATGCGGGTCAGGCAACTGGAACGCTCGGTGAGCAAGATCAACGGCGTGCTCGTGTTCGCCGCCCTCCTGATCGCCGGAGCCATCCTCTATCGGACCGATCCGGTGCTCGGCAAATGGCTGATGGTCGGCTCGGCTGTCCCTCTGGTTTGGACGATGCTCTCTGGCCGGGGTCGACACGGCCGTCGCTAGCACAGAACGTGGACTGCGCCCGTCCCCGATGATCGGAGGCGGGCGCAGTGGTTTCACCAGCGGATCGATTCGCTCGGTCCGCTAGCGAGACGGTCGGGTCACCTCGGGATGTTGATCCGGCCGGGCGCCGACATCACCGAACCCGGGCTCGTGTAGGTGCCACCGGACCAGACAGCCTCGATTCTGCACCACTCGTAGGTGTCGTCGTCGGCGTTGAACCCGGGAACGATTATGCCGCTGACCGTCACGGCGTTCGACCTGCCGAAACTGATCGGGCTTGGCACTGTGCCGACCAAGGTGTAGGCGACGCCATCTGTGCTGGCATAGCTTCGGATCGTCAGATAGCCGCCGCCCAGATTCGAGGCCGACAGCGCCGAGCGGACCGTCGTGGAAACCAGGGAATCGTAGCTGAGCCGCAGAGGTCGGATCTCTCCCGTCGTTGTCGGCGCGTCGACTGAGAGCTGCGGATCGTACTTCAGACTGAAGCGCTGGGCCTTCGAGTGGTAGTGCTCACAGCCCGGGAAATAGACCCGGTATGAACCGGAGGCCGGTTTCCTGAGGCTGGTGCTGAAAGCACCGTATCCCCTCGGGCGCACGAGCTTGATCGTGTGCCACTTGCCGTGAACGTAGCGCTGGATCTTGACCCGCGGATGACGATTCCAGTTGTTCGCTCCGGGATCCCCCACGATCGTCCCGGCTACGGTCAGATTCCCGTTCTTGACCACGGTGTACTGAGAACCGACGCCCGCGAACGATGTCGTGCCCCTCGCCACGGCTACGCCCGGGATCAGCAGGCAGACTAGGAGCGTGAGCCCCAATGCGACGAAGATCCGCTTCTTCATTTCTTCCCCCTCCGGATGGATGCAGAGGCACCACGGGCTCTGCGTTGCGGGAAGAGTGTCGGTTCGGATGGCCCACGGCACTCCACTACTATGCCCAATCGACCCCCGCCCGCTTGCAGGTCAGGGGCGCGAGGGCTGCGTGCCGAGGATCACGGGGTGACTTTACTCGGGGAGCGCAGGGTCCACGTCAGCCCAGGTCTTGCCTCGAGAGATAGCCTGGATCGTCGATGCCGACACCCCGAACTCCGCCGCGACCTTCCGAGAAGACTGCCCCTCGGCGAGGCGCCGCTTGATACGAGCGACGGCAGCGGCGTCGAGCACCTTTCCCGAGCGCGGTCCGGAAGAGAGGCGCGCCGGCAGATCCGGGTCGAGATCCGCCCACGCGTGACCGTGCTTGATCGCGCTCACCATGCTAGGGCTGACGCCGAACTCCTCGGCGATTTCGCGGCCGGGCCGTCCGGCCTCCAGCGCCGCCATGATCAGCCGTGCTGTCGGAGCATCGAGAACGGGCGCCGAGGATACCGCCGCCATCCTCGATCGCAGTGAGTCGTCGATCGCCGTAGACCACCGCTTGCCGCTCTTGATCGCGCCGACGGTCTGGGCCGAGATGCCGAACCGCTCGGCGATCTCGGTATGCGCTTCGCCCGCGCCGATACACGCCGCGATTCCGCGGGCCTGCTCGGCGTCGAGCTTGCCTCGCGGACTTGAACGAGCCGGGATCTCCTCTGACACTCGTGCTCCCTGGGGGCCTCAGTACGTGCACGCCCACACTCTGACGCATCAGGACTCTCCGGTCTGCATCAGCGCTCGCGATGCGTGCCTACTTCGTCGGTGCTGCGCTGACCGCGCCTGTCATCATGTCGACATCGTAGGACTGCGCATCCGCCAAGTCGGTGCCCGACGCGAAGATGATGTGCCACGCGCCCGGTTTGGTCGCTTCAGCGGTGTTGGGCGTTTCCGCGAAGAATCCTGAAACGACCACGTTCTTCGGCACGGTTCCTGACTTCTTGCCGAAGCTGCGCGCCGCTACCACCGCCTCGGCCGCGCCGACCTTGATCTCGCCCAGCTCAACGGCCTGTGTGACCGTGAGCCCGCCCTTGGCGGCGCCGAAGTCACTCGGCGGTTGCACCGATCCGTGCTCGACGGCCACCTTGTACATCTGCGCTTTTGACGGCGAGTAGAACGTGAAGCTCCACGACCCAGGCACATCGGCGAGCGCGAGGCCCCCCGTTCCGACACTCAGAAGCACGGCGTCACTTGCGACCTTCTTCATGGCCGCCTCGGCCTTGGGCCATGCCTCAAGCGAGCTGTCGGATCGCGCACCCGAGCTCGCGGGGTCGCCACTCTGCGAGGTCGTGCCTTGTTGGAGCCCACAGCCGGCTATCGGGGCCACCGAGGCCAACAGGAGCGTTACCACGAATGCGCGCGAGAAGCATCTGACCACGTCGAACACCCCCCAGTGTCCCACGGCTCAATAACCGTTCACTAGTGATGATTCCCGCCCGGTAAACGGACGGGTGATTTCTGCCCGCCCGAGACCGCCGTCGTTGGCCTTCCGCCACCCGACCCCGCTCGCAGCCGCCGCCACGGGGTACCTAGCAGGTAGAGTCGAGACCGCCGGGGGTGAATCGGATGGCGAGGAATCAGTTCGTACTGGCACAGCTCTCTGACCTGCATTTTGGCGATGCTCGTTTCGACGCAGAGCTCGCTCGGGCGGCCGCCGATGAGATCAACGACCTTCGACCAGACCTGCTCGTTGTCGCGGGAGACCTCACCGAACGCGGCTATCGCGAGCAGTTCGACGCGGCGGTCGACTGGCTCGGGAGTATCGAGTGCGGGCGCCGTCTCGTCATCCCCGGCAACCACGACGCCCGCAACGTGGGCTACGTCCATTTCGCCGAAACGCTCGGCCCCAGGTACTCAAGCAAGATGCTGGAGCTCGGGGGCCAGAAGGTTCTACTGATGGGCGTGGACACGAGCAAGCCTGACCTCAACCAAGGCGAGCTGGGCCGCGTGAGGCACCTCTGGCTCTACGAACAGTGCTCTCAGGAGGCGGACTTCAAGATCCTCGCGCTCCACCATCATCTGGTCAGCGTCCCCGGCACGGGCCGCGAGCGCAACATCCTATGGGATGCCGGGGACATCATCGAGATACTCGCCGAGACCGGCGTCGACCTGGTGCTCTGCGGCCACAAGCACGTGCCGTACGTGTGGGAGATGGCGGGCATAACGCTGTCAACGAGCGGCACGGCCTGCACGCGGCGTACGCGAGGCAAGACCCCGCCGTCGTTCTCGATCGTGCGGGTTCGACCCGACGAGATCGCGATCACCATGCGCAACACGGGCATGCCGACGAGCCGAGAGGCCCTGGTCCCGAGACGAGGAAGACCTGCCGCCGACACGATGCGCCGGCGCCGCGGGCTGCAGGCCGCCATAGCCGGCGCCAGCGTCGACATGCCATCGTAGGCGGCCGATCGAAGACGGCCGATCGTAGGCAGCCGAGCCCCCCTACTTCTTGCGCCTCCACGGCACCGGCCGCACCGGCGCGGCGGCATGCGTATCGCCGGCCGGACTCGCGAGCCTGCGCTCGAGCTGCGTGAACGCGGCGATGACCTCGGGTGACTCGAAGGCGCGGTTTCTCTTGCCGATCGACACCTGCTTGAGCACTTTCGCCTTCACCAGCTCCTGCACAGCGGCATTGGCCGCGGTGAAGCTTCTGTCCAGGATTCGGGCCGCCTGGTTGACCGTGAGAATCGCGGTGCGCGGCAGCGCCTCGATGAGCAGGTCGACCGAGGAGCCTCGGCGAACCGGCGCCAGCCGCTCGCGCCAATCGGCCTGAAGCGCTCCAACGCGCTCTTCGAAGAGGAGTGCGTCCTCCACCGAGCGGGTGCAGGCCTGAGCGAAGAACGAGACCCAGGCATCGACTCCGGCGACGGCCTCCGGGCTGTCGGGCGGGGCCACCGAGTGGAACGCGTCGAGCGCCCGGATGTAGTCGTCCTTCATCGTCGCCAGCACCAGCGAAACGGGAGGGCACCAAGACGGGGCCAGCCCCCTGCGGCGAAGCATCACGTGAATGATGGCGCGTCCGGTACGCCCGTTCCCGTCGACGAACGGGTGGATCGTCTCGAACTGCGCGTGTGCGATGGCCGCCTGGGCCACCGCCGGCAGGGAGGTGTCGTTGCAGAAGGCCGCGAGGTCCTCCAAGAGCGCGGGCACCTCTGCGGGGGGCGGCGGAACGAACTTGGCGTCGCACGGGTTGTACGAGCTGCCGCCGATCCAACTCTGCCCAACGCGGACTCGACCCGCGTGCTCCTTGAGATCGGACGCCCGCAGCACCCGCTCGTGTATGCGGAGGATGGTCTCGATCGTGACGGTCTGCTCGCAGTCGGCCAACTCCATCGCAAGGTCCATCGCATCGATGTTGGCAAGTACCTCACCCGCGAGGTCGTCCGGCGCCGAGTCCGCGTCGAGGTTTCGGGCAGCCTCGGCCCGGAGGAGCTTGTGCGCAGCGATCACCACGCCCTCGATCCGTGACGACGCTTGCGCCTCCGCCCGCAACAGTAGCCGAGCGAGTCCGTCGGTCCTGTCCAGCACCACCGCCTGCGAGTGCAGACTCCGAATCGCCGTCTCCGCCTCGGCTATGTCGGCCGTGCACTCTCCGGTGAAGGTGAACTGCCGCCCCATGAGCGGGTCAGGAACGTACGCCTCGTAGTCGCGCGTGATGGTCTTTGGCTTGCCGACAAGACCCTCTTCCTTGGTGACCCACTGCCTCGGAACGATGCGCGGCATGAGCGTCCCCCTCACGTGTCGTCTCGGGAACCGAAGTGCTATTGCAGTTTATGTCCATAACCTTGAATAAGGACAGTAGTGGCTGAAGGTTCGTCGGTCAGCGGTCGTCTGGGCTCCGCCAACGGTTGTGAAGGCCGAAAAGGGCTCTCACAAGACATATAGACAGGTTGAGGGTTCTCGCGAGCTGATGGGTATCTTCCAGTAAGTAACAAGAAGTATCTGCAAGGTCGCAGGCTCGCGGGATGAGGGCGTCGCATCGGTCCAGGGCGCCTGCTCGTTTGCCAGGTGCGATCACCGGGGTCTGACCTGCGACACCCCGGCGCGATCGCATCACATGAGAGGGAGGCAGTCATGCGTGTGAAGAAGGTACTCATCTGGTGCATCACGGCGGCGTTGATGGTGGGTCTGGTCGTCGCGCTCGCGGGATGCGGCGGCTCCAAGACCGCCACCACGGGGGGCGGCACAGCCGCGAAGCCCATCAAGATCGCCCTGCTGCTCCCGGAAACCAAGACGGCTCGCTACGAGACTCAGGACAAGCCGCTGTTCGAAGCCAAGGTCAAGGAGCTCGATCCCACGGCTGAGATTCTGTACAGCAACGCCAACCAGGACGCGGCGCTGCAGCAGTCCCAGGCCGACGCGGCGCTGACCAACGGCGCGAACGTTCTTGTGCTCGATCCCGTCGACTCGGCTTCCGCCGCCTCCATCGTGGAGAAGGCGGCTGCGGCCAAGGTCCCGGTCATCAGCTACGACCGCCTGATCCTCAACGCTCCGGTCGACTACTACGTCTCGTTCGACAACGAGAAGGTCGGCAAGCTTCAGGGTCAGTCTCTGCTCGACAAGCTGACCGCCGACGGCAAGGCCGGCAAGGCGATCGTCATGATCAACGGCTCGCCGACAGACAACAACGCGACGCTCTTCAAGGCCGGAGCGCACAGCGTGCTCGACGGCAAGGTGACCATCGGCGCAGAGTTCGACACTCCCGACTGGAGCCCGGACAAAGCGCAGACAGAGATGGACCAGGCCATCACCAAGCTCGGCAAGGACGGATTCGTGGGCGTGCTCGCAGCCAATGACGGCACCGCTGGCGGCGCCATCGCAGCCATGAAGGGCGCGGGCATCGACCCCGCGACCCGCCCGACCACCGGTCAGGATGCGGAGCTTCCGGCGATTCAGCGCATCCTTCTCGGCACGCAGTACATGACCGTCTACAAGGCCATCAAGCTCGAGGCCGAGGCAGCCGCGGCGCTCGCGGTCGCACTCGCACAGGGCAAGCCCGTACCCTCGGACCTGACCATCAGCACCGTGAACAACAAGATGAAGGACGTAAAGTCCGTTCTCTTGGCACCTGTCGCGGTGACTGCGGAGAACATCAAGGACACGGTCGTCAAGGACGGGTTCTGGAAGGCGTCCGAGATCATGAACACCCCGGAGCTCCAGGCGGCGGGCGCCAAGGTGGGCCTGCAGTGATCGAAGCTCCAACAACGACCGGTGCCAAGGCACCGCTTCTCTCGCTGAAAGGCGTGAGCAAGTCGTTTGGCGCAAACCAGGCCCTCACCGGCGTCGACTTCGATGTCGACGCCGGTGAGGTGGTTGCGCTTGTCGGCGACAACGGCGCGGGAAAGTCCACGCTCATCAAGGCTATCGCGGGCGTGCAGCTGTGCGATGAAGGCGAGTTCCGATTCCGCAGCGAGCCGGTCAAGATCTCAAGCCCTCAGGACGCCACGTCTCTCGGCATCGCGACCGTCTATCAGGATCTCGCGCTTTGCGACAACCTCGACGTCGTCGCCAATCTCTACCTGGGTCGCGAACTCTTCGCCAAAGGCGCCGCCCGGGCCGCCTACTTCATCGATGAGACCGCCATGGAACAGAACGCCTTGGAGCTACTCGACTCCCTGGCCGTCACGACGATCAAGGACGTCCGGGAACCCGTCGGGTCGATGTCGGGCGGTCAGAGGCAGGCCGTGGCGATCGCCCGCTCTCTGCTCGGCGACCCCAGTGTGGTGCTGCTCGATGAACCCACGGCCGCACTCGGGGTGTCGCAGACGGAGCAGGTGCTCGAGCTGATCCACACGCTGCGCGAGCGTGGGCTTGGCGTGGTCGTGATCAGTCACAACCTCGAGAACGTCTTCGCGGTGGCCGACAGGATCGTCGTCCTGCGTCTCGGCAAGCGGGCCGCAACGTTCGACGTCCGCGGAGTCAGCCGAGAGGACGTCGTCGCGGCTATCACGGGGGCCGAGTTCGGCCTGGGTGCGAACATCCCCAAGGAGAGCGCATGAGCGCCCAAGACGAGCGGCCTCTCTCCACGCAGGGGCCCGGGGCATGGTTCAGGGAGATAGGCCGAAAGCTCGCGTACGGCGAGGCCGGCACGCTCCTGGTGCTCATGATGGTCGGAGCGATCTGGACCTTCTTCCAGCTCCAGAACGACCGGTTCCTCAGTCCCGGCAACCTCACCAACCTGATGCTACAGCAGGCGGCCGTGGCCACCATCTCGATCGGCGTCGTGCTCTTCCTGCTGCTCGGCGAGATCGACCTGTCGGTGGGCGCTGTGAGCGGATTCTGTTCGTCGGTGATGGCGGTTCTGATGGTGGAACGCCACGTCTCCCCGGTGCTCTCGGTTCTCGCTGCGCTCGGGCTCGGCGCTCTCGTGGGACTCTTCAACGGGTTCATGATCACCCGCTTCCGCATCCCATCGTTCGTCGTCACGCTGGCGGGATCGCTCACGCTGGTAGGCCTGCAGCTGCTCGTGCTCGGCCAGACCGGAACCATCAACCTCAACGAGAAGTTCGTCACCGGTCTGACCTACACGTTCCTCCCGCCGTGGGCGGGCTGGGCGGTGGCTGCCGTGGCGATCGGACTCACGTTCGCCTTCGCGATGCTGGGGCGCAACCGGCGCAAAGCCGCGGGCCTGAAGGTGGGCTCGATGCAGGGCGTCCTCCTCCGCGTCGGCGTCATCGCGGCGGCCTTCATCTCGCTGATCTTCATCGTCAACCAGGATCGCGGGCTGCCGCTGGTCGTAGTCATCGTCTTTGGTCTGGCGCTCGGGTTCGCCTACCTCACGGAGCGCACGCGATTCGGCCGCTACATGTTCGCCGTCGGTGGAAATGCCGAGGCGGCTCGGCGCGCCGGCATCAAGATCGACCACGTGCGCATCATCGTCTTCATGCTCGCCTCGACGCTCGCGGCCGCAGGCGGTGTGCTGGCCGCTTCTCGGCTGATGGCGGTCAACCAGTCGTCGGGCAGCAGCGACCTGCTGCTGATGGCGATCGCCGGACCCGTTATAGCGGGCACCAGCCTCTTTGGAGGCCGCGGCACGGTGTGGTCGGCTCTGCTCGGCGCGGTGGTCATCGGCTCGATCGCCAACGGCATGAACCTGCTCGCGTTTTCGTCGTCGGTGAAGTTCATCGTGACCGGCGCCGTACTGATCGCCGCCGTGACCATCGAGTCAGTCACCCGGATGCGCCGACAAGGTGAGACCGGCACCTGACGCCGGGTAGTGTGCGTCGCCGGCTCGGCCCTCAGACACGCGCCCTAAGGCGACCGCTCACCTTCCGCGATGACCCGGCACGGGTTGCCTGCCGCCACCACGCCCGCGGGCACGGAGCGGGTCACGACACTGCCCGCGCCGATGACGGCGTCACGCCCGATATCGACGCCCGGCAGCACGATCACACCACCGCCAAGCCATGCTCGCGCGCCGATGGTTATGGGGAGCGCGGACTCCAGCCCGCTCACTCGGGTCTCGGCGTCGCGTGGATGGTCAGACGTCAGCAGCTGGACACCCGGCCCGAGCTGAACGTCGTCGCCGAGCGTGATGGGGGCGGCGTCCAAGAAGATGCAGCCCATGTTGACGAACACCCGTGCTCCGATACGGATCTGCTGGCCGTAGTCGCAGCAGAACGGCGCCTCGACCCACGATCCCTCTCCGATCTCGCCGAGAAGGTCGTTCAGCAGCCGGACGCGTCCCTTATCGTCCGCCGGGTCGAGCATGCCCAACTGCCGAGAGAGGCGCCGCGCCTTGATCCGACCGGCGACCAGCGCTGGGTCGCTCGCGTCGTACGGCTCGCCGGCGAGCATCTTGTCACGTTCTTTCACGGTCGTCCGGCCCCCGTTCGCGGCCACAGCGCTACCACAGCGCATGCACCTGCGCCCGGATGTTGCGGTCGTAGACCGCACGGATCTGAGACATCACCTCTGCCGAGAGCGGCGGCAGGTCGGCCGCCCGGATGTTGTCCTCGGCCTGTGTCGGGCGCTTGGCCCCGGCGATCGCCGTAGTGACTTCGTCGAACATCAGGATCCAGCGAAGTGCCATCTGCGCCATCGACGTACCGGGCGGGACGAGCGAACGCAGCTCCTCGACGGCCTTCAGGCCGGTCTCGTAGTCGACGCCGGCGAACGTCTCTCCCCGATCGAACGACTTGCCCTCACGGTTGTAGTTGCGATGGTCGTCGGCGGCGAAGGCTGTGTCGTGACTCATCTTGCCTGTGAGTAGTCCGGACGCCAATGGCACGCGCGCGATCACGCCCACGCGCCTGAGCCTGGCCTGCCCGAAGAAGTCCTCGGCGGGCCGCTGGCGGAATATGTTGAAGATGATCTGGACCGACTGGACGTTGGGGAACTCAATCGCCCTCAGCGCCTGGTCGATCCGCTCCACGCTCACACCGTAGTGGCGGATCTTGCCCTCCCGCGCGAGGTCGTCGAGGATCCCGAAGGTCTCGGCGTTGTATACCTCGATCGGTGGGACGTGTAGCTGAAGCAGGTCTATGGTGTCCGTCCCGAGCTCACGCAGGCTGCCATCGACTGCAGCGGTCATGTTCGCGCGCGTGTAGGCCTTCGGGTCGGGATTGAGCCGCACTCCCAGCTTGGTCGCGACGTAGAAAGGCTCCTGCCGTTCTCGGCGAAGCCTGCCGAGCAGGTGCTCGCTGCCGTAGACGTCCGCAGTGTCGAAGAAGTTGACGCCCAGCTCGAGCGCGCGATTCAGGGTCGCGAGGGACTCGTCGTCGTCGACGGGCCCCCATGAGCTTCCCATCGCCCACGTGCCCAGACCGACGGCAGAGACGTTCCAGCCGGTTGTTCCGAGCTCTCGGTACTCCACGGCCGCCTCTCCCTAGCCTTCAGACAAGAGCGCCGCACGGGTATGCGGCAACTCCGCGCGCGCCCCTCCGCTGTACCTATCGAGGATCTGATCCATCTCGGCGGCCACGGCCGCGTCCACGATCTGGCGGGTCGGGTCGCCTTCGAACCAATCCAGGGTGCGCCGGATGCCTTCTCGGAAGGGCACGACCGCCTGATACGTGGGCACGAACGCTTTGATCTTGCTGTTGTCGAAGACCACGCTCCAGGTCTTGTCGCCCAAAAGACCGCCGGCGAGGTGCGGCGCGACCGTCGCGATGAAGTCGCTTGGGATGTGGACGATCTGCGGCTCCACCCCCAGCGTCTCGGCGATGGTCTGGTAGATCTGGTTCCACGTCAGAACCTCGTCGGTGGTGATGTGGAACGCCTCGCCCAGCGCGGCCTGGGTGCCGAGCAGCCCCAGAAGCCCCCGCGCGAAGTCATCGGCATGCGTGACGACCCACAGAGACGATCCGTCGCCATGAACGATGATCGGTCGCCCGCGCAAGAGCCGGTCGGCCAGTGTGTAGGTGCCCCAGCCTCCCAGCGCAATGGGGAGGTTGGTGTCGTACGTCATCGACGGCCGAACGATGGTGACCGGGAAGCCTTCCTCGCGATGGGCACGCATCAGGCGCTCCTCGCAGGCTATCTTGTTGCGGGAGTACTCCCAGTGGGGGTTGCGCAGTGGAGTGTCCTCGGTGATCAGGTAGGTCGACGGTGGCTTCTCGTACACCGAGGCCGAGCTGATGAACACGTACTGCTTGACCCTGCCTCTGAACAGCGCGATGTCTCGCTCGATGTCGCTCGGCTTGAACGCAATCCAGTCGACCACGACGTCGAAGTCGATGCCCTCAAGGGCCGCCCGTACGTCCTCGGGGCTGTGGATGTCGGCGTTGAGGTACGGAGCACCCGGCAGGTGAGTCGCGCTCAGGCCGCGGTTGAGCAGATAGAGGTCGAGACCCTGGGCGATCGCCATACGGCTGACCGCCGAGCTGATCATGCCGGTGCCGCCGATAAACAGCACTTTCACAAGGGGTCCCTCTCGAAATCGGCTCGCTGGCTCTCATAGTGGGATACCCACTGAGCACGGTTCCGAGTCCGAGATCCACGGCGCGGACGCCCGCTGAGACGCTCCAGGCAGCCGCAGCCTGCCCGCAGTCACACCGCAGCCTGCCCGCAGTCACACCGCAGCCTGCCCGCAGCAGCCCCCCGCAGTGCCACAGCTCACCCGCAGTCGCGCCACAGCTTCCCCGCACCACAATCCCGTGATGCCGCAGTAAACCCGCAGTTAGGCGCTTCAAACCCGCAGCTACCCCGCAGCTACCCCGCAGCCGGAGGCCGGGGCGCCGCAGTCCAGGCACGAATCACGATTGGCTGCCGTCTTCTGCCTCGTCTACGCGGAAGTCGCGGTTCACCTCGTAGGAGGCATTGGGATCGGTGGGTGAACTGGCACGACGAACGACCAGCCCACGTTCAGCGAGCCCGGCGAGCGCTCTTTGGATGGTCCGACGGTCCTTGAGAGCGGATATCTCGAGCACTTCGCTCGCTTTCACCTTGCCTTGGCGCACCACGATGTCGAGAATCCGCCGCTGTGATGCCGAGAGCGAGTCCAGAGCCGACTGCGGCAGCGGGTTGTCGGCGGGCGCAGCGTCGCGTGCCCCGCCGGCCGCCGGGCCCAGGATGTAGTACGCCTCAGCCCCCGTCCCGTTCTGGAGGAGCCAGCCATCGCGCACCAGACCGCGTAGCCTGGTGTCGGCCTCCGACTCGTCCACGCCGCTGAACGACCGGTAGTCCGCCGAGACGACCCGCCCCGTTCGCCGAGCGAAGACGAGCGCCTTCTGGTGCCCGGGCTCCAGCTTCGCAGCGCCGATATCCACCAGCCACGACTCAGGATCGGCCTCATCTGGAAGTCTAAACCTCAAGGTGACAGTGAAGGATGTAGCGCTGTTGCTGAACTCCGGCGGGGGCAGGTGGGCCTCGGCCATCGAGGTGAACATGTTGTCGATCCCCAACCCGTGCCGCTCCACGTAACCGAGGTCGCGAAGGATGTCGGCGACACGGGGATTCCTGGCGTAGGACTCTGTGAGAATGTTGTCCACGGTGACGGGACCGGGGAGTCCGCCGGGGCTCTGCACCTCGAGTCTGTCGGCGAAGAGCCTGACCTGGATGTTGGCGCCCACGAGGCTGTAGTCCCTGTGGCAGACGGCGTTGACCATCGCCTCTCGCAGGGCGAACAGCGGTACTGCGGGGAGTTCCTCGACCCTGAAGCCGTCTGCGAGCACGCCGGGCGCCAGCCGCTCCTTGTGGATCCGCTCCATTCGCGCGATGAGCTGCGTGATGGTCCCGGTGACTTCCTCGGTGTAGCGGTAGGCCACCTTCTCGCCCGACGATGCGACCTCCACGCCGGGGAACTCGACGAAGCGGACCTTGGACTGCACCACCAGGCGCTCGGGCTGCAGCGCGAAGAACAGGCCGCCCAGAACCGTCAGCCGCTCTCCCCTGCCCACAGGGCCGTCGATCGCCTTGAGCTTGCGCATGACTTCGAGCACGCCGGTTTCGACAAGGGGCGAGGTGGTACGGCGGCGCATCGACCCGCGGATGTACTCTCGGATGAGCTCTTCATCCAGATCCCGAGTCGACGTGCCGGGTAGGATGTGCAGCTCGTACTCCACCGGTGCGACCGACCCGGACTCTGGCGGATACGGTTCGGCCTGCCAGCCGGCTTGATCGGGCCGGGACTCGGGCACGGGAGCGAACGCGGCCGCGACCGGGGCACTGTACGCCTCTTGCGTCGGGATGGCCTGCGGGGCCGCTGCACCGCGCACCTCGGGCAAGCCTCCGGGCCGCATGGGCTCTTCTCGGCCGATGCCGCCACCATAGGCCGCCGCGGGGATCCCGGACGACGCCTGCGGCAACCGCCGCGCGCCGGCCTGCATGGAATCGAGGAGCATCTCGACGTGCTCCGGGCGCTCGCCGGGGAGCTCGGCCACAAGGATGTCGCGCAGTGCCTGCCGGGCCTCGAGCGCCTCTGCGGCGCGCTTGTCGCCGAGCCCGGCGAGCGAGGCGAACCTGAGCGCGGTGGCTGCCACTTCCGGCTGGAGCAAGACCCACTTCACGCGCTGCCGGTCCTTGAACACGCCGGGCGCCAGGGACGTCGCGGAACGCACGGCCAGCCCCTCGATCCCGGCACGAGGCTCTCTGGGCGCCGCAGACTGCGCGCTCGGACCCGTGCCCCCCGGTGCGGGCGCAGACACGCCCGAGCCGACGACCGCGGCACTATCCTTGGTGTTGAATCTCGCCCAAACGGACTCGAGGAACTTCAAGAACCCCCCTCGCGGCAGCCACTGCTCCCCGGGTCACCCGCAGAGCACGCCTCCGAGCATAGCCAAGGGTAGCACCAAGAAGGAAGACCCCTCGGCACAGTCCGTGCCGGGGGTCTACGATGCCGATGGGTGCGCGGCTAGCGCACGGTGAACGCGCGGTAGCCGCTGGACGCCTGCGCGTGGTCGCTGTCGGAGTGCACGGCGCGAAGGCGGTACGCGCCCGACCTCTTGATGCGCACCCGCGCGGACCACGAGCTGCTGCCGTCGGCAATCGGGACCGAGAGCGCTGTGTAGGGCCGCCACCTGCGCCCGACCTTGCGCTGGACCTCGAGCCTGACTCGGCTCGCTCCGATCTGCGACGGCGAGACACCGCCACGCCAGGTGTAGGTGCGCCGCCGCGAAAGACGTGTCCGGCCCGCACTGGGCTTGTAGACCTGCGCGCTTCGCGGCGTGACAGGGGGCAGATGAGTCAGCGTGCCGCCGGTCTTCCACGCGTCGTACGCGGCGTTCAACAGCGGCACGAACTCGGCCGTCGCGATCAAGTCGCCGGCCGCCGAGGGGTGGGAGTCGGCGGTCGGATAGGCCAGGTAGTTGCTCGACCCGGCGGTATGCTCGACCAGGCCGTTGACCATGCGGTGGTGACCGCCCGTGAGTACGGTGTAGTAGTCGAACACCAACACGTTGCCCGCCGAGTAGCCCTTGAGCAGACCCTCCGGATCGGCAAGCCAGTTGGCGAGCGTACGGGCGTTGGCCGCCTGGGTCGAGTTGGTGTCCGACGCCCTGAGCGGCGGCGAGACCACGAGCACGAAGAGCTTGTCGGGATGCGCCTTGAAGTACTCAAGCAGATCGAGGTAGACGCCCTTGGCGTTGCCCACCGTCAGGCCGCTCGTGCCCGTCACGCCCTTGAGCGGGTTGGCGCCGATAGCGGGAATCGCGTCGGAGGCCGACCCGCCCACCGCGCTGTTTGGGAAACAGGACTTGAACATCACGACCGTGTTCTCGCCGCCGGGATCGGCGAGCGATCGCCCGTAGCTCGCGTTGATGCTGGTGTTCGCGTACAGGCTCGCCGTATAGGTGGGCGCGCTCGGTCCTCGGAACCACGTCCACCAGTCGCCCACGTCCGTGCGACTGCCGATCTCGTCGGGGCCCCAATTGTAGTTGGTGTCGCTGACGAAGTAGTTGTTGGCGCCGAGAGATGCCGCCAAGCCTCCGTAGCCGTCGTGCAACCAGGCAGATCCGGTGGAGTGATGGATGAAGACGAGCTTGGTGACCGAACCGGGAGCGGCAGCTGCAATCGAACTCGAGGCGAGGGCCGAGGACAGCGCAAGCGCGAGCAGAAACACGCGCACTGCGCAGGCCAACTCTCTGCGGATGGATGCTGCTTGGTGGTGGCGCATCTCAGGCTCCCTGACGACGGGCGTTTGCGGGCATAGAGTACGTTCCCTCATCCTCGGCCGAAATGCACCCGAGCAGTAGCCCGGTGTGCCCAGGGTCACACTCCACTGAGCTTCGAGCGCGCCTTGGCGTCCCGGCGAATGGTTACTTCTTCGCGTCGAACGACCCGGCGAACACGAAGACCTTCTTCACGTTCTTGGGCGGCCACGGATGCGCGGGGTCCTTCACCACTTGGCTCTTCGAGACATCCGACACCTGAATCACGTAGAAGTCCCGCGTGCCGCCCTTGTCGTCGGTCCCCTGCACCACCCCGATGGCCTGGATCTGCGCGCCGCCCTTCAGGGCCGCCAGCTCGTTCGTACCGCCCAGCGTCGTCGCCATTCGGCGAAGCAGCAGACCGCCCTTGACGTTCTTGGGAACGGTGAGCTTCTTGGGGTACTCGGGCGGCGCCACGGGCACCGCGGCAGCAGCTGCAGCCGCGGTTGCCGCCGCTGAGGCCTCTGCAGCCTGCACCGCGCTCTCCGCTTCAGCCGCGCGAGTCGGGGCGGTCACCTTCGAGATCGCCATGCCGATCCCGAGCACCAGGAACGCGACGAGAATCCACGCCGACATGACCCACAGCAGGGTCCGCTCGCCTCGGGTCAGCCAGGCGTCGTCGGCGGCGGCAGCAACCGGCGCCGCGTAGAGGCCGGCAGCGGCCACCGCGACCGCGGGAGTCGGCTCGGGCTCCGGTGCTTGTGCGTACAGGGCCGAGTCGGCGCTCCAGATCGCAACCGTCATGCTCTCGCCCGAATCCGCCTTGGCGCCCGCCTCGGCGAGGACGGCGCTTGCGGCATGCGCATCGCACTGCGCACAGGTCAGGCCTGGGATATCCGATCTGCTCAGCGCGCTCGATGCCCCTCGGCCGAGAAGCACGACCGCATCGGTCGGGCTCAGGCTGACGGAACCGATCCCCACCTCGACTCCCTGGTGCCCCAGCGCGGGCGCAGCCACCGGCAGCACGCTCGCCGCCACCTCGGCGGCGTCCTCCCCAACCTCCTCGGCAGCAGGCGCGTCGTCTGGAAGTGGAGCGACCTCTGCCACCGCAACCGGAGGCTTGGGGCTGCTCACGACGAGCTCCCGCGCGTCGTCGCCGCGAAGCAGGTAGCCCTTGCAGTCGCCGATCCGTCCGAGCCACAACTTATCGGCCGAGACCAGCGCACCGCCGAATGTCGCGGCCATGTTCAAGGCACCCGGCTCGGCGGCCGCGGTCAGTATCGCGTTGTTGGCCTCGGCGACTATGGTCTTGAGGGTGAGGGCCGGGTCGAAGACCACGGTCTGGCCCGTCGCGGTCTTCATGAGCAACGACTCGAGATACGTGTCTGCGGCCTTCACGGCGAGTCGAGAAGCCGCTCCCCCGCTTTCGTCTTCCGCCGTCCCGTCGCTGACCATGATGAACGCCTTGAGCCCGCCGAGTTGCGTCTCAAAAACAGACAGGTCCTTGACTAGGAATGCTCCACCGCTGCTCTGGCCCTGACCTGGAAGGGAAACTCCCCCGAGTTCCATCTGCCACCTTCTGCCGTGATAGGAGGGGCGGTTCAACCACCTGAAACTCAGTATGCACAATGGCGGACGCCAAACCAGTCCGAAAACGCAAGATGATCACCCTCGGAAGCATTCAGGACTCGGCTGCAACGCCTTCGCGGGGGCGCCTCAGGCGAAGCTGAAGATCGCGGGAAACGCGATGACCACCACGGAGGCCCAGATCGCGTAGACCGGCAGGTAGCGCGTCTGCCATCGCTCGACGGCTTCGAAGCCGTTCCCCGCTCTCAAGAATCCCGCCTGCAGATACGCCGACCACGTCAGGTTCACCAGCAGGATGAGGTTCAGTCCGAGTGCGGCGGCCTTGTTCGCGCTGAACCCGAACTCGGTCAGGCGGCCGGCGATGTTGATGAGCGCGAACACGTCCACGCCCAGGGCGGACACGACCAGCACGAGCTGGATCCAGTCGAAGGCCCCAGGCTGCAAGAGCGGGTCGCGCGCCGAGATCGCGTAGAGCACCAACGCCAGCACCACCACAAGAAGCACGTCGAAGAGGATGAGCACCTCGCGCTCGACGTTCATGATGCCCCGCGTCCAGATGACGCCCGCGAGGAGGGCGACGAGCATGATGGCGAACAGTGGCGTGAACACGCGCGCAAGCATCGGCGCCATTCCGCCGACAAGATCGCGCCGCGTCTCGGCGAGCCAGCCCGCAACGATGACCGCGCCCGCAGCGCCGCACGGAAGCACCCACTCCCCCAGGAACGCCGAGACGTCCAGACCGATCGCCTGGAAGACGCCCGCCGTTATCGCGATGAGTACGCCGCCTCCCAGAGCTATCAGCGCGTAGTTGACCACCCACTCGCCGGTGAACCGTACGAACTCCATGCGCCGAACGTCCGAGCGCCATTCACCACCGGCGTGTGCAACACCCACCGCGAACCAGAGAGCAATGGGCAGATGGATCGCGGTGAGCACTTCTGTGGACCCGCCCGGTGCGAACGGATAGGCGTTGGCGAACACCGCGCCCGCGACAAAGGCGAAGGACAGGACCGCGATGCCCTTGCGGTTCAACCCCCGCTTCCACGCGAAGTACGCGGCCAGAAACGGAAGGACGAACAGGCTCAGGTTCCGCGCATAGAAGCTCATGTCGGTGCCGCCGAACTCAATGCCGAAGAGCATGGGAAGCTTGATCGCGACGGCTGCAGCGACCGCGCACGCCAGCATGACCACGGCCTCCGGCACGCCATCACGCGCGGCGCGCGGTACGTCGGGGGTCTCCGCCTGGGTGATCCACAGCCCATCGCAGTAGTCGCCGGCGAAGCCACGAGTGGCATCGTCGATCGCCGCAACGCGCCTGAGCGCTACAAGGAAGGCCTCCTCGGCATCCAGACCGGCCTCGACCAGTGTGTCCATGTGGTCGCTTAGCCGGCGCTCGAGCTCGGCGATGTGCGTCTCGGTTGCGCCGTGTGCGAGGACGTAGGCACGCCAGCGGTCAATCCCCGATCGGGGCCATCCCGATCCACCTGTGCTCACGAATGCCGATCCTCCCCGCGGGACGCTTCAGGCCGAGTGTTCTGCCGCTGCATAGGATACAGCCCCGCCGGACGCTGCGGGGTCGAGCTGCGTGGGACACTCCCACTCGCGCCACTCCTGGGGTATGGTTTCCTAGTTCGCTCATTGCTCGGTGACGCCGAGATTGGAGCGCCCTCACGTGGGTCTCATGAATACCCAATGTGTACCTTCTAGGGTCGATCCACCGGCGGCCGTCCTCCGGGCGGCGCAACCGGCGTGAGGTGAGCAGGGGGGTTTCTGGCGCGATGAGGCGACCGTTCGCAAGACAACCTGAGACGGGCTCGATAGCGCTCGCGCTTGTGGCTGCGCTTGTGACGGCTGTAGTCGCGATGAGCTTCCCCCACTCAGCAGCCGCATCGACGCCGTCGCAGACAGGGTTTCCGCGCGTGGCGAACTGGTGGGGAGCCGGCACGCCTGCCGAGATGGCCCGCCGGGACTACTTCGTCCCCACGGAGGCCGACCCTCTGCACCCCGACACCGCAAGAATCGCCACCCTCAGGGCTCTGAATCCCGCGATCATCCTGCTCGCAAGCTCGAGCGCAGCCGAGCTGGGCTACTCGGCGACCAACGACGCCGCCTACAACTCTGAACGTCTGGCCGCAATCCCAACCTCCTGGATCCTGACGCAGGTCGGCTCGACGCTCCTGACAGACCTGACCGCATCGGCGACCTCGGTCCCGGTGGCCGACGCAAGCAAGTTCCGCGTGGATGACCTCGTCGTCATCGACAACGAGCGGTGCGTGGTGACGGCTGTCGGCAACACGCTCACCGTCAAGCGCGGCTTCGCCGGCTCCGGGGCAACGGCCCACACGAGCGGCACGCGCGTGGCGGCCGCAGTCTCGAGCTGGAAGAACTTCGTGACCCTCGACATGACCGCCGATTGCCCGGCCGGTCGTGCGAGCGGCGCGTTCGCCACGCCGGGAACCGGCACCGAGAAGGCACGCGACTGGCTAGCCCGCAGGACGGCGGGCATCTGCTCGGCCGCGAACTGGGACGGGGTCCTGATCGACGTTGCGGTCGCCGACTACGCCCTGTGCTTCAGGGGCAGCAACTCCTTTAGGACGATCGCCGATCGCGCCACACCGGGCAACGAGACCGACTACGTGCTGTTCGACCGCGCGTGGCAATCAGGTATCGAAGGGTACCTCTCGGCGGTCCGCGCGCACGTCGGAAACCACGCGCTCATCCTGATCAACGGTTCGCCTCCCGTGTTCGAGACCGTGAACGGCACCAACATCGAGGGGTTTCCCACCGCCACGACCACCTCCGCCGGCTGGCGTCGGAGAGTCCTGGGTCCGCTGCCGGGAGCGTTTGGCGCGTATCTGGATTGGAGCGCGTTGTCGCGACCTCCAAACCTGACGACGGTGATGACCTACGGCGACACCGCCGACTACCGGCTGATGCGCTTCGGCCTGTGCACCACGCTGCTGGGTAACGGCTATTTCGCCTACGAGGAGTCGACCCACGGCCACAGCTTCGCCGGCCGCTGGTACGACGAGTACGACAACGCCGGCACACGCAAGGGCTACCTCGGTTTCCCGACCGGCGCGCCTCGCTCGGCCGTCCCGCCTCTCTCAACGCCGGACCTCCTGGGCGGTGCGGGTGCGTTCTCGAACGCAAACGCCTTCGGCGCCTGGAGGCTCTACTGGCGCGACGGCCACTTCGCCGCCGCTGCGCTGGATGACGGCTCCGCGAAGATCCGGGTGACTCAGTCCGCCGGTGCCCTCAGCGGCACGCAGTTCCTCCGCTACGGCGTCCCCGTCTCGGCAGGCACCGCCTACACGATCAGCCTCCGGGCCCGCTCGGACGTGCCCAAGACGATCCAGGCCGAGGTCGCACAGGCGACCGCTCCGTACGCGACCTATATGGGGACCGGCCCGATTCCCGTCACCACCGAGTGGCGCACCATCGAGATCCCCATGACCTGCTCGGGAACGGATCCCGCAGCGCAGCTCAGTATCGCCCTGGGGGATTCGGTCGGCAGCGTCTGGTTGGACGACATCAAGCTGCGGGCAGGCAATCGCGACGTCTACCGCCGAGACTTCGAGGGCGGAGTCGCGCTTGTCAACGCGACCGACGCGGCGGCGACCGTGGATCTGGAAGGCAGCTACCGCAAGATCAAGGGCACGCAGGATCCGCGCGTCAACGACGGCTCCTTCGTCACCGCCGTCACGCTGCCCCCCAAGGACGGTATCGTGCTGCTTAGCACCACGTCGGGGGCGCCCGTCGTCGCCAAGACGCCCAGTTTGTCGCCCTCGCGTCCCCGGCACGGCAGATACGCGGCCTTCACCTCTTACCTCACCCCCGCCGGCGCGGGCGCCGTCTCGGCCAGGGTCTACCTCTACCAGCGCAAGACCAAGACCGTCACGCGACGCATCAAAGGCAGGAACCGCCGAGTCAGGGTGAAGTACTGGAAGCCGCGAGGAAGCGTTGCGATGTCGAAGGCGACATCCGGCTCGAGCGTGAAGTTGACAGCCAAGAGCAGGCTCCCGTACTCGGGGACGTGGAAGGCGGTCGTGGAGTGCACGGGCGCCTCGCGCTACGGGGGCCGCACGTCACGCGCGCGGACATTCACCGTAAGGTAGGCTCACCGCCGAGACGATCCCGCGCCGACAAGCCCGGCACGGCGCGTCTGGTCGCACGATTCGGGCGTGTCCCGGCGCGTGTCCCTAGTGGTGCTTCGAGGATGGTCCCCGATTGAGCATCGCACCCAGGATCGCCGCTTGGATGGGGTCTTCTGTCACTACCTCGAGCTCGCCGGACTCGGGTCCTTCGTGCCCCCACGCGAAGACGACGACGGCATCCACGCCGTACTCGTCGGCGATGTACTCCGAGAGGTTGTCGAGTTCGGTATCGAGCCGGCAGCCGGCGTCGTCCTCCCCCTGCACGCTGACCGCGACCGGAAGGTCGCTGGCCGCGCGAGCGCGGGTGTACACGTCGATACAGAGGGCCGTGAGATCCGGGCCTCCCAGTTGGTAGTCCACCCCGACGATCGCCAGATGTGTCGCACCGTCGACGGTTTCCTCGTCGACCGACACAACGAGATGTGGGTGCTCGGCGACGAGCGCCTTCTGCACCGCTGCAGTCAGTTCCGACATCGCTCCCCCAACTTGGCCGGACGGCAACTCTGAAGCGACCTTAGTGGATTTTCGGCGAGGCCGCCATCCAGAAACAGAGCGCAACCCTTGGTACGCAACGCGTGTCTAAACGGGCGGTTGCCGATATGAATAGCGAAAATATTGATTTTCTTTAGTTGTGACTTGATTTTTTCAAGCGAAGTGGGTATACATGGTTCGTCAAGTGAATTGATAGAGGAGTTCCGCATGATCAACGACTGGCACGAGCTGACCGACCTGACCGGCGATCGCCGCTTCCTCGTGACCGAGGTACGGCTTGAGACCGGCATCTCCATCCAGGGCGAGTTCGACCTGCCGCCACTGGCGCGTCTGCGCTACGAGGATCAGGTGTTCGTCAGCGAGTTCGTCCGCAACCATGGCTCGATCAAGGACATGGAGAAGGCGTTTGGCGTCAGCTATCCCACGATCAAGAACCGCCTCAACCGGATCGTCGGCCAGCTGCAACTGGTGGAGGTCGACTCCTCCCCTGCGTCGGACGACGACGCACTCGATCTTCTCGAGCGCGGCGAGATCACGGCGGACGAGGCGGCCGAGAGGCTCCGGCGATGAACATCCCTCCGGCGATTCTCGACCTCCGTGTGGCGCCACCGGACAAGCGCCCCATCCACCTGTGGCTGCCTCTCTTCCTGTTCTGGCCTCTGCTGCTGGTGCTGGGCGTGCTGTCGCTCGTGTTCACCATTCTTGCCGACGTCGTGCTGCTGCTCCTGGGCCGGCGCTACCACCACTACACCGTCCTGCTGGTCCACCTGTTCGGGCTGCTGGGCGATACACGCGGGATGGTCATCCGCATCAATGACGGAAAGACGGCCGTCGACATGACGGTTCAATGAGAAGGGGTGTCACCGATGAGTGAAGAGCGCAGCAGGATCCTGAACATGCTCGCCCAGGGCAAGATCAACGCCGAGGAGGCCGAACGGCTGCTCGACGCCCTCGATGCGCGCCCAAAGACCGGCGCGAGTGCCGCGTCCGAGGGACCGGCCATCAAGGGTGACCCGGGCCCGCTGATCGACGCGCTGCCCAAGTTCCTGTTCGTCAAGGTCAATGCCGAGAACGGCGACAACGTCGACGTGAAGATCCCGGTCGCTCTGGTGCGCTCGGGACTCAAGCTCACGTCGCTGATCCCTCCGCAGGCGATGGACCAGATCAACGACTCCATGTCCGAGCACGGCATGTCGATCGACTTCTCCAACCTCAAGCCCGAGGACATCGACGAGCTGGTCGCGGCGCTGCGTGAGATGGAGATCAGCGTCGACTCCGCCAACGGCGACAAGGTCAGGGTGTACACCGCGTAGGCGGCGCCTCGGCCCGCCCTAAAGGCCGGTCACGCGAATGCCGACAATCTCGCATGAGGCCCCATCGCGGCCACCCTCTGCTAAGCGTCAGCTGCGATGGGGCTTCCTACTGCTCCGAGTCGTGCACACCTTGTTCGCACTCTGGCTGGCGCGATCCCGGATGGTTCTTGCCCTGCCGCTGGCGCTCGGGATGCGCGGCCTCCTCGGCCTTCCGCTTGATGGCGAGTTGCACCATCCGGGCTTCGTCCTCCGGAGTCACGCCCATCACCTCGCGAAGGAAGCGGGCGGTCTCATCTGCGTTCTGGGGTCCGTGCGTCATCGCTCGCTTCCTTCCCCCTGGGAACAGGTGGTTCGTTCCAAGAACTCGATCGTCGCGAACGTGCACCCTGTCGCGTCCTACGCGCCCTTGGCCTGCGGCTCGTCTTCGCCGAGATGACGCTTGCGCTGCTCGGGGCTCATCTGCTTCCAGGCCTCGGGGGCGATCGCGCCCAGTGATTCGGCCTCAGCCGAGAACCAGTCCTCGCGCTGCCTCATGCCGTGGCGCCGGTGCGCGCTCACGTTGTGCGATGCCCGAGTCATCGCCACTCGCGAGCCTTCGGGACTGGCGGCATAGTCGACCGAGCGGCCGGCGCGCATCCCCATCCGCTGGCTCGCGTGGTAGCTGTCCTGGTTTGCGCCCAAGTAGATGAACTCGTACTCCGCCAGATTCTGGCGGTCCTGGATCATCTGGAAGATGCGCTCGCGGGTGAACTCGCGGCTCGCGTTCTCCTCGCCGTCGGTCATGATCACGAACAGCACCTGATCGGGCCTGTTGGCGGCCACGAAGTCGTCGGTGATCCGCATCGTGTAGCCGATCGCGTCGTAGAGTGCCGTCATGCCGCCTGGCGCGTACGACGCGTGGTCCAGGTCCAGCACCTCGCGGATCGGGACCGCATTGCAGACGGTGGTGAACTCCGTGTCGAAGAGCGTGAGCGTGAAGAACGCCTCGCCCTCCTCGGCGGCCTGCGTGTTCTTGAACTCGTTGAAACCGGAGATCGTCGCGTCGCGCATCGACTCCATGGAGCCCGACTTGTCGAGCACGAAGTTGATGAGAATGCTGCGACCCTCGCCCTCGGCTTTCGCCTTCTTGCCTTTCTTGGCCATGGGAAACCCCTTTCTGTCGACCTCGCCATCATGGCAAGGGGGTCTGACATCGAAGCTCGCCCGCGGCCGTCGTGCGTCGTCTCCGCCATCCCGATCAGTACTATACCGTCTTGTATACTTTACTGTCAAGTCAAACTACGAAGTGGTATAGTTCGCAGGTGAAAGGGGTGTCTACGTTGGCAACAGAGCTCGGACAACTCATCAGGCTGGCGCGTCACCGATCTGGGCTGACGCTCGAAGACGTCGCCGAGAAGGTCGGCATCACGCCCGGCGCCCTCTCCCACATCGAGAGCGGCCGGCGCCTGCCGCAGGCGTACAACGCCGTCGCGATCGCCGAGGTGCTCAACGTGCCGCGCGAGGAGATGCTGCGCGTGCTTGACGACGAGCACTCGCACCGACGCCGCAGCTCGGCCGACCGACCGCCAGCGGCGAGCCCCGCCGGCGGTCGGGACGCGAACACGTCCCCTCCGGCCGCGTCCTTCTCCGAGAAGCCGATCGAGAGCCTCTTCGGTGAGGAGCCACTCCAACTGCGCTCCGTGTCCACACGGTCGAGCTATCCGAGCACCTCGCAGCGCACGGGGTCTTCGCGTGATATGGCCCGGTGGTCGAACGACACTGATCTGCGTCTGCACGCGCTCGAAGAGCTTGCCGACTCGGCAGCCGAAGCGATCCGGACGTTGCGCGGTTTGGTCGCCGACGAGGACCCGGCCATCAGCCGAGAGGCCCGCCGCCTCTTGCATGAGCTGGATGTTCGCCTGCCGGAGGAGTAGACGGTCCGCCCAGAGCCTGTCCCCCGAGCGCCGCTAGACCTCGCTCCGACGGGCTGCGGCTTCGGCGCTCTCGTCGCGCAGCTCGATCAGGCAGAGCCCGATCGCCAGCCAGATGATGATGGCCAGCGGGAAGAAGCCGATCACCGTCGCAACCGCAGCGAGCGTGAGAAGCAGCAGCGTGACGAGGACGGTCCTGGGCTTCAAATCAATCTCCTTCGAATGAGCACCTGAAGAGACGCGCCCACCCTAGCGCCGAACACTGACATGGTCCGATGGGTCCGCGGCACCGGCGTGAGACCGTACCTGTGGGCATCGATGTCAGACCCCTGCGTTATCCTCGAGACAGGAGGTGGGAGACATGGCGAATCGCCTGTCCAAATCGAGATTCCAGACCGGCCTGCAGTGCCCCAAGGCGCTGTGGCTGTCCACCCACGCGCGCGACCTGGCGGATCCCACGCCGGACACGCAGCAGCACATCTTCGACACCGGCAACGCCGTCGGCGAGCTGGCACGTGAGCGCTTCGCAAACGGCGTGCTCGTCGCCGAGGACTACACCCAGTCCGCGCAGGCACTCGAGACCACGCGCCGGCTCCTCGAGAATCCGCCAAACGCGATCTTCGAGGCCGCGCTGGAGCACGGAGGCGTCTTCGTGCGACCCGACGCCCTCGTGCGCGTCGGCGAGAACCTCTGGGACCTCTACGAGGTCAAGTCCGGCACCAAGGTCAAGGACGTCAACATCACCGACGTCGCCGTCCAGATGTGGGTGCTGGAGGGCGCGGGTCTGACCATACGCCGCGCCCACCTGATGCACCTCGACAAGAGCTACATCTATCAGGGTGGCGAGTACGACCTCGAGCAGCTGTTCATCGCCGAGGAAGTGACCGCCGCCGCTCGCGCCTACCTCCCCCTGGTTCCCCAACTGGTCGCCGAGATGCTTGCCATGCTCGGCGTCGATGAGTCACCGGCGATCGCGATCGGCAAGCAGTGCGACAGCCCCTACACCTGTGCGTTCTGGGGCCACTGCCACGAGTTCCTGCCCGGCCGCCCGGTCACCGAGCTGCCCAGAATCGACGAGTCACTGCTGGACTCGCTCATCGCAGATGGGATCTTCGCGATCGAGGACGTGCCGCTCGACTACCCCGGTCTCACGGGTGCTCAGCGCGAGGTCTGCGAACTCGTGCGCTCGGGACAGCCGCGGATCGTCGGCGACGTCGGCCGGTCCCTGGCGGGGCTCAGCTACCCGATCCACTTCCTGGACTTTGAGACGTTCATGTCCGCGCTGCCGCTCTACCCGGGCACGCACGCCTGGCAGATGATCGCGTTCCAGTGGTCGGACCACATCCTGCACGAGAACGGCGACTTGGAGCACCGCGAGTTCCTCCATGAAGGCCCGGGCGACCCGCGGCCACGCTTCATCCAGAGCCTCGTTGAGACGCTCGGCGATACCGGAAGCGTGGTGGTCTACTCGCCCTTCGAGAACACACGCCTCAAGGAACTCGCTATCGCCTACCCCGAGCACGCCCAGGCGATCGCAGGCATCCGCTCGCGAATCTTCGACCTACTGCCCGTGGTCAGGTCCCACGTCCGCCACCCAGACTGCTTGGGTGGCTCGAGCATCAAGGTCGTCCTGCCCGCGCTCGTCAAAGACCTGTCGTACGACGGCTTGAATATCGCCGACGGCAACATCGCGTCGATGCTCTACTGCCAGGCCGCCTCAGGTGAGCTGACCGCCGAGGACTGCGCGACCGTGTATGCGGACCTCCGTGAGTACTGCGGCACCGACACGCTCGCGATGGTCAGGCTGTTCGAGGTATTGAACGAGGGTGCGCGCTGAGCGGGCCTACGCGAGACCCGGGTCGCCCGGCGCCGGACGCAGACCTGCGCCGAGACCGTCCGCCTGTGAGGACGTTGCTCGCGTGATGCGTTCGGGCTCGGCAGCCGTCGCTGCCTGTGTCCTCAGCAGAGCCACGCCGATCCACGCGAACCACACGATCAGCATCAGGCCGAATACGATGGAGGCATCGTTCAACGGCGGGACGACCGAGATGAGGCCGGTCGCTCCAAGGACGATGCCGAACCAGCCGAGCAGTCTCGGCAATGTGCCGCTTCTCAGCGCCACCACACTGACGAGCAGGATCCACATCCCGCCGAGAATCTCTCCGCCGGCTCCGCCGAGCGCAGGCGCGACCGGCTCGATCGACTGCCACGCCAGTCGGGCCTGCGCCAGGTCCGTCTTGGACAGTGCCACGATGGTGGTCATGCCGTAGTTGAAGACTATCCCGCTCGTCACCAGCGCCACCGACCACAGAAGGCCGATCGCGGTGGCGACGCGCATCGTTGCGGGCGCGCGTGCCTGGAGCCGGTCGTAGAGTGCGAACGCCAGTATGCCGAGCGCGATCCCGTAGAACACGTAGGTAACGAGGTACATCGCGTACAAGCTCGCGTAGTTGGCGACCACGAGCGCGACCTTCTCTGCAGCGGTCTCCGCGCCCAGGTAGTCGACCACGAGCAGGAAGTACGGCATCGCGGCGAGCAGCGCGAGCACGATGTAGAGCGCCGCTACGCCCCCAGCCTTCTGTCGCCTGACGTCATCGCGGGTCGAAGTATCCATTTCCGTCCCCTCCACATCTGGCCGCAGCGCGCTTGCGCACCCAGCCGCGAACGCTATACTTACTAAGTAAGCACAGTGTCTCACTTACTTAGTAAGTACGTCAACCCCCGGGAGCGAAATGCCCAAGAGGACCCGCGAGGACGCTAAACCACCCGGACCGCGTCCTCCCCTGAACCGGGAGCGGATTCTCGCCGTCGCCGTGGAGATCGCCGACGAGCGCGGCGTCGGCGCGGTCACCATGCGCGAGGTGGCGTCTCGGCTCGGCGTCGAAGCGATGTCTCTCTACAACCATGTCGCGAACAAGGACGACATCCTCGACGGGATGGTCGACGTCGTGATCGAGCAGTTCGACCTGCCGGCCGATGCCGGCGACTGGCAAGAGGCGATGCGGCGTCGGGCGGTCTCGGCGCACGAGGTCTTCGGCCTCCACCCGTGGGCGCCGATGCTGATGGACTCGCGCGAATCCAGCGGCCCGTCGAGGCTGCGCTACTTCGACTGGGTGCTCGGGACGCTGGTCGAGGCCGGCTTCTCGCTGGAGGCGGCCGCGCGCGCGTTCTCGCTCCTCGACAGCTACGTCTACGGCTTCGGCATCCAGCAGTTCAACATGGGGGCCGCGGATGACGCGTCGACCGAGGAGATGGCCGAGGCGATTCTGGCGTACATCCCGGCCGAGGAGTACCCGTATCTGCATCGGATGGCGTCACAAGCGATGGCAGAAGGCTACGACGCGGCTGCGGACTTCGACTTCGGGCTGGAGATCATCCTCGATGGGCTGGAACGAGTCCTCGCCGAGACGAGGATCTAGAGCATCAAACCACCCATTCGAATCGATTGAGCAACCGGCGCGACGGACGCCTACGCGCGCGAGTGATTCGTGCGTATGTACTCGGCCATCGCACGGTCGACCTGCGCGATGTGATGCCTGAGCCACTCGTTCAAGAAGGTGACGATGGGCTCGACGCTGGTCAGCGCGCCGTCCGAGTACTGCTGGACCAGATTCTTCGTCGCCTGATCGAGCTGACGATGCTCGGCGACGTGGGCCTCGAAGGCATCGGTCGGATAGTCCTCGCGGCGCATGAGCTTCTCTTCCATCTGGAAGTGAACGAAGACGTAGTCGGTCAACTCCTCGAGCGCCTCATCAATACCAAGGCCGTCCGGACCGCTGCCCGCGAGCTCGAGTCGGTTGATCAGTGCGATCAACTCCTTGTGCTCGCTGTCGACTACGGCGTTCCCTGTTGCCAGATTCGACGTCCACTGCATGCTCGGTCCCTTCTCGACGCTCCGCACCCGGTTCAGCCGGTGCACGCCTCGTCTCGCGATGGTCACGCTTCGTCAAAGGCCCGTTGGAGATCCGAGACCACGATCTTCTTCATCTTGAGCATCGCGTTCATCACCGCGAGGGACTTCTTCCCATCCGGGGTGGCCATCAGCTCCCCGAGCTGCCGCGGCACGATCTGCCACGAGAGACCGAACTTGTCCTTGACCCAGCCGCACTGCTCGGCCTCAGGCACCGCCGAGAGCAACTCCCAGAAGTGGTCGACCTCGCCCTGGTCCTCGCACTCGACGTAGAACGACACGGCCTCGGTGAACGAGAAGATCGGGCCGCCGTCCAGAGCCATGAACCGCTGGCCGTCGAGCTCGAAGATACCGGTGATGACCTTGCCGAGCATGTGCTCCGTGCCAGGGGCCTCCATGCCCTTCTCGTAGCGGCTCAGGTTGATGATCCGAGAATCCCGGCGCTTGTGCGGCGACCCATTGAAGGCGGCCACGTAGTAGTTGATCGCCTCCTCGGCGTTCTGGTCGAACCAGAGGCATGGCACGATCTTCTGCACCTCGTTCATCGGTCGAACTCCCTTCATATCGAGTATTGGGCGGCACGGCGACCAGGTCTACAGCTTGTAGCCGATCGTGCGCAGCAGCCCCTTGCGCCACGCCACGTCGTCATCGCCCTCCACGCCCAGCGGCGAAGCGCCGTCTACCACGCCGAGGACACCGCGTCCCGCATCGGTCTGCGCCACGATCACCTCGACGGGATTGGCGGTCGCACAGAAGATGCCGACGACCTCCGGCACCGCGCGAAGCGCTGGCAGCACGTTGATCGGGTAGTAGCCCTCGGCGAGCATGAGCACGAACGTGTGCCCGGCGCCGATAGCGAGCGCGTTGTCGGTCGCCAGCCGCTGCATCTCCTCGTCGGTGCCCGAAACTCGGACGAGCCGCGCACCGGACGCCTCGCAGAACGCGACTCCAAACTGGATTCCGGGAACCGAGTTGACCATCGCCTCGTGGATGTCCTCGACGGTCTTGATGAAGTGAGACTGGCCCAAGATCACGCTGGCTGTCTCCGGCTTCGAGATGGGTACAGCTGTAAGTTCCATGGCTCCTCCTGATCGCCCGACACGGGAGAATGTGCCCAGAGTGCCTCGGGCTCGCGCTCTCGCCCGGCGACGCTCAGGCGCCGAGCCTCACACTCTTGGGCTGCGGCGAGACGGGTATCGGTCGCGCTCGAGTCGGTCCCTGCTCCTGGATGTGGACGCGCACGAAGGTGTTGAACGGAACGACGAGGTAGGCCAGCAGGGCGACGATCAGCAGGAGAACTCCGACGGTCTTGAACGCACCCCCACGAGCCGAGAGGGTCGCGTCAGGCCCGACCTCTAGCTCCTGGGACTCCCCTTCCTCGACGAGCGAGTCCGGATACCGGATACACCATCCAGCGGCGACCGCTTCGGCCCACGGGTCGCCGAGGGACTCCGCGCCGCGAATCGTGATCTGCTCCGGCGTCATGGCGTGGCTCGGTTCCAACGGTGTCACCCCGGTGTCTGCATGTGGTCGCGAGGCCGGGCTCTCGGGTGGATTCTACCCTCCGACCGCGGCCCCGCGGCGGGGGTGCCCACGACGCTGGAAGGGCGCCTCTGCTGGAACCTCAACTGGATTTGCCGCGCCGGTCCGGAACGCAAACCGTCCATCGCCAAGAACCAGCCGTCCCGCATTCCAGATGCCCGCTTATCACATATCTGAGACCGTTCGAGGATTTCGACCCAAAAGCCTCTTGTGTTCGCACGGGCTTCAGGCAGAATGAGTCCTACGAGGTCGTCGAGAACTCGAAGGGGCAGTAGCCGCGAGGTGAATGTTCGTTCGGGGGACAGGCGGCCTCGTGCTTTGCGTGTGCCTCAGCGTCAGGCCGTTCCGCCGATGACGCGACCGAGGTCTTTGGTCGTCGCACCGAGCGAGAACAGCGACTTCATCAACAGGTCAAGTGACACGGACGCGTCAGCGGCTTCCATCTTAGCTACCCGCGACTGGCTCGAGCCGATACGCCTCGCAACCTGCGCTTGCGTCCAGTGGTTCTGTCGACGAACCGTGCGCATGTAGTCACCGAGAGCCAGCTTCACGTCGATGATCTCGACCTCTTCCGGCGTCAATTCGAGGAAGTCAGCAGCGTCACCGACGCTCCACCCAGCGGCCTCCAGTTTGCGCCTCTTTGCTGCTTCCATCGTGCGACTCCCACTTCTACTACAACGCGTCATAGTCACGGTACCGCCGTTTACAGGCCTCAATCACGTTCTTCGGCGTGGTCTCGGTCTTCTTCTTGAACACTGCGGCGACCACAATTGCGTCCGCGTCGATTCGGTAGATCAGACGCCACGTGCGATCCCCATCAACCACTCGCAGTTCATGGCAGCGTCTGCCGAGCGAGGGCATTGGCCGAGAGCTGGGCAGCCCCAGCGAGTCGCCTCGCTGCAATCTCCGCAACAGGACCCCGGACTCAATGCGAGCCGCCTCGGAGAACGGTGGGCTCTTCACAGCGCCGTGGAACCAGACCAGCGACTTGTGGGCGCTCAACGCCATCCACACAATATGTCAGACTTGACATATCCGTCAAGCATACCGCTTGACCGTCGCCACGGCAGAGTACACACGCCGACACACCTCCACGATCGGAGGAGTCGGAGTTCCCGGGGGGTGACCTACACTAGCACCGGCGTCTGACATGTTCATGAGAGTCGCAAGGCACAGTCGGAGCGGTATCCTGCAACCGAGCCGCGCGCGCATCGCCCCACGGCCCGCAGCGAGTCGACAACACAACAACCTCGGGAGGCCCTGTGCTCTACCGCCAGCTCGGCAAGACCGGCGTGGACGTCTCGATCCTGGGCTTCGGGTGCATGCGCCTCCCGGTGCTCGTCGGTGACCAGACCAAGATCGACACCCGACTCGCCACCGACATGCTGCACCACGCCATCGAGAACGGCGTGAACTACATCGACACGGCCTGGTTCTACCACGGCACCGGCTTCACCGGCCCCGGCGGCGAGAGCGAGCCGTTCGTGGGACAGGCGCTGTCGGGCGGGTGGCGCGACCGTGTGAACCTCGCGACCAAGCTGCCGCAGCAGCTCTGCCGCGAGTGCGATGACATGGATCGCTTCCTGACCCAGCAGCTCGAGCGGCTGCAGACCGACCACATCGACTTCTACCTGGTGCACGGCTTGAACGGCCCCGGCTGGGACAAGATGAAGTCCCTGGGCGTGATCGAGTTCCTCGAGCGAGCGCAGGCCGAGGGCCGCATCCGCTTCCCCGCCTTCTCGTTCCACGGCGCGGCCGCCGACTTCATCCGCATCTGTGACGAGTACGACGGCTGGGCGTTCGGCCAGATCCAGTACAACTACATCGACACCGAGTTCCAGGCCGGCCACGCGGGCCTGCTTCACGCGGCCCAGAAAGGTATGGGCGTCGTGGTCATGGAGCCCATCAAGGGCGGCAAGCTCGGCGACAAGATGCCGGCCCCGATGCGCGCGGTCTTCGACGAGCGGCCCGAACCCTGGAGCCCTGCCGAGTGGGCACTCCGCTACATCTGGAACGAGCCCGGCGTGAGCCTGACGCTCTCCGGCATGACTACCATGCAACACGTCGAGGACAACCTCGCCGCCGCCGAGAAGGGCCTGCCCAACTCGCTGTCCGCCGACGAACTCGCCGTGTACACCAAGGCAGCGGAGGTGCTGCGAGCCAACCTCAAGGCCGACTGCACGCGCTGCCTGTACTGCATGCCGTGCCCCAACGGTGTCGACATACCGGATGTCATCGCGTCGCTGAACAACGCGACCATGTGGGGTGACGCCAACCCGTTCACCACGGGCTACCTCCAGGTGAAGGGCAAGGCATCGAACTGCACCGAGTGCGGCGTCTGCCTCGACGAGTGCCCGCAGGAGCTGCCGATCCGGGACCTGATGAAGGACGCGGTAGAGGCGTTCGGGTCGTAAGGGGGCTGAGTACGATGCGTGCGGCACCGTCACTGCGAAGCAGGCTCGCACCAGCGGCCACCCATCCCCGCTAGGCACTCGCCGGGGCGTTACACAGGCGCTGTGTAGCCGCCGAGGGTTCACTACGGAGTGCTGTTCACCCCAATGACGCAGCCTTGGGCGTCCAATGTCAGCGTATACGCAACGGGCTTCACAACCGCCGCACTCACCCGCTGCGTGTAGTTCCAGGTGTAACTCGTCGAGCCACCGGGGTTCGACACCATCTTCGGCGCATCCAAGTTAGAGGCCGCCGAGTAGACCGTGGGATTGCTCTCTCGGAGCCGCGCCTTGGCAACCGGAATCCCAGGGACCACTGCTGTGCCCGGCGTAACGCTTGGTCCGTGCAAGACGGTCACACTACTCGGAACCATCATGGTCACAACCACCTGAATCACCCGATTGGCCGCTCCCGTGACAAAGAACAGATAGAGTCCGCCAAACATCAGCCCTGCGAAGGCCAAAGCTATTATCCTGGTCCCGAGACCGCCTTCAGCCGTCGATCGGGCCGAGCGAGAACGGCGCCTCCCCCCGCGGGTGCCGGACGGAGTCAAGATCGCGACACAGATCGTCGCCGCTCCCAACACGACGAGCCACCCCACCGTGGACACCCGTGCGACGCCTAGGCCAATCGCTACGGCAAGCCAAACCAAAAAGACGATCGCAAGCAGGCCAGCAGCAACGTACGCAAGCGGCCTCCAGTTGAACTCCGTCTCGTAGTGTCGGCCTGATAGCTCCATTGCCCGCGGCTTCGGACGCGTCTGTGCAACCTGTGCTGGCATGCTCGCCGCCGACGCGCTAGCAGCACGAGCGACTGGCTGTGAAGGAATCGGTCCCCCACGATAGGCGGCGTGAGCGGTCTCAACGTCCACTTGGCCGGTTCGGTTCAGCCGGTCGATCAGGGCAGCGATGCGAGTCACGTCCGACGGTCCAAGACAGCCATTGTTCGGGGGGAAAGAATCGCGACCCGAAAGAATCTGTTCTATATGCCGAATCTCCTTGACGCGATACTTATCGGCCGCCTCAAGTTCCAGCCTGGAGAGGTCTGCGCCAACGAATACAACGGCTCGCCTCACCTGGTCGGGTGAGAGCGCTTCTCCAGCATCAGAAAGGACCTGCCGGACAATCGACTGGTGCTGCATGTTCTGGAGTAGCGGATTCTGAAATGTCTTGTTCTTGCCGTGGTACATAGCGGTCCAGGTCTTGTCAGTACTTGTCCCGAGAATCGCCGCATTCCGCACTTTGGTCTCGATGATGAGAATCCCGAACCTGTCGACCAGTATGTGGTCACACTCCGCAGTGACCTTGCCTCTACTCAATAGGACCTTGTCGCGGTACTCAAAGCCGTAGCGCGGAGCAAGCGTCCTAAGGCGCTCGGAGACCTGTTGCTCCCCGTGGTCCCCGATGCGACGGGCTCGATTGAACTCCAAAGATACCCCCCTCAAGCAGCGAAAACGCGCTCCGCCTAGTATCGTCATTGAATGCAGCGGACTCAAGTACGCATGTTAGACGCCCCTACTTCACCCCACGGACCGCTGCCTAGTATTCGCGCAAGCCTGATCCCTCCCGCCCCGAACGCACGTACGCCGTTGCGCATGCTGAGCAATACCTTGATCCTGGGCCGGGGGCCCATCCATGCGGGGAGGACCATGCGGACCGACTGTTCCGTTCTGACGATCGGCACAAGGTACAGCCGTGACGATCTGGTTCGGTTGTGGGGTCTCAAGGGCCGACAGGCAATCTCACGCGGTGTCGTGACGCCCGCTGGCGCGTCGCAAATCATCCTGTTCGTTACTCAGCACAAGACCGCCGACATGACCGAGTACTTCGACCAGCTTGTTGGGGGAGTTCTCTCCTGGGAAGGCGACGGCCTTGAGTCGCACACTCGACGCCTCGCAGATCAGGTGAAGAATCCGTCCGACGAGATCCATCTCCTGTTCCGAGACACGAGACCCGAAGATTTCATCTACTGCGGCGAACTCACGATGGTTAGCGCTGACCTCACGCATCCAAATGGTCGGTTTGTATTCAAACTGGATCCGGGCAACGCCGCATTGATCGACAAGCTCCGCGCTCGCAACGCCGAGTCCCCGCGAGGCGCGATTCGGCCTGCTGTGAGGCCCTCCAGCGCGCCTCCATCGAGCGGGACCTCATCAGGCAAAGCATCCATATCCGTCGAACAGGGGCCCACGCCTACAGCCGATGCTCCACGGTGGGGCTGGGCCGGCAGCGCCACTCGATTCCTAGTCTCCGAGCCGACCGAAGTCCTCGACTCGCTGCGCGATCACTACCGTCGCCTGAACTCTGAGGAGCCCGTCGCCTCACACGCCACTGCCTGGCGAGACAGCATCAACTGCGTTCGCGAAGCCCTTCGCGAAACTGCCGTTACCAATACGGCGTCGCGAGACTGGCACCTCGTGTTCGAGTACGAGCTGCCTCGCGAGCGAGGACGACGCCCCGACCTCGTTGTGATCGCTGAGGGCTCAATCGTCGTCGTTGAGTTTAAGGGGTACCCGGACCCGTCACCCGCGGCCGTTGACCAGGTGGCCGACTACGCCCGTGACCTGGCCGACTATCACGAGGCGTCCCACAACCATCCCGTGGCCGCACTATTGTGCCTCGCCTCGAGTTCCGCGGCTCCGACGACCATCAAGGATGCGACGGTCGTCTCTGGTCGAGATCTCGCGACCGGCATTGGAATGAGCCTCGCCTCCCTGCCGAAGACCCCTTCCATCGCTCCGGCAAGCTGGCTGAACTCCGAGTACGCCCCGCTCCCTTCACTCGTCGCGGCAGCACGCCTGATCTTCGAGCACGAGGATCTTCCTCACATCCGGAGAGCCGAGAGCGCAGGCATCCCGGAAACGATCGAGGTACTGGACCGCGTCGCCGAGCGTGCGCAAGCCGCTGGAGAGAGCCACCTTGTGCTCGTCACAGGCGTTCCTGGAGCGGGCAAGACGCTTGTCGGACTCCAGTTCGTCTACGAGTCCCACTTCGGTGAAAGTAGCGACAAGCAGCGGGCCGTCTTCCTGTCAGGCAATGGCCCCCTCGTGAAGGTACTCCAGCACACGCTCAAGAGCCGGGTGTTCGTTCAGGACGTGCTTGGTTTCCTGCGAACGTACGGCGGCTCGCGCGGCGCGCTGCCCCGCGAGCACGTGTGGGTGTTCGATGAGGCACAGAGGGCATTTGACGCAGAGATGGCCCTGGAGAAGCGCGGCGAGCCAATCTCCGAACCCGAGGACTTCCTTCGACTCGGGGCGAAGCTCGATTCTTGGGCACTCATGGTCGGACTCATCGGCGAGGGCCAGGAAATCAATCGGGGTGAAGAGGCCGGGATTGCCCAGTGGAACGACGCGCTCGCAACCATGGATAAGCCCTGGCATGTGCATTGCCCGCCGTCACTCGCCCCTGTCTTCACCAACGCTGCCGAGACCACGATCGAAGAGCGTCTGAGTCTGGACGTTACACTGCGATCGCATCGCGCCGAGGAGATTCACAAGTGGGTCGCGCTGTTGCTGGCCGGAAATCTTAAGCAGTGTAAACCGCTTGCTGAGCGGCTGCTCTCTCAAGGATTCGAGCTATATGCCACGCGTGATCTCGAGGCCGCCAAGACCTATGCGCGCGAGCGGTATTCGGGTGCGGCTGATGCACGCTACGGCTTGCTCGCGTCTTCAAAGGCGCGAAACCTGATGGGCTATGGCTTCACAAACGAGTATCAGTTCACGAAGAACATGCGCGTTGGACCGTGGTTCGCCGACGCACCGGAATCGGCGTACTCCTGCTGCTCGTTCCGGGATACGGCGACGGAGTTCCAGTGCCAGGGACTTGAGCTCGACATGCCCATAATCGGCTGGGGCCATGACCTCTGGTGGGCGGACGGCCGCTGGGACTGTAGCACCAAGTACCACGTAAAGGATCCCCGGCAGATCAGACTCAATGCGTATAGGGTGCTCCTCACTCGGGGTCGCGACGGCTTCATCGTGTTCGTGCCACCGGAGCCAAAGTACACGCCTGTCTGGGATGCGCTGGTCGAAGCCGGCTGCGTCAACCTGAGCCGCGTTTGGCTATAGGATCACTTTCCCCCTACCGCAGTGCCGTCTCGCACTTCACCCATCGCGAGCAGCTTCACCGACGCCTGCTTCCTGAATCGTTCGCGGAGCTGCTACCGCTCAGGGAACCCACCGTGCTCGGGCTCTTCAGCCGCACCGGTGGCGCTCGTCCCGCCGGGAGAGCTCGGCAGCACCTCGGCACCATCATCGCCCATGGCCTTGAGAATCATGGGGATCTCATCACCGGCGAAGCCCTCGAGCTGGAGTCCGGCGTCCTCGTCCTCCTCGACAAGCGCGGACTGCTCACCCCACAGATCGGGCTCCGACCCTGGGTTCAGATCGACCTCATAGCCGTCGTCATCGAACAGGTCGGCGTGCGTCGAACCCTGGATCAGCACACCGTGATCGCGCTCTACGGGCTCGCCCGCATGTTTCGGTTCCCTCGCTACATCATCATCATCGAACGACATGACAACTCGCCTCCAGTTCCGTGTGGCGGATCAGCTGATGTGCGACCCACAAGGGGTTCCTTCCCCCAACCGAATCGGCAACCGGCAAGCGACGGGTATGTTCAACTCGGGCGCAGCCGCAATCGCATCGCCGACCGCCGCGCTCACCCCAGTCGCACGCACCTCGCGACGGGCCAAGAGGAGGTACTTGTGCCACGAGTCGCCCTGGACGTACCCGCACCTGACTTCACCCTGCCCGACCTCAACGGCAATCCGGTGAGCCTCTCGGACTTCCTGGGCAGCAAGAACGTCCTGCTGGTGTTCAACCGCACCTTCGCTTGACCGTTCTGCCGTCGGCACATGGCGCAGTTGCGCCAGGACCACTCCAAGTTCGTGGAGCGCGAGGTCGAGATCGTGGTAGTCGGCCCCGAGGACGGGCCGGCGTTCGTGCAGTACTGGGCGGACCACTCGCTGCCGTTCGTCGGCCTCCCCGACCCCACCTATAGCGTGCTGAAGCTCTACGGCCAGGAGGTCAACCTGTTCAAGCTGGGACGGATGCCGGCTCAGGTGCTCATCGACAAGACCGGGATCGCCCGCTTCGTCCACTACGGCCACGACATGAGCGACATCCCGGAGAACGCGGAGATGCTCGCGTTGGCGGATGAGATCAACGGGGCTGCTGCGCCAGCCGCGTCACAGTCGTAGTCGTCGTCCAACCGCATCGTCCATCCACCGGGAAGCATTCGTTCGGGATTCGGTAAGTCCCGTCGGCGATTCTCGCCTGAGCGAGTCAGTAGATCCGGGGAGATGCCATGCCAGTCGCTCAGACGCATCCGCTCGTCACCACTAGACATACTCATGTTCTAAGTGTTATTACTCACAATATGAGTGATAATCCACTGCAGGCCATCTTCTCTTCGCGGTCACTGGTCCGCGTTCTCTCCGTGTTCCTGCTCAACCCCCAACGCTCCTACTACCAACAGGAGCTGCTCCGCGACACCGGCGGTGCGCTGAGACCCCTGCAGCTTGCGCTCGACAAGCTCGTCGGCGCTGACCTGGTCACCGTCCGTCGCGATGGACGTCAGGTCTACTACCGCGCCAACACGCTCAACCCCGTCTTCGGCGACCTCAAGTCGCTCTTCGAGAAGTCCTTCGCCCTCGCGGACATCATGCGCGACGCACTGAAGCCGGTGGCCGCCGAGATCGATCTAGCGTTCATCTATGGTTCAGTAGCCGCTGACAAGGAGCGGGCCGGCAGCGATATCGACCTGTTCGTCGTCGGCGCGGTGAGCCGCAAGGCCGTGTCAAACGCCCTTGGCGACGCTGAGGCCAGATTGCGGCGCGAGATCAGTGTCTCCCTCTATGAACCTGCAAGGTTCGAGGCGGCTCGTCTGCAGGATCCCTTCGTGCTCGAAGTCTTGTCGCGGCCCAAGACCTGGCTGGTAGGTGACGAGGGTGAGCTTGGAGAGCTGGCTAGCTGACGGCTCCATCAAGGCTCACGATCCCAGTCGCCCGGAGATTCAGCGTCTGCTCGCCGTCGTGGACCGGGACTTGAAGGACGCGAACATCTCGGCGCTGTCGGTCGACCGCCGATTCGCAACCGCCTACTCCGCGGCGCTCCAGCTCGCGACGGTCGTGCTTCGAGCGAGCGGATACCGCGCGTCCTCTGGATCGGGCGGACACCGCTGGCGGACTATCGGCCTCTTGCCCGAGCTGATGGGATCGGACCAACAGACGCGCAAGCTGTACTTGGACTCATGCCGGCGTGCCCGCAATGAGGCCGACTACGATCGTATCGGCGTCGTCTCGGAAACCGAGCTGCTGGAGCTGCTGGCCGACACGCTCGACTTCCGAAACGACGTCTTGGCCTGGCTCTCGGAACACCATCCCGACCTGAGCTGACGCTCAACATCGCATGATCGTATATACGATTATAAGAACGTAGGGCGACGCAACGTTCTCCGTAGTCACGTGACCGTGCACAGGCGCCTCGTGCTCACGCAGCCTCTGCTTCGTCCTCAGACGCCACCGGCGCCACGGAGAACGCCGCCCCACGCTTCGCAAACTTGTTCCACGCGAACGGCACGAGTCCCAGGCACATGACGCCGGCCAACCCCCCGGGCGCCCAGGTCCCTAGGCTGCCGATGATGAGCCCGCCGATGATCGGCGCCGCGATCGACCCCACATTCTGCACCGCCGACGAGAGCCCAAAGGCGCCGCCGATCTCGGTCGGCCCGACCGTCTTGGAGAGCACGCTCTGGCTCACCGTGTTCTGGATCGAGATCGCGAAGCACAGCGGCGTGAGCACCACGAGTAGCACGGGCACGTTGGGCGAGACTCCCCACGCGAAGAAGAACACCCCGGCGACACCCAGCGTCACCACCAGCAGCAGCCCCTCGGAGAACCGTTTGGTCAGCGGCCCGATGAGCACGAGCTGGACGATGACCGAGAGGATGCCCACGTAGGCCAGCAGCAGCCCGATGGCCTGTGGCTGAAGGTTGAGGTGCTTGAGCGCCCAGAGCGAGAACATGGTCTGAAACGTCGCAAACGCGAACCCAAAGAAGAACCGCAGTTCGAGCGCATCGCCAAAGAGCGGTCGGCGCAGCGCTTCGAGAAGGCGCTTGGCCGTGATACCGCCACGGGGCGCAGCCGCGAGCTCGGCCTTGCGCTCGGCCGAAAGCGACTCAGGCAGGAAGAACGCCACGAGCAGGACGTTGATGGTGGCCACGGCCGCGGCGACGTACGCCGGCACTCCGTAGCCCCACTGCGACAGCAGCCCACCCATCGCCGGACCGATGATGAAACCGAGCCCGAAGGCCGCACCCGTCAGTCCCAGCCCACGCGCGCGGTCCTTGGCCGTGGTGATGTCGGTGATGTAGCTCTGCGCGACGGTGAAGTTGCCGCCGGTCAGCCCGTCGAGCAAGCGCCCGGCGAAAAGCATCCACAACGCCGAGGCCGCGCCCAGTATCACGAAGCTCACCGCCGTCCCGGCGATCGAGATCATGAGGATCGGGCGGCGGCCAAACCGGTCGGACAGCCTGCCAAGAATCGGGCTGCCGATGATCTGCGCCGCCGCATACGAGGCCGTGAGCAGGCCTATCACGAACGCCGAGGCGCCAAACCGCGTCGCGTAGTACGGCAGCAATGGCAGGATGAGGCCGAACCCGAGCACGTCTACGAAGACGATGGCGAAGATCGTGAAGAGGCGGCGTTTGTCCATGCTCGGCAGTCTACGCTACGAGCATGACGCTGCCCGCCGAGAAGCCCCGACCTCCAGCCTCCTACTTCCCCGCCTTCGGCTCTGCCGACAGCGACCAGCTGTCGATCAGCTCGCCGCGCGTGTTGTAGAAGCCGAAGTCCAGGCTGCCCGCCGTGGCCGTCACGATCTGCGCCCCCCAGTCGTCGACGTAGCGGCTGGCGCTGCCCTCGACCGGTCCTGCAAAGGGGTAGCGGCCCCGCCCGCCCGAGCCGTTGACGAAGTAGACGATGCCGTCGCGCAGAATCCGCTCGTACGAATGAGCGTGGCCCGCGATGACGGCGTCGGCTCCCCACTGCGCGAACGGCCACTGCAAGCGCGGCGTGGATCCGTGATCCCCGTCAGACGCGTAGGGCGGGTGGTGGAAGTACACCACGTTCCAGGGCGAGCCGGAGGCCGCGAGCTGCGTCTTCAGCCATCGCGCCTGCTTCGAGTCCTTCCCGGTGCCATCGGGCTCTTCCTTGTTGGAGTTCAGCACGAAGAAATGCACTGGTCCGTTCACGAAGTCGTAGTAGCGCTCGTTGCCCGAGGTGTTGGCAAAGCCGGCGCCCGGCAGTGTGAAGTACGACAGGTAGCTCTTGAGCGCCGGTGTCGCGTCGGTGTAGTCGTGGTTCCCCAGCGAGGGGAAGAAGGCGTTGACCGCCGAGCCCTCGGGCGCCGACGTCGCCGGGCGTGCGGCGTCCTTCATCCAGCGGCCGTAGAAGGCGCCCACGGCGTGCTCGAACCTGTCGGCTCCCGTGCCGCCGGCCTCCGAGTAGTAGTTGTCGCCCGTGGTGATGATGAAGTCCGGGTTCCGCGCCGCCACCATAGTGGCTACGGTGCCTTCGTTGACACCGCCCGTGCCAAAATCGCCGATGATCGCGAACGTGGTGACCGGGCTCGCAACGCTCGGCGTGGAGGTCTCGGCACTCGGCGCGCCCAGGACGGCCGCTGTCGTCTCGGCCGGTGTGGTCAGTCCCGCCGATGACACGCCCGGGGTCCTTCGGGCGCAGCCGGCCGACAACAGCGCGACGACCAGCACGCTCGCGACGAGAACCAGCGGTGATCGGTGAGGCTTCAGGGGTTCACTCCCGTCGTGACTCGAGGGCTCGGCTAGTGCATCTCCCGCGCCGCCGCCTCCACGGGGATCATGATCTCGTTGTGCCGAGCGAACCCCGGCTTCCACGGTGCGTCGTACTGCGCCGAGACCGGTTCGCCGGCCGCCGTCAGGCCCTGCTGTTGCATCCATTCTTCCAGCTGGGCCTGGGCCTTGGCGCTGTGTTTGTCGCTGAAGTAGCCGCTGAACCTCACCGCGGCCACCACGTGCGGACCCACGGACTCCAAGACCACCAGCGGGTTGTTGGGCTGGGGCAGATCCTCCATCGAGTACCCCGACGGCATGGTGAAGCTCACCACGTAGTCGTCGTCGGTCCGAGTCGCCGTCACCGGCGCGGTCATGGCGATCTTCTCGCCCATCACCCTGCTGGCGCTGACCGGAACGGTCATCGCGATGCGGCCGGATGCGCGGTTGTTGCCAAAGATGTAGTCCGCCAGTGGGCCGAAACCCGCGTTGGCAGCCTGCCCGTAGCCTGACGCTGCCACGTGCACCACGGCGCGTAGGTATCCCTCGTACCGGCGCAGCTCGAACGAACCGTCGCGCCGGATCACTTCGTATTCGGGGCTTTCGACAGACACGGGTTCTCCTCGGCGATCAGAGTGTTGGACTTCACCCGTATATACCCCCGGCACGAACGCGCTCGCCCACCCAATCAGCAACGCTTCGACCACCGGGCGTAGTGCCCGTCAGCTCCCCAGCCTGGGCCTGACGTACTCCGACACGTCGTGGAAAATCGCCAGCACCGCAAGGACGCTGTGCGACTCGGTCCAGAGCGGCGAGAGTGAGACGTCGAACACCCGGAGGTCCCTGAGCGCCGTGGCCTCGAACCGGTAGCTCAGGGAGCGGCCCGAGGAGGCAACGGTGGCGACTTTCGCGGTGAGTGGCTCCATGACCACGGCCGGAATCCCCAGCTCGTGCCAGTGCCGACCGACCACGTCGAGCGACGAGCGCTCCATGAACGCGCCCGCCGCGGCGTTGATGTAGAGGTAGCGCCCGTCGGATGTGTACGCGATCACCGGATCGAGCGCGTCTCCCAGTACGTCACACAGCGTGTCAAGCGGGGTGCAGTCCCTCACGCGCCGGCTCCCTTGGCTACTCACAGTTTCTCGGCTATGCATCCATGTTCCACGGACGACGCCGAACTCCTGCGATTACGCGCCAGGGATGGTCGGACCCTGGAAACCATCCACCGTTTCGTCCGGCGCCCGTGCGGTCGCGGACCCGTTTTGCGTGCTCAGGCACCCGATGTGGGTATACACGCCACTGGAGGCGCCCCATGGGTGGAAGTCGGCCGTCACTTCTGTGACCGCCGAATTGGGAGAAACCATGAACACCAGATCAGCCGTCCCGGTTGCGCCGGTCAGAGCTGACTCGAAGGGCGCCACCACCGGCCCCGGCGTTCGCCTGCGCTACCGCGAGATGGGCCGCGCCGTTCTCGCCGCGATCAACGAGTCCGCCGACGAGCGCGTGGCGATTCGGCGAACCTTGGCGCTGCTGACGGCCGAAACCGGCGTCGACGCCGTGGGTATTCGATTGCGGCACGGCGAAGACTTCCCGTACTACGGCGAGGATGGCTTCGGCCCGAGCTTCCTCGCGACCGAGAACACGCTGCTCGAACGTGACGCCGACGGTGTGGTGCGCCGCGAAGACGACGGGACGGCGATCCTGGAGTGCACGTGCGGGCTGATGCTCTCGGGCAAGCTCGACCCTGACAGCCCTCTTGCGACACCGGGCGGAAGCATCTGGACCAACAACTCCCTCCCCATGCTCGACCTGCCACCCGAAGACGACCCCCGTCACAATCCGCGCAACGTGTGTATGCACGAGGGGTTCGCGTCGCTTGCTCTGATACCGATCTTGAGCGAAAACGAGATGGTCGGTCTCCTGCATCTGGCCGATCACTCCGTTGACCGGTTCAACATCGAGATGATCGAGTGCCTCGAGGACATCGGAGCGCACTTGGGCGAGGCCTTCATCCGAAAACGCACGGAGCGGACCCTGCAGCAGACCGAGGAACGCTATCGCACCATCCTGCACACCGCGCTGGATGGCTTCATGCGCGTGGATGCGCAGGGGCGGTTGCTCGACATCAATCATGCCTACTGCGAGATGACGGGCTACTCCAAGGAAGAGCTGATGAGCATGCGGGTCACCGATCTGGAGGCCGAGGAGTCGGCAGGCCAGACGGAGGCACATATCCGCAACATACTGGAGAATGGTGAGGACCGCTTCGAGACCCGGCACCGCCGAAAAGACGGCGGAGTCATCGACGTCGAGGTGAGCGTTCGCTCCGAGTCAACCGATAGCGGCGGCCTCTCGGTCTTTCTGCACGAAATCACGACGCGCAAAGAAAAAGAGAGGATGCTCCGAGAAACCAACGAGCGGCTCGAGCGGGTATTGCGAGGAGTCACCGAGACGATGGGCAAGATCGTCGAGGCCCGCGATCCCTACACGCAGGGCCACGAGGAGGGGGTCTCGCGCATCGGCTGTCTCATCGCCAAGGAGATGGGTCTGACGCGCAACGAGATCGACGCGATCGAGGTCGCCGGGCTCGTTCACGACGTCGGGAAGCTCGCAATCCCCACCGAGATACTGACCAAGCCCGGCAAGCTCGCGGACATCGAGTTCGACCTCATCAAGGCACACTCTCAGGCGGGCCACGACATCTTGAAGGACATCGACTTCGACTGGCCCGTCGCCGATATCGTTCTCCAGCACCACGAGCGCATGGACGGTTCCGGCTATCCCAACGGGCTGCTCGCCGACGACATCTCGACGGAGGCCCGCGTTCTTATGGTCGCCGACGTCATCGAAGCGATGGCTGCGCACCGTCCGTATCGTGCGGCCCTTGGACTGGACGTCGCTATGGCCGAGATCACGCAGCATCCCGAGAAGTACGACCCCCGGGTTGTCTCGGCATGCGTGAGGCTGTTCGAGGCCGGAACGCTCACCGTCTAGCTCCGCCGCGCCTAGACGCCGATCGGTGCCGCCGGCCCGCCTGGGTTTCAGGCCGGCCCCACCAGGCCCTGCTGTGACGCCCCCTCGGTATCCTTGGCTGGCGTGCGGTGCCATAGTGTCGTTCGTGCTCATCGGCAGCGAGGATCGAGGTCCGGCCCCGTGGCATATCTGCTCGGATGCGAGAACGTCCATCTGGAATACCCGACGAAGAAGGTCTTCGACTCGGTCAGCCTGGGCATCGACGAGGGCGACCGTGTGGGCGTCGTGGGCGGCAACGGCGACGGCAAGTCGACGCTCCTGTCGCTGCTCGCCGGCTCGCTCCCGCCGGACGACGGTCGCATCATGCGGCGAGGCGGTATCACCATCGGCACGCTCGCCCAGACCGATGCGCTCGACCCGGACGCGACCATCGCCCACGCGGTCGTCGGCGACGTACCCGAGCACACTTGGGCGTCAGACGCGCGCATCCGAGGCATCCTTCGCGGCCTGATCGCCGACATCCCCTGGGGCGGCCGCGTCGGCGACCTGTCCGGTGGGCAGCGGCGTCGCGTCGATCTAGCGCGCGTGCTCGTCGGCGACTTCGACGTCCTCATGCTCGACGAGCCCACCAACCACCTCGACGTCCATGGCATCGCGTGGCTTGCCGAGCACCTCAAGAGCCGCTGGCCCAAGAAGTCCGGCGCGCTGCTTGTGGTCACGCACGACCGCTGGTTCCTCGACGAGGTGTGCCTCAGCATGTGGGAGGTCCACGACGGCCAGGTGGAGCAGTTCGACGGTGGCTACTCGGCGTATGTGCTGCAGCGCGTTGAACGTGCGGAGGCCGCCCAGACCGCCGAGCAGAAGCGCAAGAACCTCATGCGCAAGGAGCTCGCATGGCTCTCGCGTGGTGCGCGCGCCCGGGCGACCAAGCCCAAGTTCCACGTCAAGGAAGCGCTCGCGCTCATCGCCGACGAGCCGCCCATGCGCAACTCCCTGGAACTCAAGCGAACGGCCGTCTCGCGCCTGGGCAAACAGGTCGTCGACCTTGTCGGCGTGACCGAGCGCTTTGCCGACAAGACCGTCATCGACGACGTCACGTGGCTCATCGGCCCAGGCGACCGTATCGGGATCCTGGGCGAGAACGGGTCGGGCAAGACCACGCTGCTCAACCTCATCCGCGGATCGCTCGAACCCACATCAGGTCACGTCAAGATCGGCAAGAGCGTGAAGTTCGCGATCCTGTCGCAGCATCTCAACGAGCTCAACGAGCTGGGGAACTCGCGTGTCCGAGAGGTTCTCTCCCGGTACAACACCCGCTACGAGATCGACGGCAAGGAGCTGACTCCGGCGCAGTTGCTGGAGCGGCTGGGATTCGAGGCCTCCCAGCTTTCCACGCCGGTGTCCGACCTGTCCGGCGGACAGAAGCGCCGGCTGCAGCTGATGCTCATCCTGCTGGACAAGCCCAACGTACTGATCTTGGACGAGCCGGACAACGACCTGGACATCGACATGCTCGCCGTGGTCGAGAGCCTTCTGGACACATGGCCCGGCACGCTGCTCCTCATCACGCACGACCGGCACCTGATGGAGCGTGTGACCGACGACCAGTTCGCCGTGATCGCCGGCAAGATCCGCCACGTGCCCGGCGGCGTCGACGAATACCTGCGGCTCCTGGACGCGCGCGACCAGGCACGCTCGGGCGCCCAAGCCGACAAGCCGTCGAAGCCAAAGGCGGGTGCGGTCAGCTCGTCGGCCGAGCAGCACAGCCTGAAGAAGGAGCTGGCTTCCACCGAGCGCAAGCTGGAAACGGCCTGCAAGAAAGCCGACGCGGTCCGCGCCGAGGCGAAGCTGACGGATCCCTCGGACTACGAGGCCCTGCTCGAAGTCCAGGCACGGCTCGAGACCGCCGAGCAGCAGGTCTCCGAACTTGAAGACAAGTGGATGGAGCTTTCCGACCGGCTCTCGCTTTAGGACCACCAGCGACGAGTGATCTCGCTGCCGCGCAGCAATCGCGTCACCTTCGTCCTAATGTCTCGCCGGGCCTTTGCCGAAACAGCACGTGGAAGCCCCATCGCCGTCAACCTCTGCCCTGCTCAAGCATGAATACGGCGACGGGGCTTCCCTCTTGTCTTTGAGCCGGCAACGGCCTGGTGGAATGCCGAGAGCAACCGAAGGGCGGGATCGCTCCCGCCCTTCGTGGGTCGACTCACAGGTGCCGCTCAGCGTCGAGAGGCCTACTAGCGGCTTATTGATCTCCCAGGGCCGCCTTGAGCTGGGCCTCTGCCTCCGGCGAGAGCGTCGTCATAATGACGGTGGCCTCGGTTCCTTCGATCTCCGCCTTGACCCTCTCGGCGTTGGCCTCATCGACCTGCAGGAACAGCGCGGCCGTGCCGGGCTTCAGCGCATCCGAAGTCCCCTCGATGAAGTCCTTGTCGATGCCGTGCCCTCCCGAGTGCGCACCATAGCCGGCTCCTGCAGCCGCGCCGACGGCGGCGCCTGCCACCGGGTTGAGGAACAGCAGTCCCACGGCACCTCCCAGGAACCCGCCGATCAGGGCGTCCCCACCGATGGCCGACATCCCCTCACGGTGAATCTTGATCTTGCTGTCGTCGCCGACGGTCACCTTGACCGCGTCGACGATGATGAGGTTGTTCTCGGCGTACAGGTCTCTGAGTTTTGCCGAGAACGCGTCGGCGGCCATTTCGTTCGCGAAACCTAGAACCACGATGTTGCTCATCTGTGCCCCCTTCGTCGGCGCGCGTGTCCGACGCGCACGCCTAATGCCGGAAACGCGGGCATTCCCGCGTGGGGAGTACTTACCCCCGGGGGCAGCGAGAAACATCGCGTCATCGCTTGGAGGGCGTCGGCCAGAGGGCAAGATGCCATCCCCCGATCCGACGCGCGGACGTTTGCTCCTGGCGCTCGTAATCTTTGCTAAGCTTCTGCAGGCATTCGGCAGTGCCATCCAGTCGGCTCGGGCGAGGGGGACGGCATCCGCCTATGGGGGCAGTAATCCGGGGCGCGAGGAACGTGTTTCGCAACAAGATTCGCGCCTTCTCGGTGGTGGTGATCGTCGGCCTGTCGATCGGGCTGGCGCTCGTGATGATGCTGTCGGTGGAAGCCGTACAGCTGCGCATCGACTCCGTGAAACAGGCGATTGGAAGCAGAATCACGATCGTTCCCGCCGGATCGGTCATGGGCGTGGGCGGTGTGCCTCTCTCCGATGCACAGCTGGGTGATGTTGAGGGTATCCCGCACGTGAAGAGCGTCGTCAAACGCCTCCGTGCTCAGCTGCAGCCTGGGGTGGACACCGAGCTGAGGAGTTCGATCGAGAACTACAGTCGGCCCGGCTCTGAGATGGGGCCGATCACGATGCCGATCTTCGGCACGGGCACGAACACGCTCGCCCACGAAAAGGCGATCGACGGCAACGAGCTGAAGATCATTTCGGGCAAGATGATCGAGCTGAACGGCGAGTCTGACGAAGTACTCGTCGGCAAAGGAATCGCCGACAAGAACAATCTTCAGGTTGGCTCCACCTTCAATGTGTATGGATCCCAGGTTCGAGTCGCCGGTATCTTCGCTGGCAAGAACATGTGGGCCGACAACATCATCTACTTCCCGTTGCCTGCACTTCAGCGCATGAAGTCCGAGCCGGGTCTCGTCTCGATGATGTATGTCGATGTCGATTCGGTCGACAGCATCCCCTTGGTCAAGCAGGCACTCGCCGATAGGCTGGGGATAGCGGCTGACATCACGACGACACAGGACATCTTCAATCAGGCGGTAGGCCCGCTGATCGAGGTCAAGCGCATCGCCACTCAGAACCTGATCGTCTCTCTGTTCGTCGGCGCCGTGATCATCTTCCTGACCATGCTCATGATCGTACGGGAACGAAAGCGCGAGATCGGCGTTCTAAAGGCAATCGGCGCCTCCAACAACACAGTGGTGACGCAGTTCGTCGTGGAGGCGTTCGTGCTTGCCTTGATGGGCAGCGCGGCGGGCGCACTCATAGGTGTTGTCGTGACGGGTCCAATATTCAATCAGCTCGTGTTGGCTGGTAAGGCGAACGCCGGGGACAACGCCGCCGGCAGCCTGGACATAGGCTTCAAGGCGGGCTGGGCGGCCTATACGATCATCCGAGGGGCGACCAACGATCTGCATGCGAAGGTCGGCTATGGGATGGCGCTCTACGGCCTGCTTGCGGCGATGTTCGTCGCGGTCATCGGCAGCGCCATACCGGCCTGGCTCATCGCCCGCATTCGTCCCGCCGAAGTGATGAGGAACGAGTAGATGCTGATCGCAGAGAGAATCCGGCGCGAGTTCGTCACGGGCGATTCCGTCGTCACCGCAGTCGATGACGTCAGCTTCGAGCTGGATGACGGCGTGTTCGCAGCGATAGTCGGCCCAAGTGGAAGCGGAAAGAGCACACTGCTCTCCGTTCTGGGGACGCTCGACGTGCCGACGTCTGGCTCCGTCGTCATCGGTGGCCACGACATCACAACCCTCGGCCAAGACGAGCTGACCGAGTTCAGGCGTGACAGCGTGGGCTTCGTATTCCAGTCCTACAACCTGATTCCGAACCTGTCGGCAGCCGAGAACGTGATGCTGCCGATGGAATTCAGCGGCGTTGCCATCCAAGAGCGACGCGATCGAGCCAGCGCCTTGCTGGACCGAGTCGGGCTGTCCGAGGACAAGCATCGCCGCAGGCCCGGAAGACTGTCCGGGGGAGAGCAGCAGCGCGTCGCGATCGCTCGCGCCCTGGCCAACCGTCCTTCTCTGATTCTGGCCGACGAGCCGACGGGAAACCTGGACTCTGAGACCGGAAGCATCATCGTCCAGCTTCTCCGTGAGCTGGCTCGATCCGAGAAGACGACGATCGTCGCTGTGACCCATGATGTCGAAGTCGCGGCCCAGGCCGACGTGACGTTTCGGCTGGTTGACGGACGGTTGGTCGAGCTTGGATCGTTCGAACGCGCTGCATCTCAGGTGAATGGCGCCTACGACGCATGGCTCGTCCATCGCGACGACGAGCACGTCACCCAGTTCGCTGCAGCGCTTGCCGCACTGTTCGACGCTGCACCCAGCGGTCGAAAGCTGTCGGCGCCAAAGATGCGGCGTCGCTACAACGAGATCGCTGACGCTCCCGCGGTCGATGCGCTTCTCCGCAGTCTCGACGAGAACGACCTGTTCGAGGACGAGGCATAGAGAGATGCACTGGGATCTGCGCGATAGCTAGCCGCTTATCCACGGAGCCGGACACGACGCCGGTCGCCGTACGAGAGAAGCCCAGCTCCCTGACTTATGGTGAGTCATTCGTTCGGAACCCGGAGAACAAAACAGGCCAGAAGCTTTTGAGCCTCTGACCTGCGATAAGTCTTGGTCGCGGGGGCCGGATTTGAACCGACGACCTTCGGGTTATGAGCCCGTTCCCCCAGCCTTC